>JAZAOF010000068.1:0-23039 GCA_036228265.1 Myxococcota bacterium | reverse complement strand
GCCAGCGTCGTTTTCGCGCACCGCGCGGGGATTAAGACCATTGCCTCGGGCGGTATCCGCTCCGGTCTCGACGCCGCCCGAGCGCTCGCACTCGGCGCCCATGCCGTTTCGCTCGCGCTGCCCTTCCTGCGAGCCTATGCCAGCGGCGGTCAAACCCAACTGCACGACACCGCCAGCGCCCTGGTTGCCGAGCTCCAGGCAATCGTGCTCCTTTGCGGCGGGTCATCGCCGGCCAGCCTGCGCGAAGTACCGAAAAACATCGGTCCCGCGCTGCAGTCCTGGCTCTCCAGCGGTGAATCGACGGATTAGAAGAGCCTCACGGCCTCCTGGTCTCCCCTAGGGGAACATTTTTCTTCTCCGACTGACGTCCCACGAACGGCTGGGTTAACCTCGATCTCACCGAACCCAAGCGACACCCTCTCGCCCCCCCGGACCCATTTGTTGGGTCGCTCACATCAGGCAGTGCTTGCGGCCACGAGCCCGCCGCAACAGCTAGGGAGACCGAGTCCAATAGCGCGACACCCTTTCGCGCGGACCCGAAGCCGGAGTAGACGCCTTGGATCTCTTTCAAAAATGCCTTGAATTCGCCAGCCACACCGAGGCCCTTCGCCGCGAGAACCTCGACGCCTATTTCCGCCCCATCTCGTCGCCCCAGAACCCCGTGGTCACGATGGATGGGAAAAAAGTGGTCATGCTGGGCTCCAACAACTACCTCGGGCTGACCGATCACCCGGAAGTCAAGGAAGCGGCGGCGGAGGCTCTGAGCCGATACGGAACCGGTTGCGCGGGATCGAGGCTCCTGAACGGAACCCTGGACATCCATGTCGAACTCGAGGAGCGCCTCGCAGCCTTCATGGGAGCCGAGTCCGCTCTCTCCTTTTCGACCGGTTACCAGGTGAACCTCGGCGTGCTCTCCTGCCTCCTCGGTCGACACGATATGGCCTTCCTCGACAGCCTCGATCACGCCTGCATCATCGATGGGGCTCGCCTGGGGTTCGGGAAGACCCTGAAGTACGCACACAACGATCTGGAAGACCTCGAGGGGAAACTCCAACGAGCCCCGGCGGATCGAGGCAAGCTGATCGTCGTCGACGGCGTCTTCTCCATGGAAGGAGACGTCTCCGATCTGCGGGGCCTGGCCGCTTTGAAGAACCGCTACGGAACCCGCCTGATGGTCGACGACGCCCACGGCATTGGCGTACACGGAGAGAATGGGCGCGGCACCGCTGAGCACTTCGGGGTAGAGGACGACGTCGACCTCATCATGGGGACCTTCTCGAAATCCCTTGCCGCAATTGGCGGCTTCATCGTCGGCGACTCGGCGGTGGTCGACTACATCCGTTATCACGCGCGAAGCCAGATCTTCTCCGCGGCTCCGCCCCCGGCGAGCGTCGCCGCCGCCATGAAAGCCCTGGAGATCGTCGAGCGGGAACCCGAACGACGGAAGCAACTCTGGGAAAACACGGCGTACATGAAGCGCGAACTCGACAACCTCGGGTTCGATACCGGAGATTCCGACTCGCCGGTCATCCCGCTCGTGGTGGGCGATGACCTCGTGGCCTTCATGATGGCGGTGCGGCTCCAGGAACTCGGGCTGTTCGTGAACCCGGTGATCACCCCGGCCGTGCCCGCCGGGCGGGCCATGATCCGAACCTCGTACATGGCCACCCATACCCGGGAACACCTCGACCGGGCCCTCGCGGCGCTGTCGAAGGTCGCACACGACCTCGGCGTTCTCTGAGTTGCCCTCGGTCCCCGTGCGGAAACCGGCCACCGAGACCGCGGTGGCAATGCTGGGGCTGGGCGCGCTTTGCTGCGTGTCCCTGCTCGTTTTTACCTCCGCCTGCTCGAGCCCCTCGCCAACGGAGAACACGGCCGAGCAAGTCCATGAACTGCGCTGCCGAATGAGCGCCCAGAGATACTGCGCCGCTCAGCAGGGCGAGGAAGGCGACGAGTACGCCCTCAACCAATGCATCGGGAAACGCGCATGGGACTGCATCATGGGGCAGACCCCGGCCGAGCAGCGCGAGCGCTACGCGCCCGCCCCGGTCGCACCCCCCCCAGGACCCGTGAACTGATCCGCCTTTCGTCAGTCGTTGCGCTGGCGCAGCCGATGGCGCCCCACGCAATCGTCGACGAACTGCCGCGCCGTGCGCCCCGATCGACTCCCTCGACGCAGAGCCCAGGCCAGCGCCTCTTCCCGCACCCCATCAACTCCGAAGTCCACTCCCGCCTGCTCGATGTAGCGTGAGACGATCGCCAGGTAGGTCTCCTGGCTAAACCCGTGGAAGCCCAGGACCAAGCCAAAGCGATCGGAAAGAGCCAATTTCTCGTTGAGCGCTTCGCCGACGTGCAGTTCGCCGCTTCGGTCGACCTTCGCCTGGCGATTTTCATCCATCGACTCCGGCACCAGGTGGCGGCGGTTGCTCGTCGCCACCAGGCACACGTTCGACGGCGGTTCTTCAAGGCTCCCCTCGAGCGCGGCCTTCAGTTCGCGGAAACCCCGCTCGTCGTTTCCGAATGAGAGATCGTCGCAGAAGAGTAGGAAGTGATGCTCCCGACCCGCGCGCAACGCCGCCAGAACACTGGGAAGTTGAACGAGGTCTTCACGCTTCACCTCGACCAGGCGCAGGCCCCGCGCTTCGTAGCGCGCGAGGAGCCCCCTTGCGGCAGAAGACTTGCCGGTTCCGCGCTCGCCGTAGAGGAGTACGTGGTTGAAGGGAAGTCCCGCCAGGAACTGCTCGGTATTCTCTACGAGCCGTTCCAGTGGTTTTTCCACCCCGAGAAGGTCTTCCATGTCGAAATGCGCGGGCTTTGGAATCGCCACCAGGCGGCCCGGACCGCGAGAAACATCCCACCGGAATGCCCGAGCGCTGTCGAAGAACCCGGCCTCGGGAGCCGCACCGGTGAGCCCTCGAAGAAGATCTTCGAGCATCGGGAGAAGGCGCTCGACGCGTTCGACAATACGGCTCCAGGCTTCCATGCATGCCCATTGTAGACTCTCCCCCGATGGCAATCGAATCCGATCCCGCACGCCCGGTCGCCGGTCTCGCTCGCGAAGTCGGGTTGTGCCTTCGCTGTCGCTTTTCTGGGATCACCCACAACCAACGCGGCGGCGAGTTCTGGCGCTGCTCGAAACCCGAGGGAGCCCCCGAATTTCCGCGGTATCCCTCGCTACCCGTCGTGCGATGCCGAGGCTTTGAAGAGAGCCCCTAGAGTCGATCGAGGTCGCTCGGAAGCGTACCCAATGGGAGACCGGTGATTTCGAGAAAGATTTCGAGAAAGCGATAGGTGAGCCCCCAGACGACATGCCGTTCGGGATCGCCGACGACCAGCCCCGGGAACACCATCGACTCATGGCCCGGGTAGTTGTACTGAACCTGGCGTCCGGACTCGAGAAGATCGGAAAGTGGAAACCAGAAGGCCTCGGCCACTTCGGCATTGATCGCCAACGGCGGCGGCGCAGGGAGAGAATACACGTGGGCCGAGACCACAATCCCGCCCGAGGGCGTCGTCGGTCGACCCCGCAGGTCGTCGATTCGGCCGAGAGATTCCGCCTCCCAGAGCGAGAGTCCTACCTCTTCCTCGGTCTCCCGAATCGCGGTCTCCTTTTCGCTTTCGTCCTCCGGATCAAAACGCCCTCCCGGAAATGCCATCTGGCCCGACCAGGGATCTCCATCGCGGCTTGCGCGCTTGATGAACAGGATCTCCAGCGCCTCGGCCGGCCCACCCAGCACGAGGGCCACCGCGGCGCGGCTCATCCCGTCACGAGACACCTCGACGGGGACATGCTCGGCAATGCGTCTTCGGATCTCTTCGAGGCGGAACACGACGGGACACTAGCGAAGGCACTGGGCCCCGAATCGCTCCGGTTGCCCCGTCTCTGCTAGGGTTTGATCCCGATGGACGCCCGGAGTGCCCTTACTACCGAGGCCCGCAACGTCCTCGCCCTGGCTCGCAAGGACCGTCGCGCAGCAACCGAGGCCCTGGCTTCGCTCTCGCTACCGGCCCAGGTAGCGGTGGTTTGCGAGGCCCCGGTACGGGAGCGATCTCTTCTTCTCGAATTGTCGCCACACCCCGAGTCCCTGATCCCGCTCCTGCCCGAAGCCGAGTTCTGTTTTACCCTGAAAGCCATCGGGCTGACCGACGCCAGTTGGATGATCGCGTACGCGTCGAGTTCCCAGATCGTGGCCGGAGTCGACCTCGACGCCTGGTCGGGTCCCCTCCCGGACATCGATGCCCTCGAACCCTGGATTGCCACCCTGGCCGCAGCCGGCGAACCCGCGCTACTGCGAGGCGCCCGCTCCCTCGATGCGGAAATGCTGGTGCGCTACCTGCGCGAGCGCATCACGGTGCTTCTCGATCCGCGCGACGACGATTGGCAAGCGCCACCGGGAGCGCAAACCCTGGACGGCCAGTTCTACTTCGTGGCCACCCGCGAAAACGACGACATCGCCCACATCGTCAGACTGTTCGACGTACTCTTCCGCGAGGACTACTGGCTCTACTACCGGCTGATGCAAGGGTCCATCTGGGAACTCGACACCGATCTCGACGAGTGGGCTCTTCGATGGCGAACCGGACGCCTACAGGACATGGGCTTTCCTCCCTGGGATGAAGCCATGCAGATCTTCGGCTACCTGCGGCCCGACGCGCGGGCCGAGATCCCGGAAACCCACGAGCCCCTGGACACGAATGCCTGGTCGCTCCCGGTGTGGATGCCCGGGCTCCCCGCCGCACACGACTCGCGCCACCTGGTGTTTCGCGCCCTGGCCGACCTGGAGAACTCCGAGCGGCGAGGCTTCTTTTATTCCTTCGTGGGCGTCGCCAATGCCGTGGCCGTGGCTGAAAATATGCCGTTGGGAGACTCGGAGACCCTTCCGCGGGCTCTCGAAAGGGCGGCCACGGTGACGAGTGCCGCAATCGAATTCCTGGCCGAGCGCAACGGCCTACCCGCCGTCGAGATCCTCCGGCGCGTGGATCTCAAGCGCTTGTTCCGCGTCGGAATCAACCTCAGCCCTCATCCGATCGAGGATTGAAGCCCGCGCAACAGGGGTCCGAACATGCGAAGGGCCCCACCGGTTCTCCCGGAGGGGCCCCCTTCGATCGGCGCCCAAGGGAGCCGACGCATGTACTCAAGCGGACGAACTAGAGATCGACGGCCTTGAGCGTCTTGCGCTTGTTGCCGACAGCCCGAGCCTCGGCAGCCTTGATCATGTCGCGCACCGCGGCGTCCAGGGCTCCGTAGAACTCCGAGCCGACGTTGCACTTCTTGGTCGCATTCTTGGTACGGGCCTTCGAAATGATGAGCTCAGCGGGCTTTCCGCGTCGAGCTGCCTTCTTCTTCGCCTTCTTCTTTCGTGCTGCCATTCTAACGATCCTCTCGCTCGGGCTGCCCGCGCACGCGAACGCTTTCCACGTCCGCCCAGGCGACCACCCTCTATGAGTCCCGACCGGCCGCTCCACCCCCCTGGCCGAGTGGCGATCCAGGACCATTCATTCCCACCGACGCGAACTCGTCACCCACTTCGTGGCTTTGCCTTCGCGTTGGTGGCCGATCATAAACGTTCGAGCGCTCGAGTCACACCCTAAAATGCGCCCAGAAGGCCCGTAAATGCCGAAATCGGGCATTTTATCCTCGCGGAGACTGGCCTCGCCCCGTTGAGACGGGGTTCTCGGACCGATACGCTTCCGCCTTCGTGAAGGCAACGTCCCGGTACTTCGAATCCGAGCGTGCTCCGGGAGTCCGGCTGCACGCCCTGTGCTGGGGAAATCCGGATCGCGTGCCTCTCGTTCTGCTTCACGGGGGTGGCGCCAACGCGCACTGGTGGGACCACCTCGCTCTCCCCTGGGCCGAGCGATTTCACGTTGTCGCCCCGGATTTCCGAGGCCATGGCCGATCCGACCACCCAGCCAACCGAACCACTGGGGCCTTCAATGAGGACCTTGAGGCGATTCTCGAGGTCCTGGGACGGTCCGATGTCGTCCTCGTCGGCCACTCGATGGGTGGGCACGTGGCCCTCGATCACGCCTCTCGGCACCCCGAAACCCGGGGACTCGTCCTCCTGGACATCGTCGGCGGCGCTCGGTCCCGCACCCGCCGGATAGCGCGCCTCGCCCTATCGCTACGACGAAACTACGCCTCGCGGGAGGAAGCAATCGCACGCTATCGGTTCCTCCCGCCAGCTCCGCTCGCGAACGAGGAACTCCGCAAAGCCATCGCCAGCGCCTCGACCCAGGAAGAGCCCGACGGCCGCTTCGGTTTCAATTTCGACCCCCATTGGTTTACGGTTCCCTCGCGCCCGCGCCCGCCCCTGGCGACAGTCACCTGCCCGGTGCTCCTGGTTCGCGGCGAGGCCAGCGAGATGCTCCTTCGAGGGCCCGCCGAGACCATGGTCGAGGAATTCCCCAACGCGCGACTCTGCGAAATTCCCGCTGCGGGTCATCACGTGCAGATCGAGGCTCCCGGCGCGGTTCTGGACGCTGTTCTCGACTTCGCTTCGCCGCTCGCCTGAGCGATTCGCGGCCATCGCTTCTTTCTGGCAGGCTTGCAGCGTGGACGTCATCGATCTGCGGAGCGACACGGTTTCCCGGCCTACGCCGGAAATGAGAAAAGCCATCGCGACCGCTCCCGTGGGCGACGACGTCTACGGGGAAGACCCGACGGTCAACCGGTTGCAGGAAATTGCAGCCGAGCGCTTGGGCAAGGAATCGGCCCTCTTCGTCCCTTCCGGTTCCATGGCCAACCAGTTGGCCATCCGTATCCACGCGCGCCCGGGCGAAGTCGTCCTCGGTGGAAATCGAAACCACGTCTTGCGTTATGAGGCCGGTTCGGCAGCGGCGTTGGCCGGCGTGCAGATTCGAACCCTCGGCGACTCCGGTCTTTTCGACGAAAACGATGTCCATGCAGCCGCTACGCCCGGGGATGTCCACACACCGGCATCGACTCTCTGCATCTTCGAAAACACCCATAACGCCGGGGGCGGACTCGCCTGGCCCGAGGAGCAACTCGCGCGAACTGCGGCGGCCGCCCGGCAACGCGGAATGTCTCTCCACCTCGATGGGGCCCGAATCTTCAACGCCGCCGCGGCCACGGGCCAGTCCAGCCAGTCGATTGCCTCGCACTTCGACAGCGTGAGCTTCTGCCTGTCGAAGGGCCTGGGAGCGCCCGTGGGCTCGCTGCTCTGCGGCGGCGCGGAATTCGTGAATCGAGCGCGATTCGAGCGAAAGCGCCTGGGAGGAGGGATGCGCCAGGCCGGAATCCTGGCGGCCGCCGGGATCTACGCGCTTGAACACCACGTCGACCGACTGCCCGAAGATCACGACAACGCCCGTCGACTCGCAGACGGCCTACGCAAGCAGGGCTTCGACGTCGACGGAACACCGGAGACAAACATGGTCATGCTTCGGATGGCCGACATCGAGACCTTTCTCGATGCCGCCGCTCAGAAGGGCGTGCTGATGGGAGCCATCGGGGCCGGGCGAGTGCGCGCAGTCACCCACATCGACGTCAGCACCAACGACATCGACCGGGCCCTCGAGCGCCTTGGCGGTCTCGACACTCCGTAAATCGCGCTTCGCGAAATCCGGCCGCGACTACGGTTTGCCGAGAACCTTGGAAACGCTCTCCATGAGAATCTCGAGAAGTTCTCCCAGGTCGGCATCGGGAATGTTGAGCGAAGGCGTCACGTAGACCACGTTGCCCAGGGGGCGAAGGTAGGCTCCGCGCCGACGCGCCTCCTCGAAAACACGCCAGCCTGCATCGGCCAGGTAGCCCGAATCTCCTTCGAGATCGCACGCCCCCACCATCCCGAGCGACCGGTTTCGAGACACGCCGTCCCAGCTCCCCATCTCCTCGAAAGCCCGGGCAATCTGGACGGCTTTTTCCTTGGCCGCTCCGAGGATCTCTTCGTCCTCGAACACCTGGAGTACCTCGAGCGCAACAGCGGCTCCCAGCGGATTTCCACAGAAGGTATGCCCGTAGTAGAAGGCTCGGGAAGGCTCCCCAAGAAATCCCTCGAAGATGCGGTCCGTAGTCAAGGTCGCCGCCATGGGCAACATGCCACCGGAAAACCCCTTCGCCGTGCACACAATGTCGGGATCCACGTTGGCGTGCTCGCACGCCCACATGGGTCCGGTGCGTCCATAGCCCGTAAAAACTTCGTCGCAGATCAGGAATACGTCGAATTCGTCACAGAGGCGGCGAGCGCCCGCGAGAAAATCGGATTCATAGGTCTGCATCCCGGCCGCACCTTGTACCATGGGCTCGACCACGAGGGCCGCGATGCGCGAAGCGTCCGTCGCGAGAATTTCGCGCAGCCGGGTCAAGGACGCCGCGGTTCCGCCCGATCCCGCGGGCGAGGGAATGCGTTGGCACTCGAGGAGAACCCTCGAGAATGGCTGGCGAAACACTTCCACCCCTCCCAGCGCCGTGACGCCAAGGGTTTCGCCGTGAAAAGCCTCCTCGAGAGCGATGAAGGCGCAGCGATCGGGCTGCCCGTTCTGGGCCCAATACTGGAGTGCCAGCTTCATTCCGACCTCGACCGAGGTCGACCCGTTATCGCTGTAGAAGACGTGTTCGAGACCCGCCGGAGCCACGGAGCAGATTTTCTCCGCGAGTTCCGAAGCCCCGGGGTGAGCAATGCCGGCGAGCGCGGTATGGCAAACGCGCTGCGCCTGGGAGGTTAGTGCCGCGACGAGACGGGGGTGGTTATGGCCGAGGGTGGACGTCCACCAGGAGGCGTTCCCATCGAGATAACGCTGGCCATCGGCGTCGAAAAGGCGAGAACCTTCGGCGCGAACCACCACCAGGGGTTCGACCTCGGAACGGTAGCGGCTCATCTCCGTATAGGGATGCCAGACCCGTTCCTTGTCGATGGCCACGGTACGATCGCGAACGTCTTTCACCGGCACGTACTCCCAGGACCGTTCAGAGGATCGTTTCGGCGAGCACGCGACGCGCGTCGCCATTGGCGCCCGCTAGCAGCATGGTGCCCACGTGTCGTTTTTCACCGGCTTGCTTCCAGGCGGACAAGCGATCCACGATTCGTTCTCGCGGGCCGATGAGAGCGACCTCGTCGACCAGCGAATCCGGAACCGCAGCGATGGCCTCTCCCTTCTTCCCGTCGAGGTAGAGATCCTGGATTCGGACCGCGTCCTCCTCGTATCCGAGGCGCTTGGCGTAGTCGTTGTAGAAATTCGCATCGCGCGCGCCCATCCCCCCGATGTAGAGCGCCAACATGGCCTTGACCGGCATCCTGCACTTCTCCAGGTCGTCTCCCATGACCACCGTTACGAACGGCGAGATATCGAAATCCTCGAGAGACTTACCTCCCCCGGCCTTGGCAAAGCCGTCGTTCAGGGACTCCTCGAAGAGATCGAAGCGCTCCGGGTTCATCCACACCGGGAAAACACCGTCGGCGAGTTCGGCACTCGTCTTCAGCCCCTTCGGCGCAATCGATGCCGTAAAAATCTTCATCGAAGGGTCGCCATGAAGGATGCTCTTCAGGGGCTTCCCCAGTCCCGTCGCGTCCGATCCCTTGTAGGGCATCTGGTAGTGGAAGCCGTCGTGTTCCACGGGTTTCTCGCGGGCCAGGATTTTTCGGATGATCGAGATGTATTCGCGGGTGCGCGTCAGGGGCCTTCCATAGGCCACCCCGTGCCATCCTTCGACGACCTGGGGACCCGAAGGCCCAAGTCCCAGGATGAAACGGCCACCGGAGAGCGACTGGAGCGTCATCGCGGTCATGGCCGTCGCGGCGGGGGTTCGCGCGGGCATCTGCATGATGGCCGTGCCGACCTTGATGCGGCTGGTCAAGGCGAGGATCCATGCCGCCGGCGACACGGCGTCGGATCCCCAGGCTTCGGCCGTCCAGACCGATTCGTAGCCGAGACTTTCCGCGTCGAGAATCCCGTCGATGTCGATGGACATCTTGGCGGGCGAGTAGCCGGAGATCAGTCCGAGTTTCATGGGGGCAATCCTTTCCTGGAGGGCGGTGAGTCGCGCCCGTTCGGGGAATGCGGGGAGCGAACCCCGTGCTCACGTGCGCCCTAGCTTATTGGGCTACCGCGGCGGCGTCGAGAGGCAGTTCGATGGAGAAAATCGTCCCTCCCTCGGGGTTCGAGGAGGCATAGATCCTTCCCCCGTGACGCTCCACGATCTCGTGAGAAGTCGAAAGCCCCAACCCGGTCCCCTTCCCCACTCCCTTCGTCGTAAAAAAGGGGTCGAAGATCTCCGACAGAATTTCCGGAGCGATCCCGGGACCGGTGTCCGCAATCTCGAGCAGTACGCCGCCGTCCCGCACGCGGCTTCGTACGGTCACGGATCCCCCATCCGGCATGGCATCACACGCGTTCATGAGGAGGTTGAGAAAGACCTGGTTCAATTGCCCGGGATAGCAACGAACCGCGGGAAGCGGTTCGTAGTCGCACACCAGCTTCACCACCCCCTTCAGTCGTGGGCTCATCAACGCAATCGTGCGCTCCAACTCCTTGTTGAGATCGGCTTCCTGCAACGCCGCCTGGTCCATCCGCGAAAAGGTTCGGAGTTCCTGGACAATCCCCTTGACGCGCTCGGTCCCCTCGCGACTTCTCGCGAGAAGTCGCGAAATCGCATCTCGGGCACGTTCCACGTTTTCCGGGCTCGCATCGTCGCGAAGCAGTTCCTTGATGTATTCGTCCAGCAGTTGCAGGTTGGCGTGCACGAAGCCGATTGGATTGTTGATCTCGTGGGCGACACCCGCGACCAACTGGCCGAGGGATTTCAGTTTCTCACTCTGGATCAGCTGGGCCTGGATCTCTCTCAACTCGCGCGTCCGTTTCTCCACCCGTTCTTCGAGATTTTCATTGAGCTGGGCAATCTCGTCGAAGGCCTTCGCATTTTCGAGACCAATGGCACTCTGGTTCGCCAAGGTGCGCAGCAATTGGCGATCGGCCATGCCAATCCGGTCCCCGTTGGCCTTCGAGCCGACGGCAATCACGCCAAGCAGTACGTTTTCGAAAAGGATGGGGACCAACAACTCGATCTCCTGGGAGTCGAAGAGTTCCCAGCAGCGTTGCCTCTCGAGCGCGTCGGGCTCATCATCGAAATCGATTCGCGCCCTCTCGTCGGGCCCGGCGGCAAGGTTCTGTACGACGGGATGCTGCCGCGGCAGGTAGAACGCATCCCCGGGATCGGGCCAATCCCCGGCCCAGGCTTCCGGCACCACGCGACCGCCGTCTTCGTCGACGAACATCAGCATGGCGCGTCGCACCCCCATTACCTCGGTAAGAACGGTCAGGATCCGTTGCCGCACTTCCTCGACAGAGCTCACCGACACCAACGCCTCGGCCACCTCTCCTACCGCAGCGCGGTAGCGAGCCCGGTGGCGATCAAAAACCCGATCCACGAGGCGCTGGATGCGGTCCCGAATCGGATTGAAGGTAAGGATGGCCACGAAGAGCGCGAGAATTTGCACCCAGCGCGCGGTCACTCCCGACAGCAGGACAATCTCGTCGGTGAAGGTGACCAGTAACGCAAAACCGCCCGTCACCACGAGACTCGCAACGCCATAGGTTGCCGAAGACCGAGCAGCGAGTCGGAAATCAAAGAGTTGTCGCCGAACCATCCCGTAGCTCACCGCAAGCGGAAAGAAAGCCATCGAGAGAAGGGCCGCGTACCAGGGAAGGGGGACGGCCACAAAGAGGGGGAGAGCCGCGACTACGACCCCCGGGAGAAAGCTAACGACGCCGGCCGCGAGCATCAGATCCGCCCGTTCACCGACTCCCGCCCGGTTGGCCCTCCTTCGCTCGGCGGCCAGGATCACCATGGACGCAACCGCCATGAAGGCCCCGGTGTAGAACGCAGCCTGCTCCGGCCAATCGGCCGAAATCCCCAGCCGGGTTACCGCAAGGATCGCAACGGAAATGGCGAGCGCGATTCCGTAGGGAATCGACCGAAGCCAGGCACGCGACTCCAACCACCGTGGCTGGATCGGGTAGGTCGAAAAAAGGTGAAGAGCAGCCGCTCCGAGCCAGGGCAGGACCGCGATCGCGCGGGCGCCGGACCAGGGAAGTAGATCGGCGCGTACGCCGCTGGAGAGCAGGACAGACGCCGTGCAGGAAAAGAGCAGTAGGGCCCATGTTTCGTCGCGGTCCGGCTTCCCCCACCAGACCAGCGCCGCGATCACGATGTAGAGCGCGGCCAGAAGCAACAAGCCCACGTGGAGCACACCATCATACGCCCTGGCGGCCACCTGGCTGGGAACGGGCGCGATATTCGTCTTCACGATCTGCCCGTCGGGCTTTTTCAACTCGAAAACGTGAGTCCGCCCGGCCTTGAGTTCGAGGGGGAAGCGCACGAGGTGGATGGCTGGAAAGCCGTCGACCGTCAGCACCCGGTCCCCGGGTTCCACGCCCGCTGCAGCAGCCTGCGACGTGACCGACGAAACCTGGGCCGAACCCGTGACTAAACTGAAATCCAGGGGCAGCGAAAGGCCCTGCCCCTGGGAAAAGAGCGCGTAGAACGAAACAGCGATCGCGATCAGTGCCCAGGAAACGGCACCGGCAGCGGTAAAGCGGCGAACGAAGAGGGTGGCTCCAGGCGTCATGGCTTCCTGCAGGCAGGCGGGGCACGTCGGGACCAATCCCGCACCGTCGGCTTCGCGCCCAAGCATCGCACACCTTGGCCGGGGCGCGCCTCGGGCGCGGTTGCCCACCGGAGGTCCGGGGGGTCAGCGCTCGGGAGGGGCGAGGGGAGGCGTGGGCTTCGCGAGTGGGGGGCCGTAGTTGTAGCCACGGCCGTTGAGCACCGTGATCTCGCCGACCGGGGCGGGCTTCCCGTTCCCGACCTCCACGCTCACCGCCCGGGCCACCGCCGCCTGGAGAGAGTCCAGGGGCCGAGCGACACCACTGTCCTGGCACGAGGGACCGTCGACGGCATCGGCGTCTCGGGGTTCCGCTCCCCAGGCGGGAAAACCAGCAACCGGCAGCGCAGCGGCAAGAAAGCACACCGAGACGCAAAGGACTCGGCGCCGCGTTCTCGAACCGCGAGCGAGACGGGTTTTCGGCATACTCCCGTTATCGGCCGCTTCGAACGCAGCCTTGACCCGGGGAAAGAAACCTCAAAATCCCCGTCCCCGGCCGCCCAAGGAAGGAAGAACCTTTATGTCCCAAAGATCGCAGCGGCTGGCCGACCCGGAGCGCTCCGTGCTCGTGGTGATCGATCTCCAGGAAGCCTACCGCGGGAAACTTCACGAGGAAGCGCGCGCCGTGAAGGCCAGTTCCACCCTGGTCCAAGCCGCGGAAATCCTCTCCATCCCGGTCATCGTCACCGAGCAGTACCCCGAACGGCTGGGGACGACGCGAACGGAGATCGAAGAGGTCCTCGGCTCGGAAACGCCGCGCTTCTCCAAGCGAACTTTTTCGTGTTGGGGCCAGACCCAGTTTCGCACGCACCTGGCTGGGCTGGGATGTGACCAGGTCATCATCACGGGAATCGAAACCCATGTCTGCGTGCAGCAGACGGTGCTCGACCTCATCCGGGCCGACTTCCAGGTCCACGTCGCCCGAGACGGCGTGACATCGAGATTTGCACTCGAGGACTCGGTCGGCTGGGAAAAGATCGTCCTCGCGGGAGCGCTACCCGCAACGGCCGAATCCATCCTTTTCGAGTGGGTGATCGATTCCCGCGAGCCCGAATTCAAGCAGGTTCACGCGCTGGTGGCCTAGCCGGGAGAAGGCGCTTCCCCGATGGGCTCGTAGCGGATGAGAACACGAGAGCGATCCGCGTTTCCGGCTTTCATGCGATCGCGCCAACGGTCGATCGAACCCGGGTACTTTCGATCGTATTCGGCGAGGAGCCGATCCAACAGTTCAGCGTCCCAGAGTTTTTCGGCGCGAGCCTCGAAGGCCGGGGCCTTCCGAAAGTCCTCGTTGCGGCCGACCAGTCCCTTCCAGCGACCGTGGTCGCCGACCCAGATCCGGGCACGGTCGAGCCCGCGGTCAATGGCCCGCGCCTTCCAGCGGTCCGAGGCGACGGTCACCACTACGGCTCCGTCGATCCAGGCGTACCAGACTTCGCCATGGCATGTACTTTCCTCCCCGTTGCTCCTGAGCGGAGAAACGTAGACGTACGGACTCTCGCGGAGCGCCGCGTCGAGACCGACGTTGGAAGTCCCGGACTCGGAATCCGACCAGGAAGGAACCGGCAGGGCCAAAACGCCTGCGGCACCGACGGCGCCTACCGCGCTTCGTTTCAAAAAAGTCCGCCGGTCGATCATGGCATTTCGCTCCACGGGCTCTCGTCAGATACCGGAGCCCTGCTCCTGTTCCTGGTCGTGGAGCCCACATTCTTTCGTGTCTCCCTGCTCCCACCACCAACGGCCACTGCGCGGATCGCTACCGGGCTGGATCGCCCGGCTGCAGGGCTCGCAACCCACCGAGGGATAGCCACTGCGGTGAAGCCGGTTGACGGGCACATTGTGTTTACGGACGTATTGCCAGACGCGGTTCGAGTCCCAGTCCGCCAAGGGGTTGATCTTGACGACCCCACCGTAGGACCCGTCGAAGAGGACCTTCCGCGTCGTCGCTCGCGCCGCGTTCTGGTCGCGGCGCAGGCCGGTCACGTAGGCGTCCAGTGTCGAGAGGTGGCGGCGCATGGGCTCGACCTTTCGGATCTCGCAACAATGCCTCCGGAACTCCAAGGATTCGTAGAAGGAGTTCACCCCGCGATCGCGAACGAGTTGCTGAAGGTCACGCGTTTCGGGAAAGAGAATCTCGACGGGCTTCCCATACCGCTCGCGCACGCGGTCGATCAGGTCGTGGGTCGCCTGGGGCAGGCGACCGGTGTCGATCGCAAAGACCCGCGCCGTGGGCTCGATTCGGTGCATCATGTCGAGCAGCACCATGCCCTCGGGCGCTCCAAACGACGCCGAAAGCGCCAAGCGCGGATGAAAATTTCCGATTGCCCAGATCAGGATCTTTTCCGCGGGGTAGCTCTCCAATCCGCCGTCTTCAATGAGGCGAATCGTCTCTGATGACAGAGACTTACGTGTTTCGGGAAGGACTTCGGATAACGACATGAAAGACCTGTCTCTAGGCGAAAGGGCGGGATCGAAGAGTTCTTCTAGAATTCTTGATTACGATACTACGGAGAATTTCGCAATATTCGTAGTTATTTAGTATGTTTTGGCTCGAGAGCGGGACCCACGACGGTCTCGTTTCCGAGGGCGGGCAAGCGTCCGGCGAGAATCTCGAAACGCTCTCCCGATCGCGGGTCGCACTCGGCAGCGGCGAACTCGCAAAGCGGCAACAGAACGAAGCCGCGCTCAGCAAGCCGCGGATGGGGCACGCTGAGCCCGGGTTCGTCGAAAATCGCTTGACCGTAGAGCAACAAGTCGAGGTCGAGACTTCGGGGCCCCCAGCGCTCGGGCCCCCGAACGCGCCCGGCGTCGCGCTCGATCGCGAACAGGTGTTCGAGAAGTCGGCGCGCAGAGAGCCTCGTCTCCAACCGGGCAACTGCGTTCAGGTAGAGGCCCTGGCTGGGGCCGCCCACCGCAACGGTTTCATAGACCTGGGAACTGGTCATCCATCTCGAACCGGGAAGAAGGGCCAACGCGTCCACCGCGGCCTGCATGTGCCCACGGCGATCGCCCAGGTTGGAACCGAGGGCCACGGTAGCCACGACTCCGGGATCTCGGTCGTCGCTTCGGGTCGCCATCGGGATCTCCGGCACCGGCGTGGGGACTCCGCCGATGCACAGATTCTACAGCTACACTGCGCCGGTGTCTTCGAACTCCTGCCTTCGCCCGGACCTGAGAACGTCCATCCCGGGACCTCGCTCTCGAGAACTCGCCCAGCGCCTCGCCGCGGTCGAGAGCCCGAATGTCACGTGCCTGGAACCGGAAGCTCCCGTTTTCTGGGAACGCGCCCGCGCATCCAACGTCTGGGACGTTGACGGAAATCGCTTCGTCGACCTCGACGCGGCTTTTGGCGTCGCCAGTGTCGGCCACAGCCATCCCCGGGTGGTCGAGGCCATCGCGCGACAATCGGAGAGTCTTCTCCACGGGATGGGCGACGTTCACCCCACCGAAATCCGCACCGCGTTACTCGAGAAGCTGGTCTCCCTCTACCCGGGCGGAGGGCCCGCCCGCGGCGTCCTTTCGAGTTCGGGATCCGACGCCGTCGAAGCGGCACTCAAGACCGCCCTGCTGGCCACGGGTCGGCCCGGAGTCGTTGCGTTCGAAGGCTCCTACCACGGCCTGAGTCTCGGCGCGCTCGACGCGACCTTCCGCGCAGATTTTCGCGAGCCCTTCCTCCCCAAGCTCTCGGGCCATACGGTGTTCGCGCGTTTCGGCGACGTCGAGGACGTGGCCCGTGCCGCCTCGGTGGCACCGGTTCCGGTGGGGGCCGTACTCGTCGAGCCCGTCCAGGGGCGGGGTGGCATCCGGCTTTCGCCGCCGGGCTTCCTGGCCCAGCTGCGAGAACTCTGCGACGCGAACGACTGGCTACTGATCGCTGACGAGGTTTACACGGGCTTCGGCCGAACCGGGCGCCTGTTCGCGTGCGAGCACGATGATGTCGTGCCCGACCTGCTCTGCCTGGGCAAGGCCTTCGCCGGGGGGATGCCCGTCTCGGCGTGCGTCGGTACGGAAGAAACCATGAAGAGTTGGCCCGCGTCGCGTGGCGAATCCCTCCATACCCAGACCTACCTCGGACACCCGGCCGGCTGCGCAGCGGCTCACGCGACCCTCGAGATCATTGAGCAGGAAAAACTCGTCGCAGCCTCCGCCCGTACCGGTGCGCAGGTACTGGAGGGTCTTCGTCGAAAACTGGCGGGGGTGGATGCCGTTCGGGAGGTTCGGGGCCTCGGCTTGATGCTTGGAGTCGAGTGCCGCGATTTCGAGATCGCGGAGCGCGCATGGATCCGCTGCCTCGGCCGCGGTGTCATCACCTTGCCGGCCGGTGACGACGGTCGCGTACTTTCGATGACCCCCGCCCTGGGAATCGGTGGAGAGGGCTTCGAGGAAGCTCTCGAAATCGTCTGCGAGAGCCTTCGATGAGCGCGCCCGCGGAACGGAGTCACCTCGACGAGGCCCTTCTCTCCTGGATGCACGAGACCCCGTGGACGAGGGACGAAGAGCGGTTTCGAGATCTCGCTCTCGCGGTTTTCGAGTTCCAGTTCGAACACTGCCCGGCCTACGCCCGTTTTTGCCAGGCGCGGGGAGTCTCACCGAAGGAAATCGACACCTGGGAGGAGATCCCGCCGGTGCCGACGGGCTCCTTCAAAGAGGTGCGTCTCGCTTGCTTTCCCGAGGCGCAAACCCAAAAAGTCTTCCGTACCAGTGGGACGAGTAACGAAAAGCGCGGCGAACTCCACCTCGACCGTCTCGATCTCTACGAGGCCTCCCTCGAGGCCTCGCTCCGTCACTCGGTCTTTCCAGACCTGGGACTCGGGGAGCGAATGACCCTTCGAACACTGGCCCCCGATATCCGCGAAGCCCCGGACTCGTCGCTTTCCCACATGTTCCAACGCGCGGTGGAGGTTTTTGGCGACTCGTCGAGCGGGTTCGACGTCCTGGAGGGGCAACTCCAGGCCAACAGCCTTTTTGCCGCGTTGGACGAGGCCTGCCGGACGCGTGCCCCAGTCGCACTGTGCGGGACGACTTTCGCCTTCGTGCACCTTCTCGACGCCCTGGAAAAGCGCGATCGCCCTCGCTTCGATTTGCCGCCCGGAAGCCGAGTCATGGAAACCGGGGGCTACAAGGGACGCTCGCGAGAGGTGCCCCGGAAAGACCTCGTCGCCCAGATCGGCGAGGGTCTTGGGATCGCCCCGTCTCGCGTGCTCAACCAGTACGGGATGACTGAACTGGGCAGCCAATTCTACGACTCCCGGTTCCGGCAGCCGGAGCACCCGGTTCGCAAGGTCGCGCCCCCGTGGACGCGTGTTCGCCTGGTCGATCCCTCCAACGGCCGGGACTGCGCCGAAGGCGAACCCGGCATGATCGTGATTCTCGACCTGGCCAACGTTGGAAGTGTCTCGGCCATCGAAACCGCGGACCTCGGCCGACGGGTCGAAGACGGATTCGAAGTCCTGGGACGCCAGGCCGGGGCCGAAGAGCGGGGCTGCTCGATCGCGACCGACATCATGCTCGGCGCAGCGGAGCCATCGTGATGCGGGGGGGAGAGGCCGTGGCCGCCGCGCGCACGCGGCTCGAAAAAGCCGGAAGCGAGTTGCGCCAGCGACCGACCGCCGAAATTCTCGCGACCCTGGGACGTGTACTCGATGGCTGGGGCGATCCCGGCAGCCCATGGCGCCAAGACCTCGCTGCGCATCTGCCCGCCCATACAGGATTTTCGCTCTCGACCGTGCGCAAGGGGCTGGCCGTGGGTCTCGATCACTGGAACGGGAGCGTTCTCGAAGCGGTCGTGAAACGCGAGATTGGCGATCCCGCACGGCTCGATGCCGACGGGCCAGCCGCCATCACGGGCTTCGAGCATACGGCTTGCGTGCTGGCCGGATCGATTCCCATGCCAACAATCCAGGCGCTGCTCCTGCCCCTGGCTCTCCGGTCTCCCGTGCTGGCGAAAACCGCTTCCCGGGACGATTTGACCGCCCGCGCCGTAGCGCACTCGCTTGCCGAAACCGATCCCGGGCTAGGTCGATGCGTCGAAGTGGTCGATTTCGACTCCAGCGACGAGGAAGCTTCGGCGCGGCTCTTGGAAGCTCCTTGCATCGTGGCCATGGGTTCAGACGCAACCCTGTCCAGGCTTCGACAAAACGTGCAACCGCACCAGCGCTGGGTCGGCTATGGGCACCGACTGTCGGTGGCCATCAAGGGCGCTCGAGTACCAAGCGATCCCTGGGCGGAGCGCATGGCCCTGGACATCGCGCTCTGGGATCAAGCCGGTTGTCTCTCCCCGGCCGCAATCTACGTGGTCGGGAACGCGACGGACGCCGACGAAAGCGCCGCGTCCCTGGCCAACGCGCTCGAAGAGGCGGAAAAGCGCTGGCCCCGCGGAGACATCACGACCGCCACCGCGGCCTCCATTCGCATCGAGCGCGATGAAGCGCGGGTCCGGCAGGGAGCCGGGCATGACGTGCGCGTGCTCGGCGAAGACTCCAGCCCCTGGACCCTCGTGCGGGAGGATTCGGCGCGCTGGCGAGCCAGCCCCCTGCACCGGTTCATTCGGGTCCACCCGGTTGCCGACGCAGAGAGTTGCGCAGCCGCGCTCCGGCCCCTCGGCCCTCACCTCGCCGCGGTCGCTCTCGACGCGATGGCGGGCGAGGTGCCGGGATTCCACCGGGAACTCGCGGAACTCGGCGCCTCCCGAGTCGTCCCGGCGGGCCGGATGCAAGCGCCTCCTTTCGACTGGCACCACGACGGCCAGCCGCTGCTGCTTCCCATCGCTCGCTTCTGCGACCGCGAGTAGCGCGACACACTTATTTTCCCCTGGGGGGACGGGAAAGTGTCGCTGGGGCACACGAGAAGCATCTTAGATATAGGACCGAAAACGTACTATTTTAATGGTACCCGGGTAGTCCGGAATCTCCGCGCCCGCCGATGTCCCGTCATCGATGAAAGGGAACCCGTTGTTCAGACTCAGCAAGATCACGGACTACGGCGTCGTGTTGTTGGCCCACCTCGCGGGTCGAAATGCCGACACCGACCCGCAGAGTCCCCACGCGGCACGCGAAGTGGCCCTCGAAGTGGATTTGCCCTTGCCCGTCGTGAGCAAGGTGCTGAAGTTGCTCGCACGCCAAGGCCTTCTCGAGTCGCACCGAGGGTCGAAGGGGGGATATAGCCTGACGCGGTCGGCGGCCGAGATCACGGTTTCGGAAATCGTCGATGCCCTCGAAGGTCCCGTAGCCCTCACCGAGTGCAACCTCGGCCCCCACCGCTGCGAACACGAGGTGGGCTGCCCCGTCCGTGGTCCCTGGCAGGTCATCAACCGCGTCGTCCAGGCGGCGCTGGACCGGGTGACGCTGGCCGACATCGCCGACCCCTGCTTCAGCGCAACGACCTCTCCCCTGAGCATTCTCCAGTGCGACCCCCCGGACCTCACCGGGCGTCGCGCGAGCGATAACGAAACCCGGGCCAAGTAGCCCAAAGAAAATCCAACGATGAGCCAATCCGAAAACACACTCGAAAAGCTGACCCAGGAAGAATACAAGTACGGGTTTGTCACGGACATCGAACAGGACCGAATTCCTCCCGGTCTCAACGAAGACGTCGTCCGCCTGATCTCCGAAAAAAAGAACGAACCCGCCTGGTTGCTCGAATGGCGGCTCAAGGCGCTCCGGCGTTTTCTCGAACTCCTCGAGAACGAGTCCGATCCAACCTGGGCCATGGTCGATTACCCGAAGATCGACTACCAGGACATCATCTACTACTCGGCGCCAAAGGCGACGCCGGAGCTCGAAAGCCTCGACGACGTCGACCCCGAGTTGCGACGCACCTACGACAAGCTGGGGATTTCTCTCGAAGAACAGAAACGCATCTCGGGTGTCAAGGTCGCCGTCGATGCGGTCTTCGATAGCGTCTCGGTGGCCACGACCTTCAAAGCCGAGCTCGAAAAGCACGGAATCATCTTCGGTTCCTTCTCCGATGCCGTCCAGAACCACCCCGACCTCGTCCAACGCTATCTCGGCTCCGTCGTCCCCTATTCCGATAATTTTTTTGCCTGCCTGAACTCGGCAGTCTTCAGCGACGGTTCCTTCGCCTACATCCCCAAGGGAGTTCGCTGTCCCATGGAGCTTTCGACCTATTTCCGCATCAATGCCGCGGGAACGGGGCAATTTGAGCGCACACTCATCATCGCCGAGGAAGGCTCCTACGTGAGCTACCTCGAGGGTTGCACCGCTCCCATGCGCGACGAAAACCAGCTTCACGCCGCGGTGGTCGAACTCGTCGCTCTCGACGAGGCCGAGATCAAGTATTCGACGGTCCAGAACTGGTACCCGGGAGACAAGAACGGCGTCGGTGGCATCTACAACTTCGTGACCAAGCGGGGCGCTTGCCGAGGCCGCCGCTCGAAAATCTCCTGGACCCAGGTGGAAACCGGTTCCGCCATCACCTGGAAGTATCCCAGCTGCCTCCTGCAGGGAGACGAGTCGGTGGGAGAATTCTACTCGGTGGCGCTGACCAACAATCGCCAGCAGGCCGACACCGGGACCAAGATGATCCACATCGGGCGCGACACGAAGAGCACGATCATTTCAAAAGGAATCTCGGCCGGACACGGCGAACAGTCCTACCGGGGACTCGTTCGCATGGGACCGAAGGCCCACGGCGCCCGGAACTACAGCCAATGCGACTCGCTGCTCCTCGGCGATCAATGCGGCGCCCACACCTTTCCCTATCTCGAGGTCGAAAATCCGACCGCCACCGTCGAACACGAGGCGACGACCTCGAAAATCGGCGAGGACCAGCTTTTCTATTGCCGCCAACGCGGGCTCACCGAAGAGGACGCCATCTCGATGATCGTCAATGGATTCTGCAAGGAAGTACTGCGCGAACTCCCCATGGAATTCGCCGTCGAAGCCCAGAGTCTCCTGGGCGTCAGCCTGGAAGGATCGGTGGGATGACGACGCCGCTTCTCGAACTGCGCAACGTCCACGCCCGGGCCGGCGATACGCCGATCCTCCGGGGAGTCGACCTCGTCATTCAACCTGGCGAGGTCCATGCCGTGATGGGACCCAACGGGTCGGGAAAGAGCACTCTCGCCAGCGTTCTCGCCGGGCGGCCTTCCTTCGAGGTCACGCAGGGCGAGATCCTCTACGAAGGCCAGGATCTTCTCCGGAGAGAACCCGAGCAACGGGCCCGCGACGGAATTTTCCTCGCGTTCCAGTACCCGGTGGAAATCCCCGGCGTGGCCAACAATTATTTCCTGCGCTCCGCGCTCAATGCCATCCGGAGTCACCGCGGCGAAGACGAACTCGACGCCATCGATTTTCTCTCGCTGTGCCGGGAAAAAATGGAGCAGGTCGAAATGCCGGACGACCTGATGAAGCGCTCGATCAACGAGGGATTCTCGGGCGGCGAGAAGAAACGCAACGAAGTACTCCAGATGCTTCTTCTCGAACCCCGGCTTGCCATCCTCGACGAAACCGATTCCGGTCTCGACATCGACGCGCTCCGCTGTGTCGCGGCGGGGGTCAACTCTCTGCGGGCAGCCGACCGTTCCATGTTGGTCATCACCCACTACCAGCGCCTTCTCGATTCGATCGTACCCGACGTCGTGCACGTTCTGGCCAATGGAAAAATTCTCCGGACCGGCGGCCGGGATCTCGCGCTCGAACTCGAAGAAAAGGGCTATGGGTGGATCGAGCAGTCCGCGGGAGCAAGCGCACCGTGAACGACGAGTGGCTGCGAAATGAGCGCGCGGCCCTGGTCCGCGAGCGGGGACAGGACGATCCCCCGTGGCTCATCGGGTTGCGCGATGAGGCGTTCGGGCTTTTCGAATCCCAGGGCCTCCCCACCCCGAAGCTCGAGGAATGGCGCTATACGAATCTTTCGGCCCTCGAAAAACTCGAATTCGAAAGCAGTTTCGGCCCTGAGTCGGCCGCCGAAACCAGCCAGGCGCTCACCGCTGCCGCCGCGGAGACCGTCACCAACGAGGCGGCGGCACGCTTCGTTTTCATTGACGGGCACTACCGCGAAGAACTCTCCCGCGGGCATTCAAAAGCGTTCATCAACCTCGCGACGCTTCGAAACCGGGACCCCAACTCTCTCCGCGGGCGCCTCGGAGGGCTTGCCCAGCCAAAACGACACGCGTTCGCCGCCCTCAATACCGCGTTTCTCGACGACGGCGCTGTAATCCGGGTACCCGCAGGCACTCAACTCGAGCAACCCATTCACCTGGTATTCATTGCTTCTCCGGGTGCGGTTCGGGCCCAACATCCCCGGATCCTCGTCCACTTGGAGAAAGGGAGTCGGGCTCGAATCGTCCAGGAGCACCGGTCGGCGGGGCGCGACGCCGCCCTGACCAACGCCGTTTCGGAGATCCATGCCATGGAGGATTCCGCGCTCGAGTTCGTCCTCCTTCAGCACGAGAGCGAA
>JAZAOF010000067.1:0-16407 GCA_036228265.1 Myxococcota bacterium | reverse complement strand
CGCGGGGTTGGGTTCGGCTCCCAAGGCCTACGATTACTTCGCTACGCCCGGGGAGAGCGATGTCTGGAGTTGGAAGATCGACCAGTGGCAGAACCGTGCCCGGGCGGACCGCCCGGTGATGCTCCGCGAAACCGCGACCGTATCGACCCCTTCCGTTTCGGTGGTTGATCCCGGGTCCGCGAAAATCGATAACTCGACCCCGCTTGTCTTGTTGCTTCCCGAAGGTTCTCCCGGCGAGGTTGTCCCGGTTGAGGTGGTTCCGACCGCGGCGCAGGGGCGCCCCGGTGATGGACTCTCGCCTGGCTCGCAGGTCGATCCTTTGCGGGTCCCGGTGAGCGGAGATCCGAGTGCGATTGCGGACTCCGCTCCCAGCCTGCGCAAGAAATACAGTGATTTTCGGAGTGAGCGCCGACGAGAGCTGGCCCGAGACCTTTCCGAGTGGATCCAGGGCCAGGCCCTGATTCACTACAAGGCCGACGGGCCAATCGATCGATGGGCGACCCTGGAGGAGACCCTGGGCAGCAATGGCGACGATTGCGACGGTCTCGAACTGTTGGTCTACGATGCGCTGCTCTCGCTCGGCTTCGATCAGCAAGAGGTGTTCCGAGCCGTCGTCTACCGCCCCAAGGACCTGCAGCACCACATGGTGACACTCTGGTTCGAGGATCCCCAGGATCCCTGGGTCATCGATCCCACCGGCGCAATGACAAACCACATGCGGCGGATGTCGGAATTGCCCGGCTGGGTGCCGCTGAAGGTATTCGGCTTGTACCGGGAGTTCACGGTCCAGCCCGCCACCCGGGAGCTCGCTCGCGGCGGCAGTCGACCGGTCGCGGTCGCCCAGCGCTAGCGAAGCGGCGACCGACGAGTCGCTCAGATCCGTCGTATTCCCGTTTTCTGTTCCTTCGTGGTAGATTCGGCCACCGGGGGGACGAGAGGGGTGAAGACGGGCCTGGGGCGTCGTGAAATGGCGCTTGTGGGGTTCCTGGTGTGGGGCCTCGCGGCGCCGGTGCTCGCCGAGTTGCCTGTTCGTACCCCGCCGGACCGCTTCGACGTCGTAGCCATCGATCCGGGCCACGGAGGGGAAGATTTCGGGGCTCGGGGTTCCAGCGGGCTACGGGAGAAGGATCTCGTCCTCGATGTCTCGAGGCGACTCGCCCGGCGCCTGGAGAAGCACGGCCTACGGGTGCTGCTCACGCGGGACGACGATCGTTTTGTGCCGTTGGTCGCACGGAACCGGCAGGCCAACGCCCAGCGTGCCGATCTCTTTCTATCCATCCACGCCAACGCGTCGCGAAGCCGCAAACCGGCCGGCGTGGAGACGTTCTTCCTTTCGCTGGAGGCGAGCGACGAGGCTTCCGAGAAACTGGCCGAGCGCGAAAATCAGAGTTCCGGCGGGAGAGGTTCGGGTGGCGATCTCTCGGACCCGCTCGCCGCGCTCCTGGGCGACATGACGGCGGATGACGCCATGCGCGAATCGAACGTCTTCGCCAATCTCGCGAACTCGGAGCTGGCCAGCCTGGGCCCGTTTCCTTCACGAGGAGTGAAACAAGCGCCCTTCGTCGTCCTGATGAGCGCGGAGATGCCGTCCGCCCTGGTCGAAATCGGTTTCGTCTCGAACCCGGTGGAGGAGCAGGCGCTGCGCACGGCCGATCGAAGGGAGGCCATTGCCGCTGCCCTGGCGCGTGCCGTCGTGGGCTTCGGAAAGCGGTACGATGCCCAGCGCGGTCGCACGGCCCGCATGGATCAACGGATCTCGGACTCCGCCCGGGACCGCTAGCACCGGCAATGCCGGCCGGGAGACCCCAATGACGAGAAGCGACGGCCGCGCAATCGACGCGCTGCGACCCCTGGAATTCGTACTCGATTTCACAAAAGGCCCCCTCGCCTCGGTGCTCTGCCGAATGGGGCGAACAACCGTGTTGTGCACGGCTTCGGAGAAGCCGGGGGTGCCGCGCTGGCTGCAGGGAAGCGGGCAGGGGTGGGTCACGGCTGAATACTCCCTGCTGCCCGGGTCGACCGACCGTCGCACGGAGCGCGAGGCGAGTCGCGGGCGGCTTTCGGGTCGCACCCAGGAGATCCAGCGCCTGATTGGTCGCAGTTTGCGCGCCGTGATCGATCTCAACGCCCTGGGCGACCGCACCCTGTGGCTGGATTGCGATGTTCTCGAGGCGGACGGAGGCACGCGCACGGCTTCGGTCACGGGTGCCTACGTGGCGCTGGCACTGGCCTGTCGCCGCCTGGCCGAGCGAGGGCAGTTGGAAAAATCCCCCCTGCGTGATTCGGTGGCGGCGATCTCCGTCGGCCTGATCGACGGCGAGGTTCGCCTGGATCTCCCCTACGAGGAAGACGTTCGAGCGGAAGTGGACATGAACGTCGTTGCCACGGGCGGGGGAGAGTTCATCGAAGTCCAGGGGACGGGAGAGGGCGGGACGTTTTCTCCAGCGCAATTGGTGTCCCTCACGGAGTTGGCGCTTTCGGGAATCCGGACGATCACGAAACTCCAATCCGACGCGCTTTCCGAAGCCCCAGGCTGATGGCGCCGGACGTTTCACGGGTGGTGGTGGCGACCTCCAACGCCGGCAAGGTGAAGGAGATCGCGGCGATCCTCGGGGACCTGCACGTGGAGTGGCTTTCGCTGGAGGATCTTCCGCCGGTCGATTTTCCCGAGGAGGGCGGGGACTACCGGGCCAACGCCGAGGCAAAAGCACGCGCGGCGGCACTCCAGTTGGGGCATTTCGCCGTGGCCGACGACTCGGGACTCGAGGTGGAGGCACTGGATGGGGGCCCCGGGCCGTATTCTGCGCGCTTTGGCGGCCCCGACCTCGACGACCGCGGTCGCGTGGAAGCTCTCCTGGCGGCGCTGGCTGAAAGCCCTATCGCGGGTCGGCGAGCTCGCTTTGTTTGCGTCGCGGCGCTGGCCGATCCGGGGGGCGAAGCCTGGAGTACCCGGGGCGAATGCGAGGGTTCGATCGCAAGGGGGCTCCGGGGTTCATCGGGTTTTGGCTACGATCCCGTTTTCCAGCTCGACGGGCGCCCGGAGCGCATGGCGGAAGTGGCGGTGGAAGAGAAGAACCGCATCTCCCACCGGGCGCGCGCCTTCCAGGCCCTGGCCCCGGAGTTGTTGCGTCAGCTCGAAAGAGCCTGAAGGGGCGCTCTAGAAAGCCGCGAAAAGCGTGGAGATTCCTGCGGCGAGGCTGGCGACGGCCAGGGCGATGGGAAACTGGGTTCGCACGTGGTCCATCAGGTCACATCCTGTAAACATGCTCGAGAGGATCGTGGTGTCGGAGATCGGGGAGCACTGGTCGCCGAAGACGGCGCCGCCGAGTACGGCTGCGAAACAGAGTTGGATGTAGCCCGCGTCCGGGAGCAGCGCCCAGGCCAGCGGCATCGCGATGGGGAAGACCACGGCGTAGGTGCCCCAGGAGGTTCCGGTCGCGAAGGCGATGCCCATGCATAGGGCGGTGAGCAATGCGGGGAGCGCCACGGCGGGGATGCCTTGGCCAATCGCATCGACCACGAATCCAGCGGTTCCGAGTTCCTTGGAGACGGTTCCGAGCGTGACGGCCAGACCCAGTACCACCGCACCGATCGTCATCTGCTGGCAGCCTCGGAGAAAGCCGTCCATGATTTCGCCCAACGGCATCCCGCGCAGGCGGGCCAGGAACATCGACGAGAGCAGCGCGGACACGAAGGCTTCATCGATCCGGTTCTGGTCGAAAAAGACGACGGGAACGATCGCGACGCCGAGAAGAACCGCCAGGGGAACGCCGAAGTCGAGCAGGCTCGGCGCGTAGGAGCCTTTTTCGGGCTCGTCGGGAGATCCCAGCACCGTCATGGGTTCGGAACCCGGGCGGTCGAGAAGACCTTCGTTCCGAGCGCGGTCGCGTGCCCGGCCCAGGGTCCGCCCACACCAGGGTAGGAGTCCCAGGGAAAAGAGAAGCGTCGCGGTGATCGCCAGCCAGGCGTAGAAGTTGTAGGGGAGCGCGCTCCAAAAGAAATCTTCGGCGAGTTCTTCCGTGGCGAGGATGGGGATCGTGCCCGCGACGATGCCGGCCACGTAGAGCGGCCAGGCGTTGAAGGCCAGGAGCGTGGCCACGGGGGAGGCGGTCGAGTCGACGACGTAGGCGAGTTCCTCGTGGCTGACCCGGTGGCGGTCGGCCACGGGCTTCACGGTCGTTCCCACCAGGACCGTGCTGACGGTTCCCCCCTGGTGAAAGACCAGCCCCATCAGCCAGGTGAAGAACAGGGCACTGCGGGGACCGCGAACGGCCTGGACGACCCAGTTGGCGAAATGTCGAGCGCCGCCGGTCTTCTCCCACATGCCGATCAATCCACCCAGGCACCAGAGATAGATCAAGAGGATGCGGGCGAAGTTCTTGGACCCGATCGAGGGCAGGAGAAAATTCGAGATTGGATCCGCGGCGTCGAAACTGCCCGTCTGCCAGAGGACGACGGCGCTCCCGCTCAGGATGCCGGCGAAGAGCGCCGGGATCACCCGCCGCGTGGCGAAGGCCAGGGCGATGGTGACGGCGGCGGGAACGATCGAGAGCCAGGTGGCCGACACGGTCTCAGGCATCGTCGCGAGTCTACCCCAGTCCGCGGTGCGAGTGTCGCGCACCCCGGGTAGCTACTCTTGGGCGATGGGAGAATTCATCCGACTCGTCCTGCGTCCCGACGTGCTCCGCCGCGCTCTCCTGTACGCCGTGGTGGTCGGGGCGATTCTGATCACCATCAACCACGGCGATCGCCTGCTCCAGGGAGATCTCGATGCCCGTCGGGGGGTGAAACTCGTCCTCACGCCGCTCGTGCCGTTCTTCGTGTCCCTCCTCTCCAGCGCCAGCGCCTTGCGTTCCGAAAGCGTTTGAGAGCCCCGCCGTGCCGTCCACCGAATTCCTGTTGATCCGGCACGCCCAGAGCGAGTGGAATGCCGCTGGGCGTTGGCAGGGGTGGGCGGATCCGCCGCTGTCGGTCGCGGGGTGTGAGCAGGCCGCGGCCGTGGCCCGAGAACTGGCTGGCGAAGCCCTGGATGCACTCGTTTGCAGCGATCTACGCCGCGCAGTCGCTACGGCCGGGGCAATCGGATCCGCGCTCGATATGCGCCCGGTGCAGGATTCGCGCTTTCGCGAGCGCGACGTTGGAACATGGGCCGGCCTCACCCGGGACGAGATCGCTGCGCGAGATGCGGAGCAACTCGCGCGGTTTTCCAGGCGCGACGATCCGGCGGTATGCCCGGGGGGCGGCGAGTCGGACAACGACCTCGAGCGCCGCGTTCGCCCCGCGGTGGAGGAGTGGGCCGATCGGTACGCCGGCGGTCGGTTGGCGCTCGTCACCCACCTCGGGGTGGTGCGATTGCTGGCCCCGGGATCGGAACCCGGTCATACGGGGGTGACGCGGGTGGTTCTTTGAGTCCACGGTCGGGGGCGTCAGCGGCTTTGCGGCCGCGTGTCGCGAAGCACCCGAATCCCCTCAAAGAGCACCCATAGGTCGAGAACCAGCACGGCGCTACCGATGACGGCGAGCAGCCAGAGTTCCTCGAGGTTTCCGAAGTAGCCCAGGAGCGCATCGGTCATCGCCCAGAGCGTCATTCCAGCGACAAGGACCATCGGAACGAGGGTCACCGAGGCCGGCCGCCCGAGGCGGCGCAGCCAGACCGAGATCACGAGCAGCGTGACGCCAGCCACGAGTTGGTTCGTGGTGCCAAAGAGCGGCCAGAGGGCAAGCCCGCCGGTGCCGCCGCCCTGGGTCAGGGCTAGCAGAAGTGCGGCTCCGATCCCGAGAGCGCCCGCCGCGTAGCGGTTGCGGAGGACCCGTATGCCGTAGGCGTCCGCGAGTTCTGAAATGACCAGGCGCTGGATGCGGGCCCCGGTGTCGAGGGACGTCGCGGCAAACGCCACGACCATCACGGCAATGAAGGTGCGGCCGGTATCCAGGGGAATGCCCAGGGCTGCGATGAAATTCGCTCCGCCAGAAACGAAGGCTTCGAGTTTTGCGGAGAGTCCGTTGGCGCTTGCCCAGCTGCCGTAGTGCGTATGCCACTGCGCGGTCGTGGCGAAGCCGGCGGTGGTGGCCAGTACCGCGATCAAGCCGAGATAGCCCTCCCCCAGCATTCCCCCAAAACCGATGGGCCGGGCGTCGGTGGCGCACTGGACCTGCTTGGACGTGGTTCCCGACGAGACCAGCCCGTGAAAGCCGGAGATCGCTCCGCAGGCAATGGTGATGAAGAGGAAGGGCACGAGGGGAGGGGCGCCTTCCGGGGAGAGGTTGATGGCCGGTGCCTGGATCTCCGGCTGGAGCACCAGCAGCCCGAGGGTCAACAGGCCCAGCCCCGTGACCAATTGGTGCGAGTTGAGGTAGTCGCGGGGTTGCAGCAGCAACCACACGGGAAGAACCGACGCAACCAGGGAGTAGATGAGGAGGATCCAGACCCAGGCCGTGATGGAGACTTCGGCGACGGCGGGGAAAGACGCGGCGAAGGCGTCGCCGTAGAAGATCGAGGCCAGCAGGATCCCGTAGGCGAGGAGTGACGGCAAAAGGACCCGCGAGCGAGTTCGCATCCAGGCGCCCAGGGCCAGGGCCAGGGCCAGTTGGATCCAGATCGGGAAGATCGAACTCGGGTTGGCTCGAAACAGCGTGCCAATGATGTAGGCAAACACCGCGAGCACGATCCAGATCAGAAAGGAGATGATCAGCAGGAAGAGCGTGCGTACCCGGGGGCTCACCACGGTTCCCGCGATATCGCCGATCGAGTGCCCCCGGTTGCGGAGACTAATCACCAGCGCCCCGAAGTCGTGGACCGCTCCCATGAAGACGGTGCCGAGGGTCACCCACAGCAAGGCCGGCAGCCATCCCCAGATGACGGCGATGGCCGGTCCCACGATCGGGGCCGCTCCGGCAATCGACGTGTAGTGGTGCCCCCAGAGCACGGGCAAGGGAGTGGGAACGAAGTCGACGCCGTCCTCGAGTTCCCGGGCGGGGACGGGCTCGTCCGCCGAGAGTTGGAAGACCCGCCGGGCGAGGAAGCCCGAGTAGAAGCGATAGCCGATGGCGAAGACGGCCAGCACGATCACGGCCATGAGAGCCGCGTTCACGGAGTGCACCCGGTGCCGGATTCAAAAAATTTCGGGGTCATGGGGTCGGCCGTGGTAGTTCGACATCTACGCTACCAGACGCCGCCGGGGCTGCTCGGCTTGCCCGGCGCCGCCGGTAGGCGGTTTCCATTGCGAGGCCCAGCCCCACCGCCAGCAGTCCACCGAACACGTCCAGCGCGACATCCCATGCCGAGCCGGTACGGATCGCCGAGAGGCCCTGGCGTGTCTCGTCGGCGATGGCGAGAACGACCACCACTCCCAGTGCGAAGGTGGCGGCCAGGCTGGCGGAACGTTTCCACGAGAGCCGTGCCGCTCGGAGAACCAGGCCGGCCAGCACGGCGTATTCGATGACGTGCGCCGACTTGCGAAGCAGGCGTACCAGCTTCCATTTCTCGCTCGGGGTAACGCCGGGCAGTAGCCATTCGACAATAGACCCCAGGACCGCCGAGGTCGCGGGCGATCCCATGGAATCGCTGCCCAGTCCCCAGACCAGGACCGCCCAGGCGCCAGCCAAGACCCATGCGAGGGTCACCCGGCGGGTAGCACGACTTCTCACGATCGACCCAGGGTAGCCCTCCGGGAGACTCTCGCTCGGCGTAGGCCACGGCCGCTCGCGCGGAAGGGCCGGTCTGGCGCATACTGGGCGGGGGGGGCAGGGTGAGCGAAGACGTTGCTCAAAGTGCGTCGGGCGGCCCGCCGCGGAGACAGGGAGTCGGAGCGATTGCCTCGCTCCTCGCGGGCAGCGTCCTGCTGTCCCGACTGCTGGGCTACCTGCGCGATGTGGCTCTTGCGGACCGCGTTGGAGCGGGGGCCGAGGCCGACGCCTATTACGCCGCGTTCCAGGTTCCCGACCTGCTCAACTACCTGCTTGCGGGTGGCGCCCTCGCGATTGCGTTCATTCCTCTCTATACGCGGGTCCGGGAGTCGAGGGGCGAGGTCGCGGCGGAGCGCCTGTTCGCGAACGTCCTGGGCACGATCGGGAGCGTGTCGCTGGTGGCGACCGTCGCGTTGTGGGTCTACGCCGAGCCGCTGATCGCCCTGCAGTTTCCCCACTTCGATGCGGAGACCTCGGCCCTTACGGTCCGACTTACGCGGATCGTCTTGCCGGCCCAGGTTTTCTTCCTGACCGGGGGGATCGCCCGGGCGGTCTTGATGGCGCACGGCCGCTTCGGAGCCCAGGCCCTCGCTCCACTGGTCTACAACGCCGTGGTGATCGCCGGGGGGTTGGCGACTGGAACCCCGGAGGGCTTTGCGTGGGGAGTCCTGATCGGGAGTTTTCTCGGACCCTTCGCGCTGGCCTTTGGGGATCTCCTTCGAAGCGAGCAACTGCGGTTGCGACTGCGCGTCGCCTTCGATCGCGACCTGCGGGCGTACCTGTGGATTGCTCTTCCGCTCATGCTGGGACTCTCGCTGGCCACGGTCGACGAGTGGTATGAGCGCTGGTTTGGCGGGCTGTTGGAAACCGGCACCGTGGCGCACCTGGCCTACGCCCGGAAGTTGATGATGGCCCCGGTGGCCGTCGTCGGGCAGGCCGTGGGCGCGGCCGTGCTGCCGACGCTTTCGCGCCTTCACGCCGCGGGAAAGGGCGGAGAGTTCAACACCACGCTGGATCGCACCCTGCAGGCATCGTTGGCGCTGGCCATCCTAGCCGCGGGGGCATCCTGGGCCCTGGCCGAGCCCCTGGTCGAGTTGGTCTATCGCCATGGGCGCTTTGGCGAGTCCGATGCACGAGCGGTGGCCGCCATCCTCGGGGTGCTTTCCGTCGGAGTTCCGGGGTGGGTATGCCAACAGGTCGGAGCGCGCGCCTTTTACGCCCGCGGTGATACGTGGCGCCCGATGCTGCTCGGAACCGTTTTTGCGCTCGCGGCGATCCCGATTTATCTCGCCTGGGGGAGGGAGTATGGCGCCATGGGCCTGGCTGCGGCCGGGGTCGTGGCGATGAGTGCGAACGCGACGGCGACGCTCGCCTGGGCGCGCTGGCGCTTCGGCGCACCGCATGGACAGTCGCTCGTCGCAGCTGGGCTTCGGGCACTCGTGGTGACCGGGGTCGGTCTCGCGGTGATTCGCCTGGGCCTTCCGGAGGGCTCGTCCCCAAGCGGAGCGCTGGCCCAGATCCTGCTTTCCGGCACGGTCTATGCCGCCGTGGCTGGGGGGCTGGGCTGGGTCTTCGGCGGGCCCGTGTTGCGCGGGATTCTCGGTGGTCTCGCGAGGCGGCTGCGCGGGCTAGGATCGGGTCGGCGATCGCCCTGAACGCCGGAGGCGTTCTCGTGGGTGGCGGGGTAGGCGTGATGGGTTCGGATGCGTCTTGGGAATTTTGGATCGATCGCGGCGGCACGTTCACCGATTGCGTCGCACTGGAACCGACCGGGGCGCTCCACGTGGCCAAGGTGCTTTCCTCGGACGAAGCGCCGGTGCAAGCCATTCGCCAGGTCCTCGAACAGGCCGGGGCGCTGGCCCCCGAAGAGCCGATCCCTCCCTGTGTTGCCAAGGTGGGTTCCACCGTGGCCACCAACGCGCTTCTCGAGCGGAGGGGGGTACCGGTGGTCCTGGTGACGAACCGGGGGTTGAGCGGGGTCTTCCAGATCCGGACCCAGGAGCGCCCGTCGCTGTTTGCTCTCGACATTCAGCGTCCGTCCCCGGTTCATTCGGAGGCGGTAGAGATCGCGGCTCGCGTTTCGGTGGACGGCCGCGAGATCGAGCCCTTCGATCCCGATGCGGTGCGCGAGGCTCTCGGCGCGGCGCGGCGACGCGGCGCCCAGGCTGTCGCCGTTTCGCTGATCCACGCCTACGCTCATCCCGAGTTCGAGACCGCGGTGGTCGAGATCGCGAGAGAGGTGGGCTTTGACACCGCCGTGGCTTCGCACCAGGTTGCGCGCGAAATGGGTCTGCTCGCACGGGGGGAGACCGCGGCCGTCGATGCCTACCTGACGCCTCTCCTCGTGGCTCACGTCGAGGCACTCCGGCAGGCTTTGGGCCATTCTTCGCGCCTGAGGTTCATGCAGTCTTCGGGTGGACTGACGAGCGCCGATCGTTTTCGTGGCCCCACGGCCCTGCTCTCGGGGCCCGCCGGTGGGGTCGTGGCCGCAGCGCGGGTCGCCCAGGAGGCCGGCTTCGATCGCGCCATCGGCTTCGACATGGGCGGCACCTCGACCGATGTCTCCCTCGTCCATGACGGGGTGCCCGAGCACGCCTTCGAGTCCGCCGTGGGAGGAGTCCGCGTGCTGGCTCCCATGCTGCGCATTCACACGGTGGCGGCCGGGGGTGGTTCGGTGTGCCGTTTCGACGGGTTCCGCCTGGCCGTGGGACCCGAGAGCACGGGCGCCGATCCCGGGCCGCTGTGTTATGGCGGTGCACGCTCTGCAGAACCGGAAAACGAGCCGGCCCGGGCGGACCTGGCTATCACCGACGCGAACTTTTTTCTCGGTCGCGTCCAGGCCGATCGCTTTCCCTTTCCCCTGGCTCGAGGCCCGGTGGAGCGAGCGCTCGAGTCGATTCGCCAGGAACTCGGGGAAGCGGGGTTCCGCCGGTCGCTGGACGAGGTGGCGGCAGGGTTCGTCGAGGTGGCCAACGCGCGAATGGCCCAGGCGATCCAGAAGGTGTCGGTGGCTCGGGGGGTCGATCCGCGCGACCACGTGCTGGTCGGGTTCGGAGGGGCCGGCGGGCAACACGTGTGTGCCATCGCGCGAGAACTCGGGATCTCTACCGTGCTACTGCACCCGCTGGCGGGACTCCTGTCGGCCTATGGCATCGGGATTTCGGATCTCAGCTGGGACCGCGCCCAAGATGTCGGGCGACTGTCCCTGGATTCCGCAGGGGGCGCGCTGCCCGGTTCGGTGGAGCATGCGCTGGAAGAACTCGAACGGGAGGGGCGCGAGGCACTGGGGGCGGAGGGGCTACCCGACTCCGCGATTCGTTGCCGGGCTCTTCTCGACCTGCGCTATCGCGGCAGCGACACCGCGCTGTCGATTGCGCGACCCGAAGACGGGGACTGGCGCCGAGCCTTCGAGGCGGAGCATCGACTTCGCTTCGGCTATCTCCGGCCCGGGCGGTCCCTGGAAATCGTCACCGCCCGGGTGCGCGCCTCGGGTTCGCCGCCGGGGTCGTCGCCGACGACCGGGGAGGCGCCGAGGCCCGATCCGGCCGCTTCCCCGGCGCCGCTGCGCCGGGAGTCGATCTGGTTTGCCGGAGAGGGGCGCCGGCCGACTCCGGTCTACGCGCGCGAAGCGTTGGGGCCGGGCTGTGAACTCGCGGGTCCGCTGCTGGTTCTCGAGGAGACAGGAACGGTGGTGGTGGAACCCGGGTTTCGGCTCGAGGTCGACGCGCGCGGGGTATTGCGGCTGAGTGACGAGGTCGTCCAGGGGGCCGCTGACGCGGGAGACCTGGGTGAAGCCGATCCCGTCCGCCTCGAGGTGTTCGGGAACCGCTTCATGTCGATCGCCGAGCAGATGGGAGCGGTGCTTCGCAACACCGCCGTCTCGACCAATATCAAGGACCGTCTCGACTACTCGTGCGCGGTATTCGACGCGCAGGGCGGCCTGGTCGCCAACGCTCCCCACATCCCGGTCCACCTGGGTGCCATGGGCGAAACGGTTCGCGTCGTCTGTGAGCGTTTTCCAGGGTTGCAGGGCGGTGATGCCGTGGTGACGAATGATCCCTTTTCGGGAGGCTCGCATCTTCCCGACGTGACGCTGGTGACACCGGTCTGCGTCGACGCGGGTGAGCGCCCGCTTTTTTTCGTCGCGAGCCGCGGGCACCATGCCGATATCGGGGGGCGCACGCCGGGATCGATGCCGCCGGATTCGCAGACCCTGGCCGAGGAAGGGGTCGTGATCGAGCCCTTCCGGGTGATCCGAGGGGGCCAGTTCGATGCCGCGGGGCTTCGGGAGAGGTTGACGTCCGGGACCTACCCCTCTCGTCGTCCGGAAGACAACCGGGCCGATCTCGAGGCGATGGTGGCGGCCAACCGGGCGGGGGCGCGCTTGGTGCAGGAGTTCGTCGGGGATGTGGGTCGCGAGAGTGTCGAAACGACGATGCGGCAGTTGCAGCGGGCGGCCGCGGCCAAGGTGGCCGTCCAGATCGCGCGCCTCGCTGACGGAGAGCACCGCTTCGAGGATTGCATGGATGACGGAACCCCTGTGTGCGTGCGGCTCGCAGTTTCCGGGGACCGCATGGTGATCGATTTCGAGGGGACGGGGCCGGCCAGCCGGGGCAATCTCAACGCTCCGCGCGCAGTGGTGATGGCGGCGGTGATCTACGTCTTGCGGGCGCTGGTCGACGAAGAGATTCCCTTGAACGGGGGGTGTCTCGATCCTGTCGAGATCCGGATTCCCCGGGGCTGCCTGCTGGATCCACCGCCGGGTTCAGCGGTCGTCGGCGGAAATGTCGAAACCTCCCAGCGCGTGGTCGATGTGCTGCTGGGTGCGCTGGGGAAGGTCGCGGCGAGCCAGGGAACCATGAACAACGTCACGTTCGGCAACGAGGGGTTCGGCTACTACGAGACCCTGGGCGGTGGAGCGGGGGCGGGGGCGGACTTCGACGGCGCCTCCGGTGTCCACACGCACATGACCAACACGCGGATCACCGATCCCGAAGTGCTCGAGTCGCGCTTTCCCGTGCGGCTACTCGATTTTGGGCTCCGGGAGGGCTCCGGTGGGGCTGGACGGCGACGCGGAGGCGATGGCCTGGTTCGTCGCTACGAATTCACCGCGCCGGTCAAGGCGACGCTCCTCTGCGAGCGGCGGCGGTCAGCCCCCTTTGGCCTGGCTGGCGGGGAGCCGGGGCAGCCCGGTCGCAACTGGGTAGAACGCCGCGATGGCCACGTGGAGGAACTGCCCGGGCGCTGTGCGGTCGATCTCGAAGCCGGCGACCGATTGCTGCTGGAGACGCCGGGGGGCGGCGGATTCGGTGACAGCGCCGCGACGGCCCGACACGGCGATGATTCGAACACTGTTTCGCAGCGGTCGTTCCCCGTTTCGGGTCTTGCCCCCGGGTCGACGGATCTCTAAGGTCAACCCGGGCGCGTAGCTCAATTGGCAGAGCAAGGGACTCTTAATCCCTAGGTTCGGGGTTCGATTCCCCGCGCGCTCACCACCCCCCGGCCCGGTCGCGAACACGCTTCCGCAAAGCCCGATGCTTGGAGGCGCGTTGAAGGTCTACACGACGGCTCCGATGGAAGATGCGCGCGACGCGCGTTCGACCTTTCGGCGCTTGGAGGCGCTGGGTTACGACGGAGCCTTCAGCTTCGAAGCGAAGTTGGACCCGTTTCTTCCGTTGGTTCTCGCCGCGGAAAATACGGCGCGTCTCCAGTTGGGTACCGCCATCGCGATCGCCTTTGCGCGAACTCCGATGAACCTCGCCTACGCGGCGCACGGACTGCAGGCCATCAGCGAAGGCCGGTTCGTGCTCGGACTGGGTTCCCAGGTTCGGCCGCACATCGAAAAGCGATTCGGGATGCCGTGGTCGCGCCCGGCGGCCCGGATGCGTGAAATGGTCCTCGCTCTCCGGGCGATCTTCGAGGCCTGGGAGACGGGCAGCCCGTTGCGCTTCGAGGGGGAGTTCTACCGCCACTCGCTCATGATCCCAGCCTTCGACCCCGGACCCGGTCCCTTCGGTCCGCCGCCGATCTACACGGCGGGCTTCGGTCCGCTCATGACACGGACGGCGGGTGAAACGGCGGACGGTTTCTTTGCCCACCCCTTCACGACGCGCGAGTCACTGCGGACTCTTACGTTGCCCGCGCTCGAGGCGGGGCTGGCGCTTGCCGGGCGACAGCGCAAGGACATCGACGTGATCTGCGCAACGCTGGTGGTCACGGCGGATGACGAGGAGACCTTCGAGCGCAGCCGCGACGCCGCGCGCAAGCAACTGGCCTTCTACGGATCGACGCCGGCCTACCGTCCCACCCTGGATTGCCACGGCTGGGGAGACCTCCACCTCGAACTCAACCGGCTCTCGAAGCAGGGGAGGTGGGACGAGATGGCGGGCCTGGTGCCCGACGAGGTGCTCGAGGCCATCGCCGTGGTGGGGCCCCGCAGCGAGATCGCGGATCGGCTTGAGGCGCGTCTCGAGGGCATTGCGGACGGTGTCAGCCTGACCCACAACCGGTTTCCGGACCCGGGACATTGGGGCGACACGGTGCGCGCGCTCAAGGGATCGTGAGAGTTTCCGACCGGCATGGCCGCGGGGGGGCTTGGGGCGTTAGACTCGGGGGCCGGCCCGGATGGCGGAACTGGCAGACGCGCAAGATTTAGGATCTTGTGTCCGTAAGGACGTGCGAGTTCGACTCTCGCTCCGGGCACCAGAGCGCTCTCCCTGAACCTCATTTTCCCGAAAGAAGATTGCCATGACACCGCCCGACACCCCCTCTTCCCAAGCGGCGCCGCCGCGAGAACCGACTCCCCCGGGCCAGGAAGTCGCCAGCGCGAAGAACGATCTTCGGGTGGCGGTCGGCGAGGACGGCCCGGTTGTCCGGCATCTCGAGATCGAAGTCGGTGTCAAGCGGGTTGCCCGGGCGTTCGAACGCGCCTACCGCGACCTTGCCCGGCATGCCCAGGTCAAGGGGTTTCGGAAGGGCAAGGTGCCCCGGAGCGTACTCGAGAAGATGTACGGACCCGGTCTCGGACCCGAGGTCGAGCGCCAACTCGTATCCGAGACACTCCCCGATGCCGTCGAGTTGAGTGGCTACTGGCCCATCGTGGAGCCCTCGGTCGACGCGAAGCCGCCCGTCGACGGGGAACCGTTTGGGTACACCGTCCGGCTCGAGATTCGCCCGGAGATCGAATTGCCCGAACTCGTGGGACTGGCTGGCGAACGCCCGGCCACCGAAGTGGGCGAGGCCGAGGTCGAGTCTCGCCTGGCGGATTTCCAGGAACAGGGAGCCCGGCCGGTGGAAGAACCCGAGGAGACCCCGGCGGAGAATGGCCACATCCTGAAGGTCGATTTCGAGGGACGCATCGACGGCGAACTCTTCGAGGGAGGGAGTGCCGAGGGCGTGGAAATGGAGCTCGGCTCCGGGCGCTTCATTCCCGGCTTCGAGGAGCAACTCGTAGGAGCGTGCGCGGGAGAAGAGCGAAAGGTGGAGGTCGGGTTCCCCGAGGACTACGGCGTTGAAGAGTTGCGCGGAAAACCGGCGATCTTCGACGTCAAGGTGGGGGCGGTATCCCGGCGGGAAAAACCCGAACTCGACGACGAGTTTGCGAAAGATCTCGGCGATTTCGATTCGCTCGACGCTCTCCGGGTCCGGGTCCGCGAGGACATGGAAAAGCAGAGGCAGGGGGCCGCCGAGGCGGCCCTTCGCACCAGCGTAATGGATTCCCTCATCGCGCAGACCCCTTTTGACGTCGGTCCTGCGGTGGTCGAACGACAGCTCGACGCGCAAATCGCGTCGCTCCAGCAGCGTTTTCGGGGACAGGTTCCCGAGGAGGTGATGCAGGAGCAACTCCAGCGTGCCCGGGAAGAAGGGCAACCCAGCGCCGAACGCCGGGTGCGTGAACGCCTGCTTCTCGACGAGGTGGCCAAGTTCTGCGAGATCGAGATTGGCGACGAAGACCTCCAGGAGAGGCTGGGAGAAATGGCAGCCTCCCAAGGGGCCGACCTGGCCCAGTTCGAACGTCTCGCCCGGGAGCAGGGCTGGTTGGAGGCACTGCGGGCGGAGTTGCGCGAAGAACGCGCACTCGATTGGCTGGTCGGCGAGGCCGACGTGACCGAGTCGGTCTGAATCGGCGTGTCGCGCTGGTTTCGGGCGTCCCATCGGCGGTGGCGGATCGCTGCGATCGGGGTCGGTGGGCAGGGGGCCGCCGGGGAGCGAGGGGTGCCCCGCGGGCTGCAGTTTGCCCTCTGCTCAGTCGCCGATAAGATTGGGTGCGTGGGGGGATCGATTGTGGATAGCCTGCGTCAAACGTGGGGAAGCGCGTGGCCGGCATTGCGCCCGAGTCTCGCGGAGCGGATCGCATGGCGGTGATTCCCTACGTCATAGAACAGAGTCAGCGCGGTGAGCGTGTCTTCGACATCTACTCGCGCTTGTTGCGGGACCGCGTGATCTTTCTGGGGACCGAGGTCGACGACCACGTGGCGAACGTGGTCGTTGCGCAGTTGCTCTTTCTCGAGGCGGACGACCCCGAAAAAGACATCTCCCTCTACATCAATTCTCCCGGTGGCTCCGTGACCGCCGGCCTGGCGATCTACGACACCATGCAATTTGTTCGCCCGGAAGTGGCGACGACCTGCATTGGGCAGGCGTCGTCGATGGGGGCGTGGCTTCTTGCGGCTGGCGCCGAGGGCAAGCGCGTGGCGCTGACCAACTCGCGGGTCTTGATCC
>JAZAOF010000066.1:0-8255 GCA_036228265.1 Myxococcota bacterium | reverse complement strand
GCCGCGGCGCTGGGTTACTCCGAGGAGTCGGGGACGCCTTACGAGACGGCCCTGATCCGTAACCACTACGTGAAGCGAACGTTTATTGAGCCCGCGCAGTCGATTCGCAATTTCGGGGTCAAGGTCAAACACAATCCGATGCGCGACTTTCTCGAGGGAAAGAGGATCGTGCTCGTCGATGATTCGATCATTCGTGGCACCACGCTCAAGAAGATTGTTGGCATGCTTCGAAATTCCGGTGCCCGGGAGGTTCACTTGCGGATCTCGGCGCCGCCATCGATCGCCTCTTGTCACTACGGAATCGACACCCCGACGAGCAGTGAACTGATCGCTGCGAATCACACGTCCGAAGAGATCTGCGCGATCATGGGGGCGGATTCCCTGGGGTATCTCTCCCTGGAGGGCCTGCACGACGTTTCGGACCGGCATATCAAGCGCGGAATCTGCGATGCGTGTTTTTCGAAGCGCTACCCGGTTCCCATCGACGGGAGCGGCCAGGTTCCGCAGCTTTCCCTGTTCCGGGACATCGAAGAAGAATGAGAGCGCCGAGGGTCGGATGAGTCGAGGGCGACTGGAACTGGAGACCCTCGAGAGCCAGGTGGCCGACGGATCGATCGAGACCGTGATCACGGCGATTCCGGATCTCTACGGACGCCTCGTCGGGAAACGCATTCTCGGCTCCTTCTTTCTCGAGGAGATCGCTCGGGGGGGGATGCACGCTTGCGACTATCTCCTGGCCTGCGACATGGAGATGGACCCAACACCGGGCTACGCCTTCACGAGTTGGGAGACGGGTTACGGCGATATGCACGCCGTTCCCGACCTGGGAACGCTTCGGCGTGCGGCCTGGCTGGACCGGACGGCGGTCGTGCTCTGCGACTGTTTTGACGAGCACAGCGGCGAACCGATTTCGGTAGCGCCTCGAAATATCCTTCGTCGGCAGCTTGAGCGCGCCGCGGCCGTTGGTGTCGAGCCTTTTATGGCCTCGGAACTCGAATTCTACCTCTTTGATGACAGCTACGCGGAAGCCCGGGGGAAGGGCTACCGCGAACTCGCTCTCAGCGAAGGGTACAACGAGGATTACCACGTTCTTGCCGGCACCTTTGCGGAGCCCGTGATCGGCGCGATTCGGCGTGGAGTGGACGCTTCGGGCATCCCGGTCGAGTTCAGCAAAGGCGAGGCGAGCCCCGGACAGCACGAAATCAACCTGCGCTATGCCAGCGCTCTGGAGATGGCGGACCGCCACGTTCTGTACAAGGGGGCGGCCAAGGAGATCGTCGCCCAACAGGGGCGGTCGATTACCTTCATGGCCAAGTGGCACCCTGAGCACTGCGGGAACAGCATGCACGTTCACATGAGCTTGCGGAACCGGGAAGGAAGCCCGCTTATCGAAGGATCCGAACCGTTGCCGGGATCGCCGGTCCAGTCGTCCGAGACATTTCGTTTCGCCGTCGGCGGACTGCTCAAGAACGCGTCTGCGCTCGCTCTTCTCTTTGCGCCCACGGTCAATTCGTACAAGCGCTACCGGGAAGGAAGCTTTGCACCTACCCGCATTGCCTGGAGCTACGACAACCGCACCGTGGGGTATCGCGTCGTCGGGCACGGTTCCTCCCTTCGAATCGAATGCCGACTCCCCGGCGGCGACGCCAATCCGTACCTCGTCTACGCGGGGCTGATTGCCGCCGCCCTTGACGGAATCGAGTGCCGCGTGGAGCCCGGGCCTCTTTTTCGCGGGGATGCCTACGCGGCGGAAGGTCTTCCTCGCGTTCCCCAGTCCCTTTCCGAATCGATCGAGCATTTTACGTCCAGCGCGGTTCTGCGAGAGGCTTTTGGCGCCGACGTCGTCGAGCACCTCGTCCACTTCGCTCGGGCGGAGCAGTCCGTCTTTGACCGCGCGGTTACCGATTTCGAGAAGGCGCGTTACTTCGAGCGCACCTGATCGTCGGGTTCCGCGGGGCGGTCTTCGAGCGGGCTCGTCGAGTTCGATCTTTTTCAGGAGGATGCACGTGTCAAAATCCGGAGAGGAACGAGGCGGTGGGCTGCGGCTCGGTGGAATCTCGGCCTGGATTACCGGGGCCGGAAGCGGAATCGGGAGGGATACCGCTCGTCTCTTTGCGCGGGAAGGGGCGTTCGTCACGGTCTGCGATCGCGACGCAAGTTCTGCGGACGCCGTGGCTCACGAGATCGAAGTGGGCGGAGGGCGCGCGATCGCGGTGGTCGCGGATGTGTCTCGATCGAACGAGGTCGAGGCGTCTCTCCGGACCGCCGAGCGCGAGGGCGGCGGCGTGCACGTCCTTTTCAACAACGCCGGGGTGTTTCCCGCGGACGACGGGTCGCCGGTGGATACGCCCGAAGCGGTCTGGGAGCAGGTGATCGATATCAACCTGAAGGGCGTCTTCCTGGGGTGCAAGCACGGTATCCCTGCTCTGCTTCGAGCCGGGGGTGGCTCGATCATCAACACGGCCTCCTTCGTGGCCGTCGTGGGGGCGGCGACATCGCAGATCGCCTACACGGCGAGCAAGGGCGGCGTGTTGGCGATGACGCGGGAGATCGCCGTCGAGTATGCGCGCCAGGGCATCCGCGCCAACGCGCTCTGCCCCGGGCCGGTGAATACCCCGCTTCTGCAGCAGTTGCTTGCCGATCCGGAGGCTCGAGCGCGACGTTTCGTCCACCTTCCAATGGGCCGACTCGCGGAGAGTGGTGAAATTGCCCAGGCGGCTCTGTTTCTGGCTTCCAGCGAGTCTTCCTACGTCAGTGGAAGCACGTTTCTTGTCGACGGGGGGCTGACCGCCGCCTACGTCACGCCAGAAGACTGAGGCCTCGACCGCTAGAGGGCCTAGAGGGCGGCCAGGATCGCTTCCGCGCTACTCACCTCGAACTTCATCGGTTCTTCGACGGCGAGTTTTACGACAAGCCCGTCGTCCACGATCATGGCGAAGCGCTGCGCCCGAAGTCCGAAGCCAATCCCGGAGCCGTCGAAGTCGAGACCCAGGGCCTGGGCAAAGTCTCCGTTGCCGTCGGCCAGCATGTGGACTTTTCCTTCGGCACCGCGATCCTTGCCCCAGGCGTCCATGACGAAAGCGTCGTTGACCGATACGCAGAGGATGTCATCGACCCCTTTTTCGCGAATCGCGTCGGCGTGCTCGATGTATCCCGGAAGGTGCTGTTCCGAACAAGTCGGAGTGAATGCCCCGGGCACGGCGAATACGACCACTTTTTTTCCCGCGAAGAGAGCGTCGGTCGTGACGTCCTGCATGTTGGTTTCCTTGAGACGGACAGACGGAATCTTTTGACCTTCCTGGATCGGCATCGGGAATCTCCTGACGTTCGGTGTAACGGGGACGTTCGCGACGTGCGAAGCCGGGCGGACCCTAGCCTAGGAGCCCCGGCGCTGCCGCCCCGCGGTCGACCGAGTCTCCGGTGTCCGAGCGGGCGGGTTCGCCGCGCCGGAGCAGGGTGTCGCAGCGATGGTTTTCGTCATCGCGGTCCGGGTGGTCGAGGTTGTAGTGAAGGCCGCGGCTTTCCTTTCGACAGCGTGCGGAATCGATCACGAGTTCCGCCACGGTGGCGAGATTTCGGAGTTCGACCAGGTCGGGTGTCAGGCGAAAATTCCAGTAGTAGTCATCGATTTCCTCCTTGAGCAACTCGATGCGATGCTGGGCGCGCTCGAGGCGGCGGTTGCTTCGCACGATGCCGACGTAGTTCCACATGAATCGCCGAATTTCATCCCAGTTCTGGGTGATGATGACGGCTTCGTGGCTATCGGTGGCGTCCCCCTCGTCCCAGCCCGGAACATCTCCGGTCGTTCCCACGCGATCGAAGAGGCCCATGGATTTTTCGGCCGCGGCGTCCGCAAAGACGAGGCCTTCGAGGAGCGAGTTGGACGCCAGTCGGTTGGCTCCGTGAAGTCCGGTACAGGCCACTTCGCCCGCGGCGAACAGGTTGGGAAGGTCGGTTTCCCCGTCCGTGTTGGTGCGAACACCGCCGCAGCTGTAGTGCATCGCGGGGACCACGGGAATGGCTTCCCGGGTGATGTCGATTCCGAACGAGATGCAGCGCTGGAAAATCGTCGGAAATCGGTTTCGCACGTACGTGGGGTCGCGATGCGTAATGTCCAGGAGGACGAAATCATCTCCCGAGCGCTTGAGTTCGGTGTCAATCGCCCGGGCGACCACGTCGCGCGGAGCCAGGTCGGACATTTCATGGTGCTCGGCCATGAAGGCGTCGCCCGCGCTCGTTCTCAGTACGCCTCCTTCTCCTCGCACGGCTTCGCTGATGAGAAAAGATTTGGCCTGGGGGTGATAGAGGCAGGTGGGATGGAATTGCATGAATTCCATGTTGGCGAGTGTGGCTCCAGCCCGGTACGCCATGGCGATCCCGTCACCGGAGGCGACATCGGGGTTGCTGGTGTAGAGATAGACCTTTCCCGCGCCCCCGGTTGCGAGCATGGTAATCGGTGCGAGAAAGGGTTGAACCTCGGTCGACCCCGCGCGCAGGACATAGGCCCCAAGGGCGCGGTTGGGTTCGTTCCGTCCGGCGCGGTGACTCGTAATGAGGTCGACAGCACAGCAGTCTTCGAAGATCTGGATTCGCGGGTGGCGTTGCACCTGGACGACGAGCGCTCGCTCGATGGCGTGGCCGGTGGCGTCGCGGTGGTGGAGGACACGGCGTTTTGTATGACCGCCTTCTCGGCCGAGATCGAATTCGACGCTGACCTTGGGGTCCGATTGGCGGTCGAACTCGACCCCGTTCTTGCGGAGAGCTTCGATCATTTTCGGTCCGCGTTCGACGACGCGGCGAACGATGTCTTCGTGGCACAACCCGGCTCCCGCATTCATCGTATCGCGTACGTGATCCTCGAAGGAGTCTTCGGGGGCGACCACGGCCGCGATTCCGCCCTGGGCCCAGTCGGTCGCCGAATCGGTGGCGGCCTTCTTGGTGACGAGAGCGACGCTTCCGCGGTCTGCGACACGCAAGGCGTAGAAGAGGCCGGCGACGCCGCTTCCGATCACGAGAAAGTCGAAGCGTTGGGCGGAGGGCATGGCGTTGCTTCGATCTCCTTGGGAGGCGGGAGGGCCAGGCGAGCGAACGAAGAGTGCGGTGGAAAATCCGCCTTGGCAACCCGGGTCGGCCGCTCGGGATTCAGGGCTGGGCGTCCGGAGAGGCGGGAAGGGGTTCACGAGGGTGCAGGCCGGGTGCAACTCAGGCTCTCTACGGGTTGCGCCGATACAAAAGGGGACACCGCGGCTGGGCCCGGACTCCCACGCGGGGTTGGCGTGGCGGCGTGTACGTTTCAGAGGGGCCGGATTCGAGCATGGCAAATTTCCTACGAACGGGGCTGCGGGTTTTTCTCGTGGCCGTATGTGGGGCCATCGCGCCGGGTGTTTCGGCCGATGTCTACCGGTACGTCGACGACGCTGGTGTGATCCATTTCACCAATCACCCCGTCGACGATCGCTTCGAGCCGGTCCGAATGGCTCCGGCGAGTTTTCGTCGAGGGGGGCGGCGGGCTCCCAGGGTCGCCCGCTACGACAGCCTCATTTCCCGCCTGGGGCGGGAACACTCGGTGGAGCCTGCCCTGGTCAAGGCCGTCATCGCCGCCGAATCGAACTTCGACCCCAAGGCCGTCTCTCGAAAGGGGGCCCAGGGCTTGATGCAGTTGATGCCGGGAACGGCTCGGTTGCTCGGCGTCGAGGACGCCTTTGAACCCGAGCAGAACGTCAGCGGAGGGACGCGGTATCTGCGCAAGATGCTCACCCGGTACGGAGACATGAGCCGGGCCCTGGCGGCTTACAACGCGGGGCCGGCAGCGGTAGACCGCTATCGCGGTATCCCCCCATACCCGGAGACCCAGGATTACGTGGACCGGGTTCTGACCTACTATGTGGCCTACGGGAATACTCTCTCACGCTGAGCGGCCCCATGGGGTCGCGGCGGGGTGCGGGGCGGGCGGTTGGGTCCGGCGAGGCAACGGGCCGTCTGGTTCGATTCCCGAGTGAGACTTCGAAGGCCGGGAGTAGCGAGTCCGTCATGGAGAACGTGCACAGCGTTGGTGCTGAATCTCGCGATCTGAATCGGCGACCCGTGCGCGAAGAGTTCTGGAATCTCCCGAACACGATCACCAGCTTTCGGCTGGCGGTGGTCCCGGTCCTGATGTTGATGCCCTTCGCGGACGGCCGGCGGGGGTCCCAGGTTTTTGCGTGGCTCTATATCGTGGCCGCGCTCAGCGACATCCTCGATGGGTGGCTGGCCCGAAGGGGGAAACAGGTGACACGGATCGGGAAACTTCTCGATCCATTGGCGGACAAACTCCTCGTGAGTACGGCGCTGATCATGCTGATTGCCGTGGGGAGGCTCGAATGGTGGGCCGCCTGGATGGCGGTTGTGATCGTTGGGCGGGAACTGGCGGTCACGGGATTGCGCGGGATTGCGTCGGCCGGCGGGAGGATCATGCCCGCGAGTTGGCTTGGGAAGGCGAAGGCTCTTTCGCAGAACTGCGCGATCGTCGCCTTGCTCTTTCACTACCCCCAGGCCGGACTGCCGGGCCATGAAATCGGCTTGGTGCTCCTCGCGGTGGCGACTCTCTTGACCCTGGTTTCCGGATACCTGTACTTCGCGGACTTTTTCGGTTCAACAGGGAATGACCCGCCCGACTTCGAGAAGGGAGCCTCGTGAGTCGGCTCGACGAACTCAAGCTTCGAATCGAGTCTCGAGAGGCGTCGATGGGCGTCATTGGCCTGGGGTCCGTCGGCCTGCCCCTGGCGCTCGAACTCGCGCGAGCCGGGTTCGAGGTGACCGGGATCGATATCGACGGCGAGAAGGTCGAGGCGATCGAAGCCGACCGATCCTATATCGAGGATGTGGAGGCTTCGACGATCGCATCGATGCGATCCGCGGGGAGACTTCGCGCCACGACTGATTTCCAGGCGCTGATGAGCCTGGATGTCATTCATATCTGTGTTCCGACTCCGCTTACCCGGAGCAAGGACCCCGACGTGTCTCATATGGCGAAGGCTGTAGAAGAGATTCGCCGTCGACTGCGTTCGGGACAACTCATCGTCCTGGGGAGCACGACGTATCCGGGAACGACCCATGAACTCTTCGTGCCGATGCTCGAGGAGACGGGCCTTCGGGTGGGCGAAGACTTTGCGCTGGCCTTTGCACCCGAGCGAATCGATCCCGCGAATCGCGACTTTGCGGTCCACCAGATTCCGAAAGTCGTCGGCGGAGAGACGGCCACGTGTCGCGACCTGGCGTGCCGGGTGTTCGAAACCGTCTTCGACGAGGTCGTTCCGGTTTCCTCGACGGCGAGCGCCGAGATGGTGAAGTTGCTCGAGAATACCTTCCGGGCGATCAATATCGGGCTGGCGAACGAGATTGCGCTGATGTGCCAGCGCCTGCAACTCGACGTGTGGGAAGTGATCGAGGCCGCTGCAACCAAGCCCTATGGGTTCATGAAGTTTCTGCCCGGCCCCGGGCTGGGTGGTCACTGCATTCCCGTGGATCCCAGCTATCTCGCCTGGAAGATGAAATCCCTGAATTTTCCGGCTCGATTCATTGAAGTCGCTACCGAGATCAACAGCCACATGCCCGAGCACGTCGTGGAGCGCGTGATTTCCTTTCTGAATCGCGATCGCCTGGCGCTCAACGGATCGCGTGTCCTGATTCTCGGAGTGGCCTACAAGCGCGAAGTGGGCGATCTGCGGGAATCCCCGGCCCAGGACGTGATTCGTCTGCTGGCCGCGAAGGGAGCGGAGGTCTCGTACCACGATCCCTACGTGCGCGAGTGCCAGATCGACGGCCAGGTCTACAAGAATCGAGATCTCACCGACGAGATCCTGGAGGACACTCATCTCGCGGTCATCCTCACGGATCACGTGTGCGTCGATTATGCCCGGGTGGCGCAAAAAGCCCCCCGAATTTTCGACACGCGCAACGCGACGGCGGGGCTCTCGACGGCTCGAGCCGAGATCGAAAGGCTTTGATTGGTATTCTCGATCCCCGAGGGGTGGGCTTGACGATGCGCCTCGCGTCGCCAATGATTCGCCCCCCCGGATGTTTTCCCGGGCACGAGTAGCTCAGCTGGTAGAGCATCACGTTGCCAACGTGAGGGTCGCCGGTTCGAATCCGGTCTCGTGCTCCAGTCGAGCGAAGCGCCACCGGCCAAGCTAGGACGGGGGCGCTTTCGCGAGCGGGCCCTCCGGGTTCTCCCGGTTACCCTCCGGTCGGTGGAGAGAATCTTCGTCGGCGATGTT
>JAZAOF010000065.1:0-21228 GCA_036228265.1 Myxococcota bacterium | reverse complement strand
AGAGCGTCGTGCAACCGGATGCATTGGAAGTGGCTGCAGGCTGGGCTCCTTCGACGCCCGCGCCGTCGCCCCAGGGCCGTTCTGCGCCCCGGGCAGTCATCGCCTCCGAGTCGGTGGCCGACGCAAGCACGGACGACTTGATCGCGCCGCTTCCCGCCGACGTTCGCGAGGGCGGCGGACGCGCTCGCCCGCCGATGTCCCGGCTTACGGTGGGGGCGGCGGCGGTCACCCCCCTGGCCGGTCTCTTTGCGTACGTTCTCCTGCTCGGCCTCCGACGTGCCCGGCACACCGATCCGAATCGACCGCGCCGGGAAGCCTTCGATGCAATGCAATCGGCGGTGGAAGCGTTGCGCGGGAGCGCGGGAGCCCAGGCTCCTGTTCGGGATCTTCGGGCCTGGCAGGTGGCATCGGCGCGTTTCTTGGAGCTGGATCGGGCCGCCCCGTCCATCGCGGAATTTCGCGAGCTCGACACGTCGGAGTCGGGGGAATGGGAGGCCTCGTTGGTGGCCGACTGGATCTGCCTCTGGAGAGAGTCCGACCGCGCGCTCTACGCGGACGCGGCCCGGCTTCCCCGGGATTGGTGTGCCCGGGCGTCGCGCTTGATGGAGAACGTCCAGCGACCGAGATTCAACCCGGCTCGATCGCTCCTTCCTCGAAATTGGGCGGCGCTGGGCTCGGCGGCCGCGGTCGTGGGCCTCATGTTCAGCGTGGCCCAACCGGTTCGAGCCGAAGGGACCGATGCCTACCGCGCCGGTGAGTTCGAAGCGGCGCGCACGGCCTGGTTGGAGCAGCTCGCCGCGGACCCCATGGACTGGGTGGCGCGCTACAACCTGGGCCTGGCGGAAGCTCAGCGCCAGGACGAAGCGCGCGCGTTCGCGCATACGGCTGCGGCTTTCGTGGCCGCTCCGAGAGACGGCGGCGTGCAGCGCAATCTTTCGCTCTTTGGAGATGCGCTGGCGGAGGAGGGGCGCGTGGATCCGGTTCTGAGCCGGCTGGCTTTTGGAACGGGCCCCGCTTATCTCGCTCGCCAGGCCTCGCCCTGGGAATGGCAGTGGGTGGCGATTGCCGGGGCGATCGGGGTGGCTCTCGGTGGAGCGCTCCTGCTTCGCCGTCGCCACGCCGGTTCAACCGGAACGCCGTGGGGGGCATGGTCCTGGGTTGTCGCCGGCTTCGCGGGTATCGGTTTATCCCTGGTCTCGCTGCAGCAGTACGGCGACCTGGTTCACCCGCATGGGGCCCTGGTGGTGGAGGCGTCGACCCTCCGATCGGTTCCCACGGATGCCCAGGCTTCCCAGGTTCAGAGGCCACTGCCTACCGGGACCTACGTGCGGCAGGGCCGCGAATTCCTCGGGTGGCTACAGGTGGAGCTCCCGGGAGGCGAAGTGGGTTGGCTTCGCGCCGGAGACCTGGTGCCACTCTACGGCGTTCCGGAGGCCTGAGTCGGCAGGCCTTCGGGTTCGACGCGGACCGCGCAATACTTGAATTCGGGAATTTTTCCATCCGGGTCGATCGCGTCGATCGTCAGCAGGTTCGCAGCGGCTTCTCGGAAGTGGAACGGGATGAAGACCGCGCCGCGGCATTCCTGCCGGGTGACGCGGGCGCGAAGGGCGACGGATCCGCGTGGGCTGGTGACGCGAACGCGGTCGCCGTCCGCGATCCCGCACGCCCTGGCGTCATCGGGATGGATTCCGATGAAGGCTTCGGGTTCGATCCCGTCCAGTACCGCGCTTCGTCGCGTCATGGAGCCGGTGTGCCAATGCTCGAGGAGGCGCCCGGTGTTCAAGACGAAAGGGTAGTCCGCGTCGGGCAGTTCGGGAGCGGCGGTCCATTCCGCCGGCACGAATCGCGCCCGTCCGCTGGGCGTGGGAAATCCATCTTCGAAGAGGACGACGGGTCCGTCGTCGTGGTCCGGGTCCAGATTGGGCCAGAGTTTTCCGGTGGCGCCGAGGTTGTCGTAGGTGAAGTTGCGGTAGGCCTCCGTCAGTGAAGCGAACTCGAGGAAGATTTCTTCGGGATTCTCGTAGTGCATGGGGTATCCCATTCGCGTGGAGACGTCGCAGAGAATGGACCAATCGAGTCGCGCCTCGCCCGGAAGTTCGAGGACCGGGCGACCGACCTGGACACGCCGGTCGGTGTTGGTGTAGGTCCCCAGTTTCTCCATGTACGAACTTGCGGGCAGGATGACGTCGGCGAACTCCGCGGTCTCGGTCAGGAAGATGTCCTGGACGGCGAGGAAGTCGAGGTTGGAAAGCGCCTCGCGCACCTTGTTCGTGTTGGGATCCGAGAGGAAGGGGTTCTCGCCCATGATGTACATGCCGCGGATTGTCCCCTCGAGAGCGCCGTGCGTGATTTCGACGACGGTGAGTCCCGGGTTCGGCGACAGATTGCGTTTCCACGCCGTCTCGAATTTGCGACGGATCGCGGGGTCGGAAGCCGACTGGTAGTCGGGGTACACCATCGGGATGAGCCCCGCGTCGCTCGCCCCTTGGACGTTGTTCTGGCCGCGAAGCGGATGAAGGCCACTACCGGATTTCCCCACGTTGCCCGTCAAAAGCGCCAGTGCGATCAGGCAGCGGGCGTTGTTGGTCCCGTAGACGTGCTGGGAGATGCCCATCCCCCAGAAGAGGATCGCATTTCGCGCCTTCCCAAGCCGGACGGCGATCTCTCGAATGTGGGATGCCTCGATGCCGCAAATGCCCGCGGCCCGCTCGGGGGAATACCGTTCGACCGTTTGCCTGAGCGCCTCGAAATTCTCGGTGTGGTTCTCGATGTATGCGCGATCGGAGAGGCCTTCCTCGATGATGACGTGCATGAGCGCGTTGTAGAAGGCGACATCGGTGCCCGGCTTGATTCGACAGAAGTCGTCGGCATGATCGGCCAGGTCGCCTCGCCGGGGGTCCACGACCACGAGATAGGTTCCTCCGCGGCGGGCCTGCTTGAAGAAGCTGGCCGCGACGGGGTGGGTGGAGGTCGCGTTGGATCCAGCGACCAGCGCCGCTTCGGCGTTGGCACTGTCTCCGTAGGTGGTGGTGACGGCACCGCTTCCGATGCCTTCCATGAGGGCCGCGACGCTCGAAGCATGGCAGAGCCGGGTGCAGTGGTCGACGTTGTTGGTGCCCCAGGCGGCTCGGATCATCTTCTGGAAGAGGTAGGCTTCCTCGTTCGAGCACTTGGCGCTTCCAAATCCCGCCAGGGCGTCGGCGCCGTGCCGCTCGCGGATGTCGCCCAGGCCCGAGGCCACCCGGTCCAGGGCTTCGTCCCAGGTCGCTTCGCGGAAGGCCGGCATCACCTCGTTGTAGTCGACGAGACCTCCCGGTTTTCGGCGACCGTCGCCGCGTCCCATCACGTCTCCCGAAAGCGGACCCTTGGGCCGGTACTCGTCGCGCCGGATGAGAGGCCGGGTGAGCCGTTGCGCATGCTGTGCGTAATCCCACCCGTAACGCCCCTTGACACACAATCGCGCCTGGCTGGCGGGGCTCTCGCGTCCTTCCGCGAACACGATCGAGTTCGAGGACCGATCGACGTGGTAGGAAAGAGCGCAGCCGACGCCGCAGTAGGGGCAAACCGTGTCGACCCGGTCGAGTTCGCCACGCGGACGCAAGGGGAGGGCGACCGCCTTGTCGACGAGAGCGCCCGTGGGGCAGGCGGCGGCGCACTCGCCGCACGAGACGCAGCGACTCTCTCCCATCGGGTCGTCGAGGTCGAAGGCAATCCTCGTGGTGTAGCCCTTGCCCGTGCGACCGATGATGTCGTTGTGCTGCACCTCGTTGCAAGCCCGAATGCAGCGGTCGCAAAGAATGCAGGCGCCGTGGTCTACCGCGATGACTTGAGAGGAGTCGTCCTTGGGTCGCGCGTTGGCCGAAGGCGACTCGATTCCGAGGTCGGGCAGGGTGCGACCGCGCGCGAGTTGCAGAAGTTCGTTGTCGCCGAGGCCGATTTCTCGGGGATCTTCCTCGGCCCGAGGTTGGTCGCTTGCGAGGAGCGAGGCCAGCATGTCCCGATGCGATTCGATTTCTGCATTCGTGGTTTCGATCGTCATCCCGTCTTCGCAGGGGCGCACGCAGGACGCGGCGAGCGCCCGCACGCCGACGTCCACGACGCACATTCGGCAAACGCCTACGGGGCGATAGCGCGGGTCGTGGCAGAGGGCCGGGATCTCGATCCCGTGAAGTCGAGCTGCTTCCCAGATGCGGGTGCCTTCGGGAACCTCGACCTTTCGCCCGTCGATCGTGATTTCGATCATGCCCGGGCCTCCCGTCCGAGGGCCAGGTCCCTGGCGATTTCGCTTTGTGTGGCCTCGTCGAGGAATCCGTCGGGGCTCCATCCCCGGGCGCGGTTGTAGCTCCGGATCATTTCTCCGAGTTGCCGACGCGAAAGTTGTGCGCCGGCGGAGGGGCCCTCGTCAAGAGCTTCCCGGAAGAACCTCTCGGGAAGCGTGTCGTCGGTGGGCTTCCATCCTTCGCGGATGTTGAAGGCCTTTCGCAGGTTCACGATGCGGTGCCCCACGGACTCGAGGTCGGCGGCGTCGACGCTCCAGCCCGTGACGGCGGAGAGAAGCTGGGCGGCCTCCGCGTAGAAATCGACGAAAACGCCACGCAGGAACTTGCAGAGGATCAGGGAGTCCATCACGGCCGCCCGTTCTTCGGTGGTGACGGCGAAGTGAGCGGTGCGTGCATCGCCGTGAAGCCGGTTGGCTTTCCCCGAAAAATCGACCTCGTAGGCGCTGCTGCGGTTGTGGTCCGCTCCCCGGGTCGAAACGGCAAAGCCCAGGGCCATGGCCTGGAGGGCGCGCGGTTCGTACCCCGCCATCTCCAGCCCCTTGACCTGGGGGGCAAAGTCCAGGCTGTCCTGGCCGATTTTCAGGGCCAACCGCAGCGAGCCCTCGGCCAGGGAGTCTCCGATACCACGACGCTCGCCCATCGCCGCGAGGCATTTCATGAGATCCTCGGCCCGGCCGGTTCTCGGAGCGTCGGCGTCTTCGAGAAGACCGCGTTCCTGGCACTCCATGGCGAACGCCACCGTGGCGCCGGCCGAGATGGTGTCGAGACCGAGTTCGTCGCAGCGTCGAGCTGCGGCGAGAACTGCTTCGGGATCCCCGATCCCACAGAGCGGACCCAACGCGAAAAGGCTTTCGTATTCGATGCGTGTGCTCGAGTTTCCGGAGTGGGAGTAGCGGTGTTCGCATCCAATGGTGCAGTTGGCACAGGCGGTGCGTGTCTTGGTGCGCTGGGAGCTCAGCTTCTCCGGGCTGAGCGAGTCGGCTCCCTCGAAGCGGCTCTGGCGGAAATTTCGGGTAGGAAGGGTCGCCATGCGGTTGAAAGTCGCAAGGTTTGAGATCGTGCCGAGCTCGCGATAACGCGCCGTCGCATCGCCGAGGGATTGCTGGGAAAGATGTCGCGCCAGGGCGCCGACGCGGCCCGGTTCCGAAAGCGGGGTTCTGCGGGTTCCACCCACGACGACGGCCTTGAGTCGCTTCGATCCCATGACAGCTCCCAGCCCTCCGCGCCCCGCGTGGCGCCCGCCGTTGGAAATCGAGGCGAAGCGGACGAGGTTTTCGCCGGCAATGCCGATCGCGGCGACTCTTCCTTCGGCGCCCAGTCGCGCCTCGGTAGCGGCCGCGGACAGCCCCCAGCACTGCGTTGCGCGGACCTGCCCGTGGATCCACTCGGACGGTTGCGGGCAGGTGCCCACGAAGACCAGCGCGTCGACCCCGCGGCGTTTTCCCGCGATGGCAAAGTCGGACCCGGAAAGTCCGTCGGAGAGATACCCGGTGAGCGGCGACTTGCCGACCACGGCGAGCTTGGCCGACGTCGTGAGAGGGGTCCCGACCAGGGGAGAGAAGGCGAAGACCAGCGCGGCCTCCGCGGCCAAGGGGTCACAACCGGGCGGAGACTCCACCGAGAGGAGCCAACTTCCGAGACCGACCCCCCCGAGATAGCGTTGCAGGATGGCTTCGGGGATGGGAATTCGCTCGGTGGTTCCCGACGAAAGGTCGATGCGATCGTAACACCCGAAAAAGCCCCCCATTTCCATTACCCCCCCACCGAAGCGTCGATGACCACGACGCGTTCGCCGGGTCCGATGGGGGTGCTCGCATTGCGAACGAAATCGTGACCGTCGAGAGTGACGCGAAATTCTCGTTTCAGCGTTCCTTCGTGAAGCAGTTCGAGTGTCGGCTCCGTGTGCTTCAGGAGTTCGCTGAGCGTCCCGATCGGGACTTCGAGTTCGCGTTTGCCGAGAAGCAGTCGTGCGCGTCCCAGGAACTCAAGGGTTGCGGTGGCCGAGGGGTCATCGTTGAGGACGGCTCCCAGGTACTCCCCGGGCGTGTTGAGCGTGCTGGACCGAAACGACTCCGGGAGATCGGCCTGTTCCAGGCGCCGGTAGTCGAGGGTCTCGAGGAGATCGAGGGGGCGGCGACGACCCTCTAGGAGAAGTCTCGTGGCGATGGATCCCCCTCGCTTGGGGTACACCGCGGCGAGGGTCTGCACGTGTCCGTCGAAGACCGGTGCCACGGCGCCTCCGACTCGAAACATTTTCTCCACCAGTTCTCGAGAGAGCCAGGGGCTGTCGGTCCCCGTCAGGTAGGCCGAGTCCGATTCCATGGAGGCGAGTCCCTCCCGGATTCCCGCTAGCGGGCCAAGCCCCGGTTCCCGGTCGTCGACTCGCCGAGCGGGCACCGGGGGAAGGTCGACGTTCGGGGCGGCGACCACCAGCATCTCGTCCACCAATTCTGCGAGTTGGTCGACGACAAAGCGCAGTAGCGGCACGCCACGCCAGGGAAGCCAGGCCTTCGAACGGCCCATTCGCGAGGAGCGGCCGCCGCACAGCACGATGCCGGCCCGGCTCATGTCGACCCCGGCCGCGGGCCCTTCGCGGGAAGGCGGTCCAGCAAGGAGAGCAAGGGAGCCAGGGCCACGTGCCCCAGCCCACAAAGGCTCGTCCGGGCCAATGTTGCGTGAATGTTTTCGAGGAGCTCCCGGCTTTCCGGCGCCGTCGCGTCGTGCTCTTTTATGTGCTCCAGGGCCTTTTCGATCCCGGCGCGACAGGGGACGCACTTCCCGCAGGACTCGTTGCGGAAGAAGCGGGTGATGTTGAGCCCGGCTTCCAGCAGGTCGCGTCCTTCGGCGATGAAGACGACGGAGCCGGCACCGAGCATCGAACCCGCCTGGGCGAGAGATTCGAAATCGATGGGAAGGTCGAGGCTTTCCGGTCCGAGGAAGGTGCTGGATGCTCCTCCCGGGGCGACGACCGCAAGCGATTGGCCGTCGCGCATCCCGCCGTGCCGTTCCAGGACTTCGCCCAGGGAGGTACCGAAGGGCACGAGGGAAACCCCGGGGTTTTTGACGTCTCCGCTGACACTCACGAACTTGTGTCCTCGGAAGCCCTCCCGTCCGAGGCCGTGCCACCAGTCGGCCCCGTGGGCCGCGATCGCGGTGGCGTGGGCGAAGGTTTCGACGTTGTTGATCAGGGTTGGCTGGCCGTGGAGGCCGGCTTCGCCGGGAAGCGGGGGCTTGTTTCGAGGTTCGCCACGGCGGTCTTCCATGCACTCGAGCAATGCCGTTTCCTCGCCGAGGATATAGCCGCCCGGAGAATCGAAGATCTCGAGTTCGAAATTGAAGTCAGTTCCGAGAACGGACGTTCCGAGGGCCCCGTACGCCCGAGCTTCCTCGAGAGCGGCGGCAACGCACTTGCGTTCCGCCCGGTATTCGTTTCGAAGAAAGATCCAGCCTTGTTGCGCGCCGATTTCGTACGCGGCGAGCGCCATGCCTTCGATCACGAGATGCGGCAGGTCCCGCAAGATCTCCCGGTCCTTGAACGCGCCGGGTTCGCTCTCGTCCGCGTTGCAGATCACGGTGCGGGGGCCGGCGGCTTGTTGTGCAACGAGTGCCCACTTGCGCGCCGTGGGAAAGCCGCCGCCTCCCATGCCGCGAAGTTCCGCGGTTTCGAGAGTTTGCTGAAGAGCCCCGGGGGCTTGCTCGAGTTGCCGGCGTAGCGTGCCCCACCGCTCTTCGGGGGAACGGTAGACGCGGGCCTCGAGCCAGCGGTCCGTTCGGCTTTCGACGTTGGGGACGGGGTTGGCGGACGCGATTCGTTCCAGGAGATCCGGATCGTCGAGCCGGAGGAGGCGCTCTCCCTCGGCGGCGGCCGGTGCCCCGTCGCACCGTCCCAGGCACGAGACCTCGCAGATTTCGAGATCGGGCATCGATCCCGCAAGTTCGCGTAGCCTGGCGAGGTGTTCGCTGGCCCCGGCGAGTTGGCACGACAGGTCCCGGCAGACGTTGAGTTGCCAGCGCCGGGGAGGGGACCGCCGAAAGTGGGTATAGAAACTGGCCAGGCTCTCGAGTCGGTGGAGCGGTACGGACAAGGCTTCGGCCAACTCCCTGAGGGCCTCGTTCGACAGCCACCCCTCGCGGGCCTGGAGTTTCTCGAGTTCGGCGATCAGTGTGGTCAAGGAGCCTCCTCGGGAGGGCTTCAAGATAGAGCGGTCGGACCCTTTCGCCCGGGCCATCCTCTCGGTTGAAAGGGTCCGGCGAGAGGGGACACGGGGGCTGACCGCCGCGGTGGAAGGAACCCCGAGCGACCTGGGGGGATCTCACCATGTCGCGTGTAGTCTTTACACCACGACGAGACGGCGAACCGCACCGCTTCCGAGCCACTTGGCCAAAATGTCCCGCCAAGGGCGACAAGAACCTTGACATTTTCTCATATTTCTGGGCATATGACAGCGGCAAATCCCCGAAAAAGCTTCACTTTTGGAGGACCCCCCCATGGCCCCGAACGCAGCCGTGTCTGGCTCGGCCCCTGATCTTGGCAACGCGGAGACGACGGACTTTCTCCTCGGCGAAGGCGAAGTAGCCAAGGGATCGCACGCTTACGAGACCTACCTCGATTCCATCCGCGCGCCCGAGCGTCGCCGAGTGGCGGCCGATGCCCTCGACACGCTGGCGTTGATCATTACCGACGGAAAGCGCGTGGGGTCGGAGTTTCCGTGGCACCAGGTTCGCGCGCACCACGGGACCGCCGCGTTGTCTCTTCTTCGCGAGTCGGGAATCCCTGCCCGGGTCGAGTCCTACCTGTGCGAGCGCGATAGCGAGCGAAAGCTCCGCCGTTCCCCGGAGGTCTATCCGTCCAGGCAGGTCCAGAGAATGCGAGAGGTCCTTCGGCAGATGCTGATCCGGTGCTCCGAACTCGGTTATGCCGAGTCCGAGGAGGCCGGGCGAGCGACGGAGATCCTTCGGCCCGGCGGCAATACGGTCGCTCGCGGCCGGATGTTGACCGACGGCGAGTTCCGCGCCCTGGTGTCCGTTTGCAAGAAAGACTCCTCTCCCACGGGCTGCCGCGACAACATCGTGCTTCGGCTGGGCTACGAGGGAGGGTTGCGGATGAGCGAACTTTCTTCGGTGCGTATTGATGACCTGAAGTGGAACGACCGGTCTGGTGGCGTTCGCGTTCGGGTGCGAGCTGCACGGGGTCAGCGGAGTCGCACGGTGCCGCTATCGAACGGCGGGCTGATTGCCGTGGAAGATTGGCTTGAGTTGAGGGGCCGTGAAGACGGACCGCTGCTTTGCCCGTTGACCCGAAGCAAGAAGGTGGACATCAAGAGGCTCTCCGGGGCCGAGATTCGACAGATCTGTACGCGTAGAGCCGCGGAGTCCGGCGTGGAACTCTTCTCGCCCCAGGATCTTCGAAGGCGAATTGCCGAGGGGGCCGTCGCAAAACGGGCGAACCGGGTTCGGCAGCAGGCGCTGGCGCTGTTCGGCGAAGAGTCGGAGAGCGAGGCCGAAGAGCGATTGAGTTTCCCCTACCGTTCGTAGGCGGCTCGGTTCGTCAATAGAGTCCGAGCATCCGTCCGGCCAGGGCGACTACCGCGATCGCCAGTACCGGGCGCACGAGGCGTTCGCCTCCAGCCACGGTCCACCGCGCGCCGACGAGCCCTCCGCCGGCAAAGCCGGCCGCGAGTGCTCCCCCGAGTGCCCAGTCGACTTGTCCGGCGGCGATGAAGACCGGTAGGGCCACGGCGGTAACGCTACCGGCCACGACGACCTTGATGCTGTTGGCGCGCACCAGGTCGTAGCCCGCGTGGGTCAGCGCGTAGATCAGGAAGATGCCGACCCCGGCTTGGATGGCCCCCCCCTAGAAGCCGATGGCCAGGAAGGCCAGGAAAGTGGTCGCGCGAGGCCAGGGTCGCGATGGGGCCGGTCGCGCCCCCAGGAACCCCGGTGTTCGCAGAGTGGGGATCAGCAGCACGATCATGACCACGCCAAAGAGCTGCCGGAAGATCGCGTCGCTCAATTGCGAAGCCATGGTGGCTCCCGCGAATCCACCCACCAGGACCGGCAGCACCACTGGAATTGCGCCGCGGAATCCCGAGACGTTCTCGCTTTGAAACCCCCAGGCCGAGGTGATGCTCGAGGCGAGAATGCCCAGGCGATTTGTCGCATTGGCCTGGAGGGGGGGAAGTCCCAGGAAGACCAGCAGGGGGACCGTCAACATGGATCCGCCGCCAGCTATCGTGTTGATTACGCCGGCTGCGAAGCCGCCGCCTACCAGGAGTGTCCAGCCGATTGCGTCCACGGGGCTCAAGGGAAGCAATCGGGCGCCGGAAGGGCAAGCCTGCCGCCGCGCTGGACCGCGACCCCACGGCTCGCTACCCGTGCCAGGGACGCAAACGGGAGAGGGGGGAGGGCCGGATGAAGCAGCGGAAAGAATTCGGGAGTTGGAGTTCCTCGCTGGCCTCGGAATCCATCGCGGCGGGGCAGCGACGCTTGTCCCAACCCCAGATCGACGGGGAGTGGGTCACCTGGCTCGAAAGTCGTCCGGCCGAGGGGGGGCGCCAGGCGGTGGTGCGCAGCCGTCCGGGGGGTGTCTGCGAGGAGATTTCGCCGGTAGACCGCAACGTCCGCACGCGCGTTCACGAGTACGGGGGAGGTGATTACCGAATTGCGTCGGGCGAACTGTTCAGCGTTTCTTTCGAAGACCAGCGTCTCTACCGCGGAGAGCGTCCGCTCTCGCCCCCGGGTGCGGGGTATGCCGACATGGCCTGTTCGCCCGATGGGCGCTGGCTGGCTGCCGTTCAAGAGGAGCCCCGCGAGAGGGGGGAGCCCGAGAACCGATTGGTGGTTTTCGACCTGCAGTGCCCGCAGCCTGAACCCCGAGTCCTCGCGAGCGGGCACGATTTCTACAGCAGTCCTCGTTTCTCGCCGGATGCTTCCGCCCTGGCGTTCATCGCGTGGGACCATCCGCACATGCCTTGGGATGCGACGGTCCTGTACGAGATCGGGTGGGGGCCAAACGGGGCGACGGGCTCACCGCGTCCGATCGCCGGTGGGCCTGGCGAGTCGGTGGTTCAGCCCTTGTATTCGCCCACCGGGGAACTCTTCTTCGTGTCCGACCGCAACGGATGGTGGAATCTCTACCGAGGCGCGTCGGTGGGTGGGCGGGCGGTCTGTCCGAGGGAGGCCGAGTTCGGGCAGCCGCATTGGGTTTTTGGGATGGCGAACTACGCCTTTGTCGACGGGCGGCGAATTCTCTGCAGCTACCGGGAGCGCGACGGAGACCGACTGGCGATTCTGGACGTCGAAGTAGGCTCCCTCGATGAAATCCCCCTGGACCTGCGTGACATCGGAGGGCTCTGCGCGCAAGGAGATCGAGCGGCCTTCGTCGCCGCGGGTCCGTCGACTCCCCTGGGCGTCTACGCGTTCGACGTTTCGTCGAGGCGGGTCGAATGCCTGCGGTCGAGTCTCGACATGGACTGGGACGGTCGGTGGGGTTCGTGCCCCGAGGCCGTCGAATTCGCGACGGCGGAAGGGCTCACGGCCTACGCCTTTTTCTACCCGCCCCAGAATCCCGCGATCGATGGCCACCGAGGAACCGCACCCCCGCTGCTGGTAAAGAGCCACGGTGGCCCCACCGCCCAGGCGACGTCGGGGCTCGACCTGCGGATCCAGTACTGGACCAGTCGCGGATTTGCGGTGGTGGATGTCAATTACGGCGGTTCGACGGGTTATGGCCGGGCCTACCGGGAGCGACTTGCGGGGCGTTGGGGAATCGTCGATGTCGAGGACTGTATCGCGGCGGCTCGCTCGCTTGTCGGCGAAGGTCGCGTCGACGGCGAAAAACTTGCCATTACGGGGGGCAGTGCCGGGGGCTACACGACGCTTTGCGCCCTCACGTTTCACGACGTCTTTCGCGCGGGTGCGAGCCACTACGGGATCGGAGATCTCGAGGCGCTTGTTCGGGACACCCACAAGTTCGAAGCCCGGTACCTGGACAAGCTCGTGGGCCCCTATCCCGAGGCGCGGCCGGTCTACCGGGACCGCTCTCCCATACACTTTACCGAGCGCCTGAACTGCCCCGTTATCTTTTTTCAGGGGCTCGAAGATCGCGTCGTGCCACCGAGCCAGGCGGAGCAGATGGTCGAGGCGTTGGAGCGTCACGGGATTTCCCACGCCTACGTCCCCTTCGAGGGGGAACAGCACGGTTTTCGACAGGCGCAAAACATCGCAACGGCGCTCGACGGTGAACTTTTTTTCTACTCCAGGGTCTTCGGGTTCGACGTGGAGCGAAAGCCCTCGGCCGTACAGATTCGGACTGCTTCGGCGTAGCCGGGGGCGGTGCGGGCGAATTGAACGTTGGGGGTGGAGCGCGTAGAGTAAGGCGCGAACTCTCTCCCGGGACCATCCGGAGGGGGCTTTTCCGGGAATTCGATGCGAGTCAGGAGGGGGGCGAGATGACGGAGAAGAGCGCCCGAACGTCGCCGACACGGTCGCGGGTCGAGGCGTTCTTCGCGCGCATCGGCCTGGTGGCGGCCGGTTTCGTCCTGGTGGTTGGCGTCCTGGCGTTCGACGTGTGGTTGACCGGTACCGTCCACGTGGTCGCCGAGCCCGAGGGCGATGCTCTCGATCTCGTGACCCGGGACGGTCGTGCCCTGGGACGGGCCGAGTCCGGCGTGGAATTCATTCTGACCCCGGAAACCCTTTACGAACACCGTCCGAGCCAGAGAGCCGACGAAGGCTACTGGATCAACGCCTGGGGAATCCGGGGGCCCGAAATCGACCGGGTGCCCCGTCGTCCACGGGTTCTCGTGGTCGGGGGGTCGGCCGCATTCGGAACCCGGGGAGGGCCAGCGGCGAGCACCTTGCCGAAGTCTCTCCGGGTGCTTTTGCCCCGGGCCGAGGTCTTGAACGGCGGCGTGATCGGGTACCTGTCCAGCCAGGAACGAGCTCTCGTGGAAACCCGCTTGATCGATCTCGCCCCGGATTGGATCGTGACGTTCGATGGATGGAACGACCTCTATGATCGTTATTGGTGGATGAATTTCGGAAGTTTCGATTCGGACCATCGAGGTGTCAGCGTGACCTTCAACGGCCTGGAAAACAGGCTTGCGAACTACCGAAGGGTCCAGATGGAGCCCGGCTACGGACTCTTCGAAACGGGGATCAGCCTGGTGCGCAACAGCACGATCCTTTCGTCGCTCTACCGGCTCCTGGCTCCGCAGCCGGCTCGCCGAGAGCCCCGGGCGCCGGATTCCGAGATGGTCGAGAAGACCCTCGACGGATACGTGGCCAATATGAAGCGTCTCGACGAGATGGCCCGTTCCCGGGGGAGCGAGTTGCTCGTGGTGATTCAGCCCGAACTCGGGCAAATCTTGACCGACCGGGAATACGAAGCCGCCGCGAGAGCGAGAGGGTCGTTTGCCCAGGGTGATCGCTACTGGGCGTACTTTTCACCGGCCTACCGGGCGTTTCGCCGGGAAGCGTTGAGACGGCTCGAAGAAGCAGGAATCCGAGTCCTGGATGCGTCTCCTCCGCTGGCGAAGGCGCGCCGCAAGGGAGTCCGCTTCTTCGTCGATCCTGTCCACCTTTCCGACGCGGGAAACCACGCGATGGCCAAAATTATCGCCGGCGAGGCTCCGGCGAGGATCGTGTCGCCGTCCGGGACCGAGCCCGCGGAGCACTGAGTTTTCAGCGGTCGCTGGCAGGTTCCGGGGCTATGGTGGTACCAAGTGGACGTCGATCGGTCCGGGTCGTACCGATTGCAGCAGGCGAAGGAGCCAGTATGAGCCACGGCGATCCGATGCCGCTTTCCGAGGTGATCGCGGTCAGGGACGATGAAAAACTCGATGTCGACCAACTCGCCGAATTTCTGAAGGGACGATTGAACGGAGCGGAGCTCCCCCTGCACGTCGAACAGTTTGGCGGTGGCCACGCCAACCTGACCTACCTGTTGCGATACGGCGACGGGGATGAAGCCGTCGACTACGTCCTGCGTCGCCCGCCGCTGGGCCCCGTGGCCGCGGGTTCCCACGACATGAAACGCGAGTACCGGGCTCTTTCGTCCCTTTGGCAAGCGTATCCCGTGGCGCCGCGAGCCCTTCTTTACTGCGACGACGTGGGGATTCTGGGGTCCGATTTTTTCGTCATGGAGCGCCGGGGCGGCGTGGTCGTGCGGAGGGAGATTCCCGAGATTTTTGGTTCGGGCCAGGATCCCGTGGCGAACCGGAAGCTGTCGGAGGTGGTGATCGACACCCTGGTGGATCTCCACGCCGTGGACGCCAGCGCAATCGGATTGAATTCGCTGGGTCGCCCCGACGGGTTCCTGGAGCGCCAGGTTTCAGGCTGGACGGACCGGATGGAGCGCGCTCGAACGCGCGATATTCCGCTGGCCGAAGAACTCTCCCGCTGGCTGCAGGAGAACCGACCGGAGTCGCCGCCGGCCACGCTGGTGCACAACGACTGGAAGCTCGACAACATGGCGGTCGATCCCGGGAACCCCGGCCGCTGCGTAGCGGTCTACGACTGGGACATGTGCACGATGGGCGACCCTCTCTGCGACCTGGGAACGCTTCTCTGCTCGTGGGTCGATCGCGGCGAGCAGGCGATGGGCCCTGGATCGATGCCGACCCAGACCGAGGGGTTCATGCGCCGAGGGGAAGCGCTCGCGCGGTATGGCGAGCGCTCGGGGCGCGACATGGGAGAAATCGCGTACTACCACACCTTCGGCACGTTCAAGATGGCGGTCGTTCTTCTCCAGATCTATGTCCGCTATCACCGCGGGCAGACCCAGGACGAACGCTTCGCGGGAATGGGCGACGTCGCGGATGCGCTCTTCGAACAGGCGTCCCAGCGCCGGCCTTGAAATTTCGCGGCCAAGGGGGCGGTGCGACGGCGTGGGGATCGGCATGGGTCCTTGCGGCGGTCCTCGTCGGCTGTACGCCCGGCCAGGGGGGCTGGAGCGTGGACGCCCTGGGGCAGAAGCATCCGGGCCTACACCGCTACGCCGGCCATCGCCTGGGGGATGCGCAGCCCTACTTTGCACCGGCGGCGCATGGACTCGTTCTCTTTCTATGCCGGTGGGATACCCAGAGGGCGATTCCGGTGTCGCTGCCTGGAGAGGCCACTCCCGAGGAGCGGGAACGGTTGCGTCGGGCGTTGGCGGCGTGGGAGGGGGCGGGCCTGGGTATCCGATTTCGCGAGGAGGTCCGTTCGAGGGCGCGACTCCGAATCGAGTTTGTCGAACCCACCGAACCTGGAAAACCGTCGGGAACCGCGAACACGGCAACGGACTGCGGGGTCCACTTGCCGCCCGAGGGGATCGAGGGAAGTGCGCGCTTGGTCGACGCACGGGTGATTCGGGCGTCCATCCATCTCCGGCGAGAGAACACCGACCTGATCGGTCGTTCCGCGGAGTTGACCCCCGATCGTCGGCTCGGGGCTGCGATTCACGAATTGGGTCATGCCCTCGGGTTTCCCTCCCACGCGGTGGTCGGGAATTCGATCATGGGGCGGTCTGTCGACCACGTGCGCCGGGTCGGGAGAGATGTGCTGGCCGGGAAACCGCTAGGCGATCCCACTCTTCCGGCGCTCTACGCCGTCCCCAGCGGTGTGGTCGTCGGGCACGTCGCATTGTCCCCCGAGAACCGCGCTCGCCTGGATCGATTGCGGGCGCTCGCGAGGGAGCACGCTTGGGATGGTCCGGAGGTGCGGGTAGGCGATCGTGCCTCGCGAATCGTCTGGTGGGATTCGCGTCGCCGACCGGTGGGTTTTTTGATTGCCGGACCGGTCACCGGGGACGCCACGTGGATTTCTACGACTTCGGCGCGCGAACGCGGGCTGTAGCGCCGCACGCACGACACGCCGGTCCCTAGAAGGGGCGGGTACGGGAGGACTCGGGATCGAGCTCGCGTGAACGGGCCAGGTGGTCGGCCGATTGATCGGTGTTTCCCAGGGCTCGATGGATGATTCCCAGCCGAAAGTGGGTGAGAGCGCTCCCGGGGTCGAGTTCCAGTGCGCGATCGAGTTGTTCTAGAGCACGGGCTTCCTCCGAAGCGTTCTGCTTGTAGAGCGCCCAGGCGAAGGCCGAGCGGTAGATGGCTTCCTCGGGCCAGAGTTCTACCGCCGGGCCCAGGTACTGCGCCGCCCCCCGGAAGTCTCCCTTCCGCAACAGGATCTCTCCCTTGCGAAAGGCGGTCTCCGCTTGGGCCAGGCGATCCGCGTCGGCTGCGTTCGTGCCGGCATCCAGCGCGCGATCGTATTCGCGTCGCCGGTCGGTGTCGCCCAGGATCTCCCACGCCTGGGCGATTTGAGAGAACAGGTCCGAGGCCTCGCGCTGTATCGAGATCAAGCCGTGACGCCGAAGGGCATCGGGGTGGTACCGTTTTGCGGCGCGGAAGTAGGCCTTCTTGACGGTCGCCGGCGAAGCTCCCGGGTCGACTCCCAGTACCGCGTAGGGGTCCAGGTCGGCTGGATTCCGAAGCCGTACCAGTATTTCGTCTTGGAGTTGCTCGGCTTCTCGGGAGAGGCGCGGGGTGGATGGCGGTATCGGCGCCTGTCGTTCTTCGGAGCGGATCGACCGGCGCTCGGCGGCCGGCACGATCTCGATGGCGATGCTCTCCGAGAGCACCGGGTCTGAGAAGGAAGGGGTTTTTCGGTGGTACAAGGAGCCCGCTGCATCCAGGATCCAAGTCGTCGCGAGTGCTCCCGGGGATCGGGCCGCCTCGGCCAGGAATTCGCCGAAGCGGCGGCGTCCGTCGAGCCCTTCGAGGAGGCGGGACGTCATGGGGTCGGGTTGCATGCGTTGCAGGAGCGCACGGACGGGGAGCCCAGTAGACGTGTAGCGATCGGCGTAGTTTTTGAGATCCCGAAGGAGGCGGTCGATACTCCATTGGCGCGACAGCGCTGCTCGAATCCGCGGGTAGGGATCGGTCCGCAAGGGATGAAGGGAGGAGTGCGAAGGAGGTCCCGGCTCGGCGTGCCATTCGCCCTCGGACCAGCCAAAGAGGGACTCGAGATCGCTCCAGAAGTGGTCGCGGAGACGCTCGAGGAGGCGTTCGGGGCGGAGTCGTTCGATACCGAGCACGACTGCCAGTTCGTGGCAGCCGCGTCGGGACGCCACGCTCCGCACCCGTTCCAGTTCGGAGGCCGAGAGATCGCCGTGGTCGACGAGGCCCGCCAGGAGGGATTCGCCTGGAAGTTCATTCGCGAAACGCAGGGCGAATCCGCGGTCGAGGCAGAGTGTCTTGCGTTTCGTTCCCTGGGTGAGAGAGAGGGTGCCGTCGAAACGTGTCCGCGCGAGCGATACCAGCAGGGCAGGGATCGAGACGTCCTCGATTCTCCCGGCCTCGGGGAGGCGTTCGTCGAGTCGATCCTGGGAAGCGATACCCGCGGTCATGCGTCACGCCTCGAGAAAAGCGGTGAGGTCGAACTTCTGGTCCTTGCGTAGGAAATTCTCTCCCTCGCGTTCGATGAGACGAAAGAAGGCATCGGCGGCCACGGGATCGAACTGGCTCTCTCGGTACTTGTGGATTTCCGTGAGAACCGTTTCCAGCGGAAGTGCTTTTCGGTACGGCCGGTCGCTCGTCATGGCCTCGACCGTATCGGCCACCGCGATGATCCGGGCCGGGAGGGGGATGGCTGAGCCTGCGAGTCGTTCCGGGTATCCGCGGTTGGACCCGTCGTACCACTCGTGGTGGTACCGGACACACGGTGCGATTTCGCGGAGGAGCGTCACGGGTTCGAGGATCCGCGCCCCGATCTCCGGATGCTCCTGGATCTGTTTGAATTCTTCTGCCGTCAGGCGTCCGGGCTTGGTGATGACGGCATCCGGTACGCCGATCTTTCCGACGTCGTGGAGAAGGCCCGCGATGTAGACGCGTTCGATTTCGGGACGCTTGAGATCCATTTCCCGTGCGATTCGGGAGGAGTAGACGCCAACCCGTTCGGAATGTCCCCGCGTGTACGGATCCTTGGCATCCACGGCTTCGGCGAGAGCTCCGATGGTCTGGATGTAGCCGCTTCGGAGTTCGCGGTTTCGTTGCGCGATTTCCGCGGTGCGTTCCTCGACGGTCTTCTCGAGTCCGCGATTCAGTTCCTGCAGTTGTTCGTTCTGATCGTGTGTGACCTGGTGGAGGCGTTCGAGTTCCCGGCTCATTTCATGATGTTCGAACGCCTGGCGCAGCGTGGTGCGGAGTTCGTCGCCCTTGCAGGGCTTCGTGATCAGGCGGAAGATTTCGCCCCGGTTGATCGCTTCGACGGCGATCTTCATGTCGCTAAAGCCGGTGAGCATGAGGCGGACGGTGTGGGGATAGCGTTCGCGAACGCGGGCCAGCAGGTCGACGCCCATCATGCCGGGCATCTGGTAGTCGCTGACTACGACCTGGGGTTCGACGCCCTCGAGGATCGATAACCCGTCCTCGGGAGTGGATGCGGTCAGCACCGTCATATCCGAGTCCCGCAGGAGGCGCTGAAGAACTTTCAGGATATTCGGGTCGTCATCGATGAAGAGGACGATTCGTCGATCCACGGGCGGTTTCCTTCCACGCGGGCTCAGGAGCCCGGTACCGTTCTTCTAATCGGCAACCACGATCCGAAAGCTGAGCGTTTCGAGGGGGTTTGGCCCACCCGGGGATCCGCTCGCTTGGGGGCGGGGTTCCCCCGCGGGCACTTGAGTTTAGGCTCTCTCACCCCGGTTTGTCGTGCCCAGTCGCTCCCGGCGATAGGTGCCCGATTGGACCGCTTCGCACCACTCGGGGTGGTCCAGGTACCAGTCGACGGTCTCGCCGAGGCCACGGGCCAGGTCGTAGGCGGGGCGCCATCCCAGTTCGCCTTGGATCTTCGTGGAGTCCACGGCGTAGCGCCGGTCGTGGCCCGGGCGATCGGGGACGAAGGTCTTGAGTTCCGCGTAACTCGACAATCCACGCTGCCGCATGGCGGGGTTCTCGCGGGCGGGCCGGCGCGCTTCGAGTTCTTCGCAGAGAATGTCGATGAGGTCGAGGTTCGACCGCTCGTTGCCAGCACCAATGTTGTACCCCTGTCCGACGCGCCCCTTCTCGAGAACCGAGAGGACGCCCCGGCAGTGGTCCTCCACGTAGATCCAGTCGCGAACGTTCTGCCCGTCACCGTAAATGGGGAGGTCTCGGGCCTCGAGGGCGTTGAGGATCATGAGCGGGATGACTTTTTCAGGAAATTGGAAGGGGCCGTAATTGTTGGAGCAGTTGGTGATCAGCGTGGGAAGTCCGAAGGTGCGGTGGTAGGCACGCACGAGATGATCGGCCCCGGCCTTGGTCGCGGCGTAGGGGCTGTTGGGCGCGTAGGCCGTTGATTCGCTGAAACGCCCGGTTTCATCGAGCGACCCGTAGACCTCGTCCGTAGACACGTGAAGAAATCGGAATTCTTCGCCCCGGGGGCCGAGTTGCGCACAATGGCTTCGCGCGGCTTCGAGCAATGTGAACGTTCCGACGAGGTTGGTCTGGACGAAGGCTTCCGGGGCGTCGATCGACCGGTCGACGTGGCTTTCGGCTGCAAAATTCAGGAGAGCGGTGGGGTCGTAATCCCGGAACACGGCAGCCACGGCAGTGGCGTCGGCAATATCCGCGCGCACGACGTGAAATCGAGGGTGGTTCGCGTGTTGCGCGAGGTTCTGCACGTTGCCCGCGTAGGTCAAGCGATCCAGCACCACCAGGCGCACGTCGGTCGCTTCCAGCGCGCACTGGACAAAATTGGCGCCGATGAAGCCCGCTCCACCGGTGACGATCCAGGTGTTCACACCGGGATTCTACCGAAGGTGGCGAGCTAGAGATAATTTCCGGCGCTGGGCTTTGGAATCTGTTTCTGGGCGTGGCGGTAGCGCTCGACCTCGTCGATGAGGTCTGAGGTTCGGACGGGGTCGAGTTGGTCGTGGGCGGCCTCGAGGCGGGCCTTGCGCCGCAAGACAGCATGTAAGATCCGAACCCAGTCCCGGATCGCCGCCTCGCGAGCTTGCCCGACGACTCTTTTCCAGTCGATGTCGTCAAAGAGTTTCCGGTCCGCGCGCCGCTCGGCCTCCGCCGAGTGAATCTCAAGGGCGGCGATGACGTCGTCGGGGAAAACGGGATTGACCTCGACGATGCGTTCGAACCGCCCTGGCGCGACGAAGGCCCGGCGAAGGGTGTCCGGATGGCTGGTGGTTCCGATGACGAGGTGGCGCCCGATCGACACGGCTCGGTCGATCACGTCGAGCAGGATGTCCATGATCGGGCCCACGGGCAGATCGCTGCGGCGCACGCCGATCTCCTGGGTCCTGGAGAATTCGAGTTCGTCGAAGTGGACCGTCAGGGCGGGGACTTCATCCAGGACCTGGGACCAACCCTGGCAGAATTCGGGGACCGTCGAGGCCGCGTGCACCAGGTCCAGCGCCAGGCGCGGGACGTCGACCGAGATGATGGCGGTTTGCGCGCGGGTGGCGAGGGCCTGGGCGAGGAGGCTTTTGCCGCCTCCGCTGGGGCCCACCAGGAGCAGCCCGGAGGGCGGCGCCGTGCCCCAATGCTCGTAGACCTGCGGGCTGGTGGCCGCGTAGGCGTAGGTCAGCAGCTCCTCTTTCGGCTCCGCGAGGCCGCCAATTCGATCGAAATCGAAATCCAGCTCCGCGTTGATGACCGTGCTTCGGGCATGCGGTTCGAAGTTTCGCACGAAGCTCGCCCAGAGGTTCTGGGCCCTTTCGAGCTCGATGGACCGGTCGGGAGGGTTTTTCATGGATCCAGTCTACCCCGCGCAGCTGGCGGATCGCATTTTTGTCGGGAATCCGGTGGGCGCGGGACCCGGTCCCATCGCCTCGCCTCTGGAGGTTTTGCCCCGGGTAGGTCATACTTCGGCGCGCTCGATTCCGTGCGTCCCCATCGTCTAGCCTGGTCCAGGACGGCGGCCTTTCAAGCCGTTAACACGGGTTCGAATCCCGTTGGGGACGCCATCGAGC
>JAZAOF010000064.1:0-5565 GCA_036228265.1 Myxococcota bacterium | reverse complement strand
GGGCAGGACTGGGGGGGTCCCATTGCGCTCGGCGTTCTGGCCCGGGAGCCCGCGCGCTTTGCTCGAGGGGTGGTCGCGAACACGATGCTTCACACCGCCGAGCCCGACCTGGAGGGGCGCGTTACCTGGGCGAATCATTCGCTCGATGGAGGGGTTCAGGCCGTGGAGGGTTCTCTCCTGGAATGGCGCGTCGCGAGTCACCGGGCCGAGACATTCGATGCGAGTGTCTCGGTAACCTACGCCGTGGCCCGGGGACTCGATCCGGGTGTGGCCGCAGCGTACGACGCGCCGTTCCCCGGCGAGTGGCACAAGGCGGGCATGCGACAATTTCCCGCGCTGATCCCGGTGACCGCCGGGGATCCCGGAGCCGCGCTGAACCGGGCGACCTGGAACGCCCTCGAAAAATTCGACCGCCCGTTCCTCACGCTCTTCGGCGATTCGGATCCCGCTACTCGCGGTTGGGACACGATCTTCCAGGAGCGCGTGCCGGGGGCCCAAGGTCAACCGCACCGCACGTTGGAACGGGCGGGTCACTTCTGGCAAGAGGATTGCGGTGACGAGGTGGCCCGGGAACTCGTGGACTGGATGCGTCGATCTCGCTGACGGCGACGGGCCTCCCTGCAGCAAATTTTCGGAGCGTTCAGAACGAGTCGTTGCGCAGGGTGCGAGCGGTGTCGCTGGCGGTATTGGCCCCCTCGGTCGTCTCCTCGGGACCGGTCCCGTCGAGGAAGGGCTGGAAGTAGGCGTGTTGGGCGCCCGGTTCGGCGAGGAGCCCAGTGTCGAGGTCGACGCGCTTGAAGACGACCTGGGCGGGCGCTTCAAAATCCCGGCGCGAATAGGGGCGAAGGGCCGTGCGCATGTAGTCCATCCAGATCGGAGCGGCGGCGCGTGCGCCGGTCTCGCCTCGACCGAGGACCCGTGTTTCGTCGTGGCCGACCCAGACCCCGGTGGCCACGTCCGGCGAAAATCCCATGAACCAGGCGTCGGCCTGGTCGTTGGTGGTACCGGTCTTCCCGGCAACGGGGCGGCGGAGTTGTTTGAGTTTTCGGCCCGTGCCCCGGGGATCAAATACCGTTGCTTTCAGCAGGTCGGCCACCAGGAAGGCATTTTCGGGGCTGATCACCTGCTCGGGGTCGGTTTCTTCTTCGCCTTCCTCTTCCGGGACCTCGCGTACGATGGGTTCCAGGGTATCGAGAGCGATGTCCTCGAAGAGTACGTTGCCCGCGTGGTCGGTGACTCGCGAGATGAAACGCGGGGGAAGGCGACGGCCGCCGTTCGGGAAAACCGCGTAGGCGGCTGTGAGTTCCAGCAGCACGACGTCGCTGGAACCGAGGGCCAGGGAAAGGTCGCGGTTGAGCGGGGATCGAATTCCGAGACGCTGCGCGTAATCGATGACGTTTTTCACGCCGACGTCCCGGAACAGGTGCACGGTGGCGTTGTTGACCGACCGGGCGAGCGCGGTGCGCATCGGCATGGGTCCGTAGAATTCGCGACCGTAATTTTGCGGACGCCAGACGAAGCCGGACTCGGGGTCCTTGTAGACGGCCGGGCGGTCCCAGAGGGTCGTGACCGGGGTGTAGTCGAGATCGAGGGCCGCGCCGTAGATGAAGGGTTTGAACGCCGACCCCGGCTGGCGCTGGGCCTGGGTGGCGCGATTGAATTCGCTGCCGTCGAAATCGTAACCGCCGACGAGGGCCCGGACATCGCCGCTTGCGACGTCGATCGAGACCAGCGCGCCCTGCACGATCGGTTCCTGGAAGATCGAGACCCGTGCGGGCCCCGGCGTGCCGAGACCGCTCCCCTCGGTAAGCGCTTCGGCCACTTCGGCATCCTTGCCTTCGATGACTTCGAAACGGGTGACATCGCCGACCTCGAAGACGTGCCGGATCTTGTTGAGCCGATAGGGAAGTCGCTTGGGGTTCGGCGTCCGGCCCCAGGCGACGTCGTCGATCTGCACTTCGCCGCGTAGACCCGCCCCGAACTCCACCACGGCGGTCTGGGCGGAGTTGTCGAGTTGGGTGACCAGGCCCACGAGGGGGACACCGCTGGGAAGGGCGTCGAGCGCGGGATCGCCTTCGGGCGAGAGCAGTCGGTTCTCGGTGGCGAGTTCCTGGATCTCGGTGTCGAAGTCTTCGGTCGCGACCTTTCTCAACGGGCCCCGGTAGCCCTGGCGCTTGTCGTGAGCCTCGAGGCCCTTCTGCACCGCGGCAACGGCGGCCAGTTGGAGATCGATGTCCAGCGTGGTTTCAATGCGCAGCCCGCCGTTCAAAACCGGTTCTCCGCCGAGTTGGTCGTAGAGGAACCGACGGACCTCCTCCGTGAAATAACCCGCGGCGTGCATGTTGGCGCGGTAGGCGGGGCGCTTCAGGGTGGGGGGATGCGCCAGCGCTTCCGCGTACTGGGCCGTATTGATCACGCCATCGGCGCGCAACCGGTTGAGGACATAGCGCCGTCGTTTTTCGGCGGCCTTGGGGCTGCGAACCGGCGAGTACTCCGAGGGTCGCTGGGGGAGTCCGGCGAGCAGTGCCGATTCCGAGAGGCCGAGTTCGCTGACGTCCTTGTCGAAATAGGTGCGCGCGGCCTCGGCGATTCCCCACGCCCCCTGGCCGAAATAGATCTGGTTCAGGTAGAGCCAGAGGATCTCGTTCTTTGAAAAATGCTGTTCCAACTCGCGCGCCAGGATCATCTGGCGAAATTTCCGGCGGAAGGTCCGGTCCGTGGTGAGGAGCATCTGCTTGACCAGCTGCATCGTGATGGTGCTCGCGCCCTGCTTGATCCGCCCTTCGGAGATGTCCACCCAGGCCGCCCGTGCGATCGAGCGAAAGTCGATTCCACCGTGCTCGAAAAAATTTCCGTCTTCGGCCGAGACGAACGCTCGCTTCGTGATTTCGGGGATTTCGTCCATCGACGCCAGGGTTCGTCGTTCGACCGAGAATTCCCCGACGATGGTGCCGTTGCGATCGAGAACCACGCTCGTCATCGGCGGCCGATAGTCGGCGATGGTTCGGAGGTCGGGCAGGTCGGCGAGCAGGTCGTAGGCGAGCCAGCCAGCGGTGGCCGTCGTGATGCCAAAGCCGACGAGGAGCGTCCAAAGCACTACTCGGCGCGCCCTGGGCCAGGAAAAAGCCATTGGAACTCCAGTGCTTGAGGGACCGTAGCCGAGGGCGGCCGGGCTGCGCTACCGCTCTGCCGTCGGTGGGTTCGGGGCTGGCCCATCGGATGAGCCCATTTCCTTCATCCCCGCGAGGCACGACGTATGTCCAAACCGGCTCTCCGCCTGGCCTTTGTGATGGACCCCATCGAGTCGATTTCGGTGGCCGAGGACACCACCTTCGTGATCATGCTCGAGGCCCAGAACCGCGGTCACCGAGTGTTTTACGTCGATCCCGCTCACCTGGGGGTTCGGTCCGGACAGGTCGAAGCCGTTGTGACGGAGGTCACGCTTCGTAGGGAGGTCGGGAACCACGTCGACCTCGGTGAGAGTCGACGAGTCGTTCTCGACGAAGAGATCGACGTGGCGTTCCAGCGGGTCGATCCGCCCGTGGATGAGAACTATCGGCTCGCCACGCAGATGCTGGCGTTGTGTCGGCGGACGCGGGTTCTGAACCGCCCGGAGAGCATCCTGGCGTACAACGAGAAGCTTTTCGCCCTGCAGTTTCGCGAGCTCATGACGGAGACTGCGGTCACTCGCTCGATCCCTGAATTGCGGGACCTGCTCAGCCGGATGGGCGGTGAGATGATCGTGAAGCCCCTCGACGGCAAGGGCGGCGAGGGAATTTTTCACGTCCGAGAGGGAGACCCCAACGTGGTTTCGATCCTGGAGCAGGCCACGGGCTTCGGTCACCGGTGGACCATGGCCCAGCGTTATCTTCCGGAGGTCCGAGAGGGGGACAAGCGCATCCTGCTGCTCGAGGGGGAACCCCTGGGCGCCGTGCTCCGGGTTCCCGCCGAGGGAGAGACCCGAGCGAATCTCCACGTGGGGGGGCGCGCCCAGGCGACGGAACTCGATGACCAGGATCGTCGGATCGTTGCGGCCGTTGGGCCGGTACTGGCGGAGCAGGGGTTGTTTTTCGTAGGACTCGACGTGATCGGCGGCTGCCTCACCGAAATCAACGTGACGAGCCCGACCGGCGTGCAGGAGGTGGACGCGTTGGAGGATTGCTGCCTCGAGGGTCGGATCCTCGACCGGGTGGAGGCTCTCGTTGGGGAGGGCCGTTCCGGCTGAAACGCCCTACGGGTTCTCCAAGCCTGATAAACCCTTGACATCCGGGCAGTTACTTCCGATTCTCTTTCGGTGTCGGCCCCAGCCTCCCCGGGGTCTCTGAAGAATCCTCCGAACAGACCGAGCCGTCCCCGGGACGGCTCAAACCGCTGGGGCGTGCCCCAGCGCCAATGCGTTCCCCCGATGGGGCGCAGGGAGGAGTTGGCATGGCCGCGAAGGTGGCACGGGCAGGCGTCGAGAGAGAGTCCGGTTGGCTCTACTACCTCGACAAGATGGGCAACGTCAGCCGGGTCCGGATGGCTCGGGGCGGGGGGAAGGTCCGAAAGACCAAGCCCCAGGTCGTGGCGAAAGTCGGCGTCGAGAGAGAAGAGGGGTACCTCTACTTCATCGACAAGGACGGAGACGTCTCCCGCGCCAAGATGGCGCGCGCGGGACGGGGGCGTCGCAAGCCGAAAGCTCGGAGTTCGGCGGCGAAGAAGACCACGCGTCGGCCGACGGCGAAGGGGGCGAAGCCCAGAAAGGCGGCCAAGACGAGCCGCCGCTGAGTCCTCGAGGTAATGGGGCGGGCCGGCGCCGACCGGTTCGCCCCGTTTCCCACGGTCGCGACCGATCCTTCGCACGGACGGACGTGTGGGGTATCCTTCACTCTTCTCGCGCACCTCTTTCCGTGCGCATTCGCGAGACCAAGCATGCGTCCGGACCCCCTTGACAGTATCGAGGGTGCGCGACCTGAAGGCGACGCCCAACGTTACGGGATTCTCGTCGTCGATGACGAGCGTGGGATCCTGGAATCCATCGAGTTGACTCTCGACACCGAGTACCGCGTGTACACCGCGGAGTCCGGTGTCGAGGGGCTCGAGATTTTCGACAGCGAAGACATTGCGCTCGTGATTGCCGACCAGGTGATGCCCGCGACGTCGGGAGTCGAATTCCTGGAATCGGTCCTGGAGCGCGATCCTTCGGTCGTGCGGATGATGCTCACCGGTTACGCCGACCTTTCGTCGCTGATTCGTGGGATCAACGAGGGGCACATCTATCGCTATATCACCAAGCCGTGGGAGCCGGAAGAACTCCGCATGGATGTGAAGCGCGCTCTCGAAGCCTATGAGCTCGGGCGGCGAAACGAAAAGCTCACCCGCGACCTCGAGGCGGCGAATAATCGCCTCGAGTCCGAAAACCGGTACCTGCGCCAGGAAGTCAAGGGGCGTTACGCGTTCGACGGCATCCTGGGCGACAGCCCGGCGATGCAGCAGGTCTTCGATCTCACGGACAAGGTTTCCAGGACCGATGCGACCGTCTTGATTACTGGAGAAACCGGGACGGGAAAGGATCTCATCGCGAGG
>JAZAOF010000063.1:0-43663 GCA_036228265.1 Myxococcota bacterium | reverse complement strand
GGAGTGGTCCGCAGCTTCCCAGAAATCCCAGTCCCCGATGAGGTTGACGCTGCATGCCGCCCCTCGCTCGTAGCCCACGACTACGCCCTCCGGGTCAAAATGACCGGTTCCCGGCGGGAGCAGGCCGGCCGTCGTGAAGGTCTTGCCCATGTGGAAATCGAGGATCACTTCGAGGAGAAGTTCAAATCCGAAACCATTTTCAAAAAGGCCCGCTTCGAAACCGGCAACGTTCATTTCACCGTTCATGTCGGTGTTGAAGCCACCCAGGATGTGACAGCAGTCGTGGGGAATCAGAAGTTCGCTGAAACTCTTCTTTTCTCCTGGAAGCGGGAAGCCGCGTTCCCGGTAGAACTGGAACAAGACGCGACCGAGGCTCCCCTCCGGGTAGCTTTCGAGCGCCCCGTAGCGATCCGCCACGTTGGAATCGCCGACGTACTGGCGGATCGTTTCGGTCACGGCTTTCAGTTGCTGCCAGGGCCCTTCGGCGCCGGCGTACTCGCCAAAACTGCGCCGCCCGTAATCCAATAGGAGTCGCTTCAAACGGTCGTCTCGAACGCGATGGAGATCCACCAGGGTCTGGGTTTCGACGCCGAGCGCGCGAGCGATTTCGTCCACGATGGCGACCTGGTCGGCATCGACCTGCATGTCGAGATAGGGCATCAGTACGAGGAACTGAACGAACTCGGTTCTTCGTCGGGGGGCCTTGATCTTGCGAGCGAAGTCGGCGGGAGAACACTCCTGGAGACTGGAGGTGTCGATATCGGTATGGAGCACGTGGTGAGCGACCGAATCGAGCATTTCCGACGCGAGTGCCTGGAGCGGGCGGGTGCCGCGGAGTGTCGCGACCGTTTGCATCCCCTCCAGGAAACAGCGTGCTTCTTCTTCGGTCCAGTCGACGTTCTTCAAGTGAATCTCCGTTCGGAAGACCCGGTCCCGCGGTTAGCTCTTGCGGATCGCAAGGGTCAGGTAGGGGACCATTTCGATGCCAGTGAGGGTTTTCAAGGCCTTGAACGCATGAAGGCTGATATCCCGGAGGCGACTTTCTCGATGGACGCTCGACTGCTGGTACCACAAGCCGATGCGGTCGCCGCCTCCCGACGGCGTGGGTTCCATGAGAACGGGTCTTCCGCCGTCGGATCCCAGGCAGGAGAGAATCTCGCGGCTGCTGCTTCCCCGGATGCCCGCCCTGAGGAGTGCTTCGCGGTCGCAATGGTCGAGACCCCGTCGAGAAAATTTCCGCGCACACACGAAGGCCAGGCGATCCGGGAGGTATCCGATTCCGGGAAGACCGGTTGTGTGGCTCTCGTAGGGGAAGTAACGGTAGGGCGTTTCCAGGACGAAGAGCACGCCCCCCGGCTTCACGACATTCCAGACAGACGGAAGCACGCTCTTGCGTTCCTCGGGGAGCATGTGTTCCACGACCCCGTTCATGACGACGAAATCGAACCGCCCCAGGTCGGAGGGAAGCTGAGTGGGGTCGGGAGACGAAAGGAAACTCGTCTGGGTATGGCCGTAGAATTCCCGTCGGCGTTCCGCGAGTCGTAGAAGATTGGGTTCCTGCTCGACGCCGACGAGCGTGGCGCTGGGAAACATGCGCCCGAGCACGGCCGTCGAGGCGCCGCTCCCGCAGCCGAAATCCAGGATTCGCTTGTTTCGGAATTCCGCGTCCCCCAGGTAGGAGAGCAGGCCGCTCTCCAGGCCGAACTGCACGTAGCCGGGAGATTCATCCCGTGCGATCTCGTCGCAGAGCCATCCGACCCCCCGGACCGCCAGGGTTTCCTGGATCAGGTCGGGCGTGTAGGCGGTTTCGATCTCCCGGATGGAGACCAGGGTGCGCTCGTCGCGGGGAAGAACGACGACTTTTCGCCTTCCTTCCGCCAGTTCGATGATTTCTACCGTGGCGTCATCGTGTTCGAGGATCACTGGGCTACCGGGTGCGTTCTTTCGAGTCGAGTCGTTGAAGATATTCGAATCCGGATTTCCGGAGGGTTCGATTTCGTTTCGGCCCGGGTCACGACGAAGGCCCGCTCGCGCGCTTGATTCGAGACCAGGTGAAGGGCGAGGCGAGTTGGTGCCAGAAGCCCTTTGGGAAGGCTGGCAGGTCGGGGATGCCGATGTCCTCGGGTGGCTCACGGTCCTTGGGGAGGAAGAAAGTCCCGAAAACCAGGTCCCACACGATCACGTTCTGACCGTAGTTGTGATTGGCTTCTTCTATATTTTTCGAGTGGTGCCAGCGATGGAGTTCGGCCATCGAAAAGAAGTAGTTGAGGGGACCGAGACGAAGCGGGAGGTTCGCGTGCTGGAAAAACCCGTGAACCCCCGAGACGAGGGCAAAGAGGGCGAGCACCTCGATCGGGCAGCCCAACCCCAGGAGGACGATGCTCCCGAGCAGGCCATCGATGAGAAGATCGATGGGGTGGAAGCGGCTGGCGTTCAGCCAGTAGAGCCGCGGCGCGCTGTGATGGGTGGCGTGAAAGCGCCACAGGAAATCCGTGTTGTGTTGCAAGCGGTGGTGCCAATACTTGGGAAACTCCGCCACCACCAGTGCGAGGGGAAGCTGCGCAATGAGGGGCCACGAGGTCGGCCAGAGATCCCACCCGAAATGCAGGGAGAGCCAATCCAGCACCAGCAAGCCCACGTACGTCGCGAGGGGGGTGACGACGAGAGAGACCGGTCCTCCGACGCCGACGAGGTAGGCGAGGTCCGGCTTGAGGTCGCCTTTCGAGTGGAGCCACGAGCGGTGATGAGGGATCCAGCGCTCGAGACAAAATACGACCAGGCCAGCGCCCAGGACCAGGAGCGCAGAACTCTGCTCCAAGGGCAGTCCGGACTCGACCAAGAAGATCGCGATGGCGAGACTTCCCGCGAGAACGACGGGGAAAACGGACATGGAGAAGATGCGCTTAGAGCGGGACACGGGGGAAATATACCGGTTGGTGTTCGGGTTGGCGCGCGGAAGGACCCCAGGCGCGCTCCTCGGCCGTCAACGCGCTTTCACCGCGGTATCGCGCGAGCCGGGGGCGCCCGGCTTCGAAACCACTACGGGTAGGCGGCGGGGACCGAACTCGAGAAAAACCGGAGTGGGTTCGAATGAGAATCCCTCTTCGAGGTGGATGCCCCCTTCGGCGAAGAAATCGACGAAGACCTCCGTGACCACTCGCCCCACCATGCGGGCCAGGCCAGCCCCCACGCAGAGGTGCGGTCCCGCGGAAAAGCTCAGGTGAGGCCGTGGGGACTCTCGATCGAGACGGAACTGATCGGAATCCGGGTAGATGTCATCGTCGCGATTTGCCGAGGCGAGGCTCACGATGACGCGTTCGCCGGCGTGGATCGGAAACCCGGAGATTGCTGTCTCTTCCGCGCAGGTCCGCACGACGTAGAGCACGGGCGGTTGGAGTCGAAGGGATTCCTCGACTGCGGCGGAAATTTGCGCCGGGTCATCGCGAAGTGCCCTGTGGTCGGCCGGATGGAGAAGCAGGTGGTGGAAGAGGTTTCCCAACATGGAAGTCGACGTCGAGATGCCGCCGAGTAGAAGGTTGGACACCAAAGATCGGAGCTGGCGGTCCGAGACCGGCGCGTCGAAGATTTTTTTCGCGACCAGTTCGCCGAGGAGATCGCGGGGAGAGGCGCTCGATTCGCGGCGAAGGGCGACTTGCTCGTCGATGTAGTGCGCGTAGTCGGGAAAGGCCCCGACGATTCCTTCGCCGCGGGGGGTGCGGTTGGTCGCCACCCATTCGCTGTGCAGCAGTTCGTTGGCCCAGTCTGCGATTTTCCGCGAATCCTCCACGGGAAGGCCGAGTACGTGAACGGTGACCTGGGTGGGGAGCATCAGCGTGAGTTGATTGACCAGGTCGCCCCCGCCCGTATGCGAGATGGCTTCGAGTGCATCCCGGGCCATTTCTCGCGCAAAGGCTTCCGCGCGGGCGACCGTCGCCGGCAACAGCGTACTCGAAAGGAGACGGCGGATCGGCCGGTGGGTCGGCGGATCGAGCTCGCCGACCAACTTGTCCTCGAGTGGGACCACGACTCCGGGGGCGCGGAACCCCTGGCCGCTCGAAAAGAGTTTCGGATTGCGGAGGACCTCGAGGCCGTCTTCGTATCGGGCGACGAAAACAAAATCTCCCGGTCGCGAAATCGGAGATTGGCGGCGGATTTCCCGAAACAAGGGCCACTGGGTCTGGGTCTGGCTGGGATCGAAGGGGTCGAAGTGCTGGAGGGCTTCTATGCATTCCTTCGGTGTGGCTTGCTGGCTTTCGACCATGGGTGGGGCTCCAACGAGAACAAGGGAATCAGTCGGATTGAAATGCATTGTCTCGGACGAGATCGTTGAGACACTTGGCCAGCGCTTGGGGCTGGGAAATCATCACGTTGTGTCCCGTATCCATCACGACCACCCGAGGCGAGCCGATATTTTGAATCATCGTGTCCTGGAGTGCGGGCGGAACACTCTGGTCCCGCAGGAGTTTTATGTACGTCGCGGGGATCCCATTGCGCAGCCCGGCCAGGCGGTTGGGGGTCTGCATGGGCTGCCAGGCTTCGGGGACCAGCCGATCGAGAACGAACCGGGTCTGCTCGGGATCCATGTCGTTGCAAAACATTGCCGTCGCGATTTCGTCCGGCATCGTCATGGCCGCGGGGTTTTCGAGGTTCTCCCTGGCAAGGAGTTCAACATCGGGAGCCAGGTCGTCCAGAACCGTGCGCCCTTCCTCGGGCACCGTGCAGGCGATGAAGACCAGGTGGGATAGGAGTTCGGGGATTCGCTCGGCCACGCGAGGCATCGTGATCCCGGCGAGGGAGTGTCCGACCAGGACGGTTGGAGTTTCTCCACGCTCCCGGACTTCATCGACGACGGCGTCGACCCAATCGTCCAGTGTCACGGACTCGAGAGGGGCAGGATGGCTTCCGCGTCCGGGGAGATCCATGGCCCGGGCGGGGATCGCGAGGTGGGGAAGGACGCGTTCCCAGCACCAGGCGCCGTGGGCGCCCCCGTGTAGGCACAAGAGGCTCATGGGGGGAGCCTAGTCCAACGCAGGAGGGGTGGAGGTCGGTCGGTCTCGATTTCGGTGGCGGAAGTGTCCGGGGAGAGCCTGGAGCAGCAGAGATCCCGCGAGGGCGAATCCCAGGAGCACCAAGCCCCGTCCGGAAAGCGCGGGGACTGCGACCTCGCCCCCACAACTGCCGCAATCGGTTGAACACGCCGAACACGTTTCAGCCCCGTCGCAGGTGAGGTCGCCGCACACGGGGGGACAGGATCCGCAGTCGGCCGAACACGACGAGCACGTCTCGGCGGCGCCGCAGGTGAAGTCCCCGCAGTAGCCCTCGCCTCCAGAACATTCTCCACAGTCGATGGAGCAGGTCGAGCACGTCTCGGCTTCGTCGCAGGCCAGGTCGCCACAGACCGGGGCGCAGACGCCGCAATCCCCTGGGCAAATCGAACAGGTTTCGGTACCGCCACAGGACAAGTCCCCGCAGTAGGATTCGCTGACAAAAGTCCCCGGGGTATTGGAGGTCCAAAGCGGCTCGCCGACCCCGTTGTAGATCACGGCATTTCCGTCGGGCTGGAGTCGAAGCTGGGCCCCCGAAGTTCCCGATGTTCCGGACGCCCACAGCGCCTGGCCCACCCCGTCGTAAATCACGAGATTTCCGTCCGCCTGGAAGTCTGCTCGGCAATCGACTCCCGCGAGGTGGGTATCGCTGTGCCAAAGGGCTCCTCCCACCAATGCGTTGGCCACGTTGTAGAGAACCAGGTTGCAATCACTCTGCATCACCCACTTTCGGTTCTGGCTCTGGGCGAAATCTCCCGGGGCGAATGAAAACCCTCCCGCGTTCCAGAGGAACTCGCTGGGGATATTTCCATTGGCCGACCAAAGGGGTTGGTTCGAACCGTTATAGACAACGAGATTGCCATCGGACTGCAGGCGCAGTTCGCCGCCCGAAGTTCCAGAAGTTCCGGATGCCCACAGCGGTTGACCGAGTCCGTCGTAGACCACGAAGTTTCCATCGCCCTGAAAAAGAGCCGAGCACGAGGTCCCGCTACCGTTCGTTTCGCTTTGCCACACCGCGCCGCCCGTAAGCCCATTTTCGAAGCTATAGAGGACGAGGTTGCAATCGCTCCGCATCTGTAGTTTTCGGTTCTGGCTATGCAGGATCTCGCCAGGGGCAAGACTGAACTGGCCGGCCGCGATGGCAACTTCGCTCGCGTAGTTGGTGAAGGTCTGCCAGAGGGCGCCGCCGCTGCCGTCGTAGATCACCGCGTTCCCATCGCCCTGGAGCCGCAATTCGGCGCCACTGGTGCTGGAGTGCCAGAGCGCTGATCCGTTGCCGTCGTAAATCACCAGGTTTCCATCCCCCTGGAAGTCGGTGCGGCAATTGCTGCCCAGGCTGGCCGTCCCACTCGTCCAGATACTCCCTCCGGTCACGCCCCCTTGTGCGCTGTAAAGCACCAGGTCGCAATTCGATTCCATCTTCAGCTTCCGGGTGAGACCGTGGACCGATTGTCCGGCGGTCAGCGTCAAGGACCCCGCGCTGAAAAAGACATCGTTGGTGAGGGTGGTGCTCCAGTTCCCCTCGGAGCTGCGATCGTCGTGATTCAGCCAGACCGAACTTCGGCCGGCCGCCTCTTTCGCCTGTTTGAGGGCCCGGTTGTCCTGGCTGTGGGTGGGGCGACTGAACTGGTAATCGGCGCCGAGGCTTCCACAGGCGAAGGCTCCAACGCCCCACGCTCCGACGATCGAGCTCACGGCCCACTGGCCGCTGGAAGCGTGCTCGCATGCGAAGGCGTGCAATGTCTCGCAGTGGTCGTCGTTCCACCGGCCGTTTCCGTGCTGAAGGGCGCCGTGCTCCTGGCCACCGAAATTATTGGGCTCATCGACGTCCCAACTCCAGACGGCTGCGGACCATCGAGAGTCGCCCTGGTGAAGTTGGTCCAGGTCGATGATGTTCGTCCCGTTGGCGAATCCATTGGACACGTCGTCGTCGGTAATGGGGGCGCCCGCGCCCGCGATACCGCCAATGGTGGTGGAATCCTCCCAGATCCGGTCGATGCCCCCGAGTCCGGTGAACACCATGGCGTTCCAGTTTCCGTCACCGCTGCAGCCGCTGTCGCTCCAGATCACGACGTTTCGGCCGAGGTTCAATACGTCTTGCTTGGTCAGATTTCCAGGGATGTCTCCGCAGCCCCCGCTGGTGTACACCCGATTGCCAAAGCGAGCGTTGACCTGGTTGAAGGCCTCGCCGTGCTCCCCGTCCATGTGGTCCTCGATGTGCAGAACGAGGACCTGGTTTTCACTGTCCGTGGTGTTCAGCCAGGCGGCGATCTCGTCGAGGCCTTCCGCGAAATAGCGGTCGCTGGTGCTGCAGCCGAAATGACCGCTGGTCCCGTGACACAGCAGGAGGCGATCGGGAAAGGAAAAGGTTCCTTCCTGCTTTGGGGTCCAGTGAACATCGAGTTCGATGCTTCGGGCCCCCATCCGCAACTGGTTGAAAATTGAGTCGACCTGGTTGGGATCCGGGTACGACAACGGGCCCGCATAGACAGAGGAGTTGAAACTGTTGTGGGCGCCTACGATGTTGGTGTCCCAAAGTGGGACGTCGAGATCGAGCCCTCGTTGCCGTTGCAGGGCTTGCCCCGTCCAACTGCCATTGAAGTCGTCGATGCCGTCGGCCTGGACGGCGGAAGGGGCGGTCAACCCCAGGGCCAGCAAGACACCGGCAACTCGAACCCCCCGCAGCATCGCGATTCTCCAGCGCAGACTCTCCGGAGAGAATAGCGCTCCCCCAAGCAATCGCGCGGATCGGCTCTCGATGCGCGAGAGCTAGTCCTCCAGGGCTACGCCGTAGTGGTCCGTGTAGGGGCGCATTTGTTCTCGGAGAGCCTGGGGGTCAAAGCCCCATTCTTCGGGCGAATATTTGTGTTTGCCGAACTTTCCCTTGGGCTTGGTGTCGAGGTAGCGGCGGATGGCGTCTCCGTGTTCCGGTTGGAAGGGGCGGTCGATTTGACCGTAGAGTTTCTCGACGGCTGCGACGGGGTCGGACATCAGGTCGCGAAAATGTGAATCGACAATTCGGTCAGGCAGTTCGCCAGCGATTCTTCTTTGCATCAGGTGGATCATCATGTCCCCGAGTCCGCCTCCCGCCTCCGGGAGTTCCGCGGTTTCGCAGCGCTCCCAGCGCACGGTGGCCAACGTGCTCAAGCTTGAAGGCTCGGTTTTCAGGGGGTCGCGATGGGTGTGGATGACCCAGGCATCTGGATAGGTCGCGAAAAGCAGGTCGATGAAGACGAGGTAGAGGGGGGTCTTCAGGACCCAGTTCTGCGGGGGGCCGCCGTGCTGAAGGGTTTGGAGCAGCGCGCGGTGGTAGACCATGCTGGCCGGGTAGTCCGGAATCCAGTTGGGGAGGTTCGCGATCATCCCCCAGTGCCCGCCGGTAAAGCTGGGTAGTGTGAGCGTCACGCACTCGACCGGGAGGTCGGCGCGAAGTTCGTGGATGGTTGCGAACTCCGGTTGCACGTCCGCCCAGAATTCCTGTTCGCATTGGGCGATTTCGCGTCGCGCGGCCTCGGACTCCCCGCCCGATCCAAAGGGGAGGGGGTGGATGACCTCCCAGGCCAGGGGGGCACGCGCAGCAGGGTCCAGGGCGAGCAACTCGAAGAGAATCGAGGTCCCCGAACGAGGCGGGCCGGTGATGACCAGGGGGGATTCAATCCGCTCTTCGGCGATCGCGGGGGTCTCGTTCCTTCGCTGGGTAACGAGCAGGCGGGTGCGGAGTCCGCGCAGGAGTTCCTGCCGGGTCATCAACCGCCCCAGGGCATGAAGATCGCCGGTGGCCTCGATTTCGGAGACGAGAGAGAGAAGGCGTGCGTGCCAGTCGCCGTCGAAATCCCCAAAATCGTCGAGCCCCCCGGTCGATTCGACGGCGGTTCGGATGAGTTCGTCCGGGTCAAGGGAAACCAGGCGAGCGGCTCCGCCGACCGAGTCCCCCATGGCGATGACTCGCCGGGCCCAGTCTGGGCGGGTGTAGAGCTTGGACAGGTTCCTGGTCTGCGACATGCTGCGCGGGTTCTCCTCGTCTCGTAGAGTCCAGTTGGACCGCCGATGATATGCTAGCGGCCGTTGTTGCAACACGGGAGGCAGAAAACATGACGAGTGCCGATTGCGAGAGCCGGAAGGCTTTCGGGGAACTTCTCGATCTACTGGGCGAACTCAATGAGCGTTACGCCGGTCCGGAATGGCTCGTCCAGGAGAGCGACGACGTTGGCGAGGCACTTCGTGCCATCCTGCATATGCTCGAGGCCGCGTTACTGACCCGGATGGAATCGAGTCCCGCCCACCCGTGGCTGCGGGAATTTCCACTCCCCACGCGAAAATTTCTCGGCGACAACGCCGACGCGATCTACTTTGAAACCGCGATTTCGCCCGATCATTCGTATCGGCTTCGCGGAAACATGGCCGGTGCGGCCTATGTCTCGATCACGATCGAGGCGGGTGCCCCGGACGGAGGGTTTTCGCAGAAGACTGCCGGGGTGATCAACGATACGCAGTTTGACGTGGCTGCCGATGGCGGTTTTGAAATTCGCCTCGGGGGAGAGTCGGCCGATCGAAACTGGCTCGGGCTGCCCCCGGATTCGAGCCGTATCCTGACGCGCCACTACTACGAGGACGAAGTGCCGGCGGCCATGCGTCCCCGGCACATCGACTTCCAGCTCGAAGTCATCGACCCGGCTCCCCCGCCGGCTCCCCCGGGAGATACCAACGTCGCGGAAGCCATCCGCCGGGTCGCGGCCTTTGTTCGCTCTTCGATGCTCGACCAGGGGCCTCCGCCTCGCGAAGATCAACCCGATTTCGTATCTCGCGTTCCCAACGAGTTTCCGAAGCCCGTCAAGCCCGGAGATTTCGGGTTGGCCGCCGCGGATGCGGCCTACAGCATGGCGCCCTTCATGTTGCCCGAGGGCCAGGCTCTCGTGATCGACGGGCGTTGGCCCGATGACTGCCGGTCGGCCAATGTCTGCCTTTGGAACCGGCACATGCAGACCTACGACTACCTGAACCGGCAGGTCACCTTGAACCGTCGCCAGACCCGGACCGAGCCCGATGGAAGCTTCCGAATCGTGATTGCGCCAGAGGATCCCGGTCTTCCCAACTGGCTCGACACCGAGGGGCGGGCGTTCGGCCTGGTCTTCTTTCGCTACATGCTGCCGGAAGGCGAAATCGAGACGCCCCGGGCACAGTTGGTTTCGCTCGATTCACTGAGGGCCTAAGGAGGCCGCCCGGTTCGTCGGCGTTTTTATTCCCTCTCAACCCAAAGGAGCTCCATGGATATTTCAGGCGGTTGTTACTGCGGCGGCGTCCGCTACGAAGCGAAGGGCGATGCCCTTTTGAAGGTTCAGTGTCATTGCCGAGAGTGCCAGTACATCTCGGGAGGGTCGCCGAATGTCACGATGGGCATGCCCGAAGCGTCCTTCGCGTACACCCAGGGGAGCCCGAAGGCGTTCCAACGCCCGGATCTCGATTCTCCCGTGACGCGAGAGTTCTGTCCCGACTGCGGGACCCACCTGCTGTCCCGGGTTCCGGGCATGCCCGCGGTGCTTCTCAAGGTGGGGACGCTCGATTCCCCCAGCGATTTTGGCGCACCCCAGATGGCGATCTTCCTGTGCGACAGCCAGCCCTTCCACGTCGTCCCGGAAGGCGTCGCCACTTTTGACAAGGGTCCCGGCTCCTGACGGTCGTTCCCGGGCGAGAATTCCGAAGAGACTTCCAGAACGAATAAGGCGCAGGGGCTAGGAACGCGGCAACTGGACGAGATGGCGGGCCATTACGATCCGCTGCACCTGGCCCGTGCCTTCGACGATGTCCATCGCCTTGACGTCGCGGAAGAGTTTTTCGAGGAGATGGTCTCCGCGTCCGCCGACCTCTCCCAGGAGGTCGGTTCCGAGCAGCGTCGCCTCCAGCGCCACGCTGGGGGCCGTGGCCTTCGCCATCGAGGCTTCGAGGATGTTCGCTCGGCCATGATCGGCCAGCCAGGCGGCGCGCCAACAAAGAAGCCGGGCGACCCGAAGTCGGCGGCGAACGCGCTCCAGGCGATCGCGCACGCGGGGGTCGCCCAGCAGGTCGTGTTCCCGGGCGAAGGCGAGTGACTCGTCGAGTGCGGCCCGACCGATTCCCACCGCCATGATCGCGACGAGCGGGCGCGTCGCGTTGAACGAGCGCATCGCTCCCTTGAATCCGGCGCGCTGGGCGTAGTGTTCCTCGCCGCCGATCAGGTTGGCGCCGGGGACGCGACAATCCGAGAGGGTAAACGACGTCGACTCGTATGCCTTGAGCCCCATCTTTCGCTCCACCTGGAAGTCGGCGAGACCCGGCATGCCCCGTTCGACGACGAAGGCGCGATGGCCTTCGCGCCCCTGGCTCGGATCGATGGTGGCCCAGACTACAATCCAATCGGCTCGGCTCGCATTGGCCGCGAACGATTTGGCCCCGTTCAGGATCCAGTCGTTGCCGTCTTTGCGGGCGCTCATGGCGATCGCGGCCACGTCCGAGCCGGCTCCGGGTTCGGTCATGGCGAACGACCCCCAGCGCGGGCGGTCGGGTTCGACGAAGGGGCCCAGGAAGCGGCGCTTCTGGTCCCCGGTCCCCATGGAGAGAAGCGGCGGTTCCCCGAGGCCCGGTCCCGGGAAGGAGACGGCGACGCCCCGGTCCCAGTAGGACATCTCTTCAGCCAGCAGGAGTACGGACCGGGACGAACCGACGCTCGGTTCATCGTTCACCACGGGATCCGGGGCGTCCTTGCCGGGCCAGCGTGTGCGGCCCTGGCCCGCCTTGAGCAGGAGTTCGAAAAAGGGATGATCTGGAGGAGTAGGTCGTCCGAGGCGATCGGCTTCGAGTCCCAGTGGCCGAATCTGGCTGGCCCCGAGCGCGCGGATTCCTTCGATGCGTTTCTGGGTCGCGGGGTCGATGGCGAGTTGCATCACGAAGCCTCCCGGGTGAGAGCGACACGATCGCCTGAGCCTGCGATTTCCCGCCCGGCCTCCTCCCGGGCCGGATCGACCCCGCCGAGCATGAGGCCGAGGGTCCGCGCTTCGCGCATGTGTTTTTCCACCGGGTGATCCTGCATGAAGCCGTGCCCGCCGAGAATCTGAACGCCGTTGGGGGTCACGAAGAGCGCCTCCTCCACGGCTTCGAGAAAGGCCGTGGCGCAGGATTCCTGGGCATCCAGTCCCGAGTCGAGAGACCAGGCCGCTTCCCAGCCCAGGAGTCGCGCGCCATCGACGGCCGTCGCCATGTCGGCGATCAGGAAGGCGAGGGCCTGGTGGTGAGCAATGGGACGCCCAAAGGCCACCCGGTCCAGGGCGTAGGCGCGGGAGTATTCAGCCGATTCGGACATCACGCCCACGAGCATGGATGCCACGGCGAGTCGTGCTCGGGCCAGCGCCCGCGCCGCCGCCTGGACGTTCTTCCAACCGGCGCACACGGCGGCGCCGTTGAGCTCGATTTCCGAGGCCCCGGCCGCGCGCAGTCCAGACCCCCGAAGCGGGGAGGCTTCGATCCCGTCTTTCACGACGATGGCCCCCTCTTCGTCGAGAAGAACCAGGAGGTCGGCACGGTCGGCCGGCACCCAGGGAATCCGGCCGGAAATCGTGTCGCCCTCGCGCTCCAGGTGGACACGGCTTCCGCGTCCCGTCCATGCAAGCACTGCGCGTGCCGCATCGTCGTCGAGAAGCGGCACGCCAAAATCGCGCAGCGCGCTCTCACCTCCCAATTCGATGAGCGGATACAGCGCGAGGCCGAGTGGATCCAGGGCCAGGGCGGATCCGGGGTCGCCCGCCGCAAGTTCTTCGGAAACGAGGCAACGCGCGAGGGAGCCGAGCCCGCTTCCGCCAAGGCTTTCGGGCCATTCCAGGGTTGCGAACCCGATCTCGGAAAAAGCCGCGCGGGCTTGGGCGGAAGGTGTGCGGGCCAACTCGTGCTCCCGGAGAGAGGGGCGCAGATGGTCGGAAGCGAAATCCCGTGCGGTTTTACGGACCAGTTCGAGTTCGTCGCCGAGTTCGAAGTCGATCATCGCAGCGCCGGTCCGTTGCAGGTCTCGAAGAAGTGGAGCATTCGAAATTTCATGGATGCCTCGGGAGATTGGCTGCGCGGTCTGGAAGGTTAGCGACTGTGGACGATCACGTGGCGTGCCCCACGGCCTGCCCGAAGTGCTTCCAGTGCTTCGGCGACGCCCGAGAGCGGCAACTCGGCAGTGACCAGGGGGTCGAGCCGGAGTGCACCCTCTCGAACGTGTTCCAACAGGAGGGGGACGTCTCGCCGAGGGTCTGCGCCGCCGTACACCGATCCCACGAGACGGCGCTCGAGGAAGAGTCCGCCCGCGCGAATGGGGATCTTCTCCCCGGAGCGAGGCATGCCAATGATCAGCGCGGTGCCTCCTGGACGCAGGACTTCCCACGCGGTCTCGATGGTTTCGCTTTTTCCGATCGCTTCGATCGCGACGTGTACCCCGAGGCCGGTTCGCTTTCGCACGGCTCCTTGGACGTCCCCCGCGCCGTCCAGCGCTTCGGTTGCACCGAGTTCCATCGCCAGTTCTCGTTTGACCGGGTCGATGTCGACGGCGAAGATCGCTTCAGCTCCGGCGATCCGAGCCCCCTGGATTGCGGCCAATCCGACCCCACCGCATCCGATCACCGCGACACTCGCGCCGGGACCCACCTCGGGAGTATTCAGGGCCGCGCCCGCTCCAGTGAGGACCCCGCAGCCGAGTAGGCAGGCGCGGTCCAGGGGGATGTCGTCGCCCACGGGTATGCACGCCCGCGCATCGACGACGGCCTTTTCAGCAAAGGAGGCCACGCCGCAGAGTTGATAGATCGTCTCGTCGCCGGTACGGAGGCGGGTTGTGCGATCGCCCATGGTCGAGAATATCATCCCCGGGACCATCGCAAGGCAACGGTTGGGTGCGCCTTCCTGGCAAAAAAGGCATTCGCCGCAACTGGGTGTCAGGGCCACGACGACGCGATCGCCCACGGCCAACTGGTCGACGCCAGGGCCCAGGGACGTCACCACGCCCGCCGCTTCGTGGCCCAGTACGACGGGAAGCGGTGACTTCAGCGTGCCGTCGGTCACCGAGAGGTCGCTGCGGCAGATTCCGCTCGCGGCGATCTCAAGGCCCACCTCTCCGGCGCGAGGCTCGGAAATCGCGACGTCTTCGATGGCGATGGGCGTTCCGAGTTCTCGGAGAACGGCGGCACGCATGGGGGACTCCTTGGGCGGGGAAGTCTTTGAACTATGACACAGGCCGGAGGATCGGCGCTCTCGTCCGCAATTTCACTATGCTTCCGGTTGTTGTTGGTCCCGGGCCGCTGGCCTTGGGCTGGAGGTGCCGTATGCCGGGTTCGGTCTCGCCCGCACTCTGTTTTCCCGAGACGGATTTCGCGATCCTGCCCGGGCAGGGCGCCCCCCTGCCGCGGTTTCACGCCATGTTGGAAGAATTGCGCGAGAAGAGACCGGTGGCGCCGATCCTCTTTCATGGGCGGCCGGCCTGGCTTTTGACTCGACATGTCGACGTGACGGAAGCCTTCCGGGACGAGACCCTTTTTTCGGCGAAAGCCGTTCAAGAGGCGAACACCTTTCCGGTGATGGGCCGAAACATCATGGGCATGGAGGGAGAAGAGCACCGAATCAACCGCGCGTTGGTCTCGCCGCACTTCAAGTTGCGACTGATGCCCGAAGTCGTCGAGGAAATGGTACGCCCCCTCTGCCATGACCTGGTGGATGGATTCATCGCCGACGGAGAAGTCGACCTGGTGCGCCGCTTCAACAAGCAGCTTCCGCTATCCGCGATCTGCCGGATCATCGGGATTCCCCCGGAAGACGACGACCGACTCGCGGGCTGGGCAATGGCCCTGATCAGTTACCCCTGGGATCCCAAAGGAGCGCTCGACGCGTCCCGCCAATTCACGAACTACCTGGGAGAGCTCGTGGAGGCGCGGCGGGGAGAGCCTCGCGACGATCTCCTTACGGCCCTATGCCGCGAAGAGGTGGAGGGGCAGCGCCTGAGTGACGAGGAGATCTTTTCCTTCGTGCGTGTGTTGTTTCCCGCTGGCGCGGACACGACCTATCTCGGCCTGGGGTCCCTGATGACCGCGCTTCTCGAGGAACCGGGGCGGGTGGAGGCGATTCGAGGAAACCCCGAGGCCCAGGCTGCGGCGGTGGAAGAAGCCCTTCGCTGGGAGGCCCCCACCGCGCTGCTGCCGCGCATGGTGGTCGAGGGCGGGGTGTTCGGCGGCGAGAAGCTTGGGCCGAACACGGTGGTGCTTCTCGGAATTACCGCGGCCAACCGGGATCCCGCCGTCTTCCCCGACCCGCACCGTTTCGATCGCACCCGCAAGACCGTGGGCCACCTGAGCTTCGGGCTGGGAAATCATTTTTGCCTGGGTTCGCATCTCGCCCGGGCCGAACTCCGCGTGGCCCTGTCTGTCCTCCTTGAGCGCCTCGGAGAGATCGAACTGCAAGAGGTGCCGATCATGGAGGGGGCCGTATTGCGTGGACCCGACCGGTTGCAGATCCGTTTCTCCTCGGCTCGATGATCTCCCGACCCGGCCAGGGGGGCACCCGGACCGGACCCGTTGTTGAACCTCCGGAGACGGTGCATATTCGCCCCCGAATCGTTTTCCGAGAGACCCGCCCGATCTGTATTCCGCTAGAGAATCCTGCAAGGAGCGAACCGTGATTCCCTTCTTCGATCCGGTGACGAAGACCGAACTTGCGACCCAAGGAGAGGCCCTCGTGGATTCTACGGGGCGCGTCGTCGCCCCGATCGTGGATGGAATTCCGCGTTTCGTCGAGACGAGCGAAAATTACGCCGAAAACTTCGGCTGGCAGTGGCAGCACTGGCACGACGCGATGAGTGATTCGCGTGCAACCGGTAGCGCGAAGCGGGAACTGCTCGACAAGCGGACACAGTTTTCGCGTTTCGATCTCGATGGAAAGTCGGTTCTCGAATGCGGGATGGGGGGCGGTGACGACACCGAGGTTCTACTGCAGATGCCTTTTGGAGAAGTCCACTCCTTGGACCTGAGCAACGCCGTCGACCGCGCGGGAAAGTATCTCGAGGATCCGCGGTTGACGCTCTCCCAGGCTTCGCTCTTCGAGATCCCGTACGCCGATGAAGCTTTTGACGTGGTTTTCTGCCACCGTGTTCTTCAACACACCCCGGATCCCGAAAAGGGAATCCGCTGCATCGCGAAAAAGGTGAAACCCGGCGGTATCCTTTTTGCCCATTGTTATAAAAAAGATTGGCGGAGTCTCTCCACCTACAAGTACAAGTACCGCTGGTTCACAAAGAGGATCCCCTCCTCGTGGGTTTTCTGGTTCGTCGAAAAGTACGGGGCGAGGCTCAGCGACCTCCAGGAGTGGGCCCACAGCAAGAACCGCTACGTCCAGATCCTGGCGAACAATTTCATCCCCTTCGACTATCACCCGGTGTTCGCCAATGCGGACAAGGAGCAGTTGCTGGAAATTTCGAAGCTCTGCACCTTCGATGCATTGACCCCGAAATACGACAAGCCGATGACCCCGAAGCACTTCCGCCGAGTCATCGAGGAAGAGGGCTTCGAGATCCAGCACATGTACGGCGAAGACCCCCGGCGTTCCCCGCTCTACATGACGGCGGTGAAGAACGGGTAGATCCCGATTGGACGGAGCGAGGAGGATCCCATGACGAACCCCCGTGTTGCGCTGCTCGACGTGGATCGCGCTCGCGACGTTGCGGAAGAGGCGGGGGTCCCCGGCGCACTGGCCTCCCTTAATGTCTTCCGCGTCCTGTTGCACCGACCCAAGGTGGCCAAGGCCATGAGCGATTTGTTGTTGTCGATGCTTTTCGGCGGAGCGCTCGACGATCGCCTCCGCGAATTCGTGATCATGCGAATCGGTTGGGTCACTGGCGCGGACTACGAATGGACCCAGCACTGGGCGATCGCACAGGACACCTTCGGTTGCAGTGAATCCGATTTGTTGGAATTGCGTGATTGGGAATCGTCGGACCACTTCGATGACACCGAGCGCGCGGTATTGGCGTTGGTGGACGAAACGCTGGAGACCGGGTCGGCTTCCGAGGGGGCGGTTGCTCGCTGTCGCGAACGGCTCGGGTCGGATGAGCCGATCGTCGAACTGGTCGCCGCCATTGGCGCGTGGAGGACGATCTCCCAGTTGACCCGAAGTCTCGGTATTCCTTTGGAGGAAGGCGTAAATTCCTGGCCGCCCGACGGGAAACCCGGGGGCACTCTTTGAGCGGCGGGGCCGAGGCCCTCGTGCTGGCTCGGCCGCGGGAGTTCGAGCGGAGAACGCTTTCCTTTCCGGCGGTGGGGGAAAACGACGGGCTTCTCCGCATCGAGGCCTGTGGGCTTTGCGGTACCGATCACGAGCAGTACACCGGGCACCTGGCGCCGGCCTACGGGTTTGTTCCTGGGCACGAAGTTGTGGGGATCATCGAAGAGGCCGGTACGGAAGCACTCGAGCGTTGGGGAGTGTCGATCTGGGATCGGGTTGCCGTCGAGGTCTTCCAGTCATGCCGTGCGTGCGACGCCTGTCGGTCGGGTGCTTATCGACGTTGTGACGGTCACGGTCTTGCCGACATGTATGGCTTCATTGACGTCGAGCGCGCGCCGGGTTTGTGGGGCGGGTATGCGAGCCACCTCTACCTGGCCCCGGACGCCATGTTGCTCCCGGTTCCTGCAAGTCTCGACCCGGTGCTCGCCACGGCCTTCAACCCCCTCGGTGCGGGAATTCGCTGGGCCGTGGAAATCCCGGAAACCGGGCCAGGCGACATCGTGGCCGTGCTGGGGCCAGGCATTCGGGGATTGAGCGCGGCGGCGGCCGCCAAGCGCGCCGGGGCGGGTTTTGTGATGGTGACCGGGCGCGGCGATCGGGATGCGCCTCGTCTCGAAGCGGCCTCCGCCTTCGGCGCCGACCTGGTGGTTGATATCGAGGTCGATGATGCTCGGCAGCGTTTGCACGAGGCCACGGGCGAACGAGCCGACGTGGTGGTCGACGTCACGGCGAAAGCCCCGGCGGTTCCCGGAGAGGCTCTCCACCTGGTGCGCCCGGGCGGAGCCGTTGTCCTGGCCGGTACGCGCGGCTCGCCGGATGCGCCTGGCTTCGATCCGGACGTGATCGTCTACAAGGAAATCCGAGTGCTTGGCGCATTGGGGGTCGACGCGAAGAATTATCGCGCGGCACTCGACCTTCTCGGGGAAGGGGCTTTTCCCTTCGCCGAACTTCCTCGCCGGGTCGCAGGTTTTGGCGATCTCGAAGATCTCGTCCGGACGATGGCCGGGGAGAGCGAAGGCGCTGCCCCCCCGGTGCATGCGGTGTTTCAACCCGACGCCTAGGGATCGGTGAGGCCGTTCATCCACTCGTGAAAGCCGAGACGCTCGACCGCGGCCGCGCTACGCCGGGTGATTGCCCGGACCGTCGTATCGCGTTCGGTGAGTGGGCCAAGCCCAATGGAAACCACACCGACCATCAATGTCTGGAAGGAAAAGGCGCGATACTGGTCGAAAGCATCCTCCCGCGATAGGGATACGCCGTGCCGCCCCAACTCGTCGCAATAGAGGTCGATCAAGTCCGATTCATTCGCTTGCAGAACGTCGGTTTCGAGCGAGTGGATCAGGAAGTACTGCACGTCTCGCATGCCCTTGCTCCAATGGGTGGCCTGGAAGTCGATCAGTCCAACCCGCCGACCGTCGGACGTCGGGTACTCGAAGCAATTTCCGAGATGACTGTCCCCGTGTACGAGAGTGAGGGGTCCCCGGTACCACGCGTCGAGCAGGGTGTCCCACTTTTCGATGGCCCGCTGGTCTGTATCCCGGATTCGCGGAGAGAGGATCTCGGGCGCGGCCGCTATCGCGGGGTGGATGGCCGCCGCGTTCAGCGCGCGTGTCATTTCTCGTGACCCGGGTGCGAGAAACGTGTTGAACCGACCGGGGAGAAGCCGCTCCCGCTCTCGTGGTGACCAGTTCCAGAACGCTGCGTGCATTTCGGCGAAACTCCGAAGCACGCGAGCAGCGCGCTCAGGCGTCGTACCCGCGGCCATGTCGCGATTGAGAAAGAGTTCGACGCCGGGGGTCTCTTGAAGGTTTTCGAGTAGCAGAACGAAACGAGCGCCCCGCCGCGCGGAGGCGTACACACGGGGCACGCGGATCGGGACGCGTTGGGCAACGCGCTCACAAAACGCGCATTCCAGGGCCCAGAATCCGAGCGTGTTCGCGAAAGCCCTCGTGGTGATTTCGTTGCAGGGGAGTTTGACGTAAGCGGTTCGCGGAAGGGGCGCGGGAGCGTTCGTTTCTCCGAATTCCAACTCCACGAGAAAATTCTGGCAGTTACTGCTCTCGAATTGGGTGCCGGGCAACCGGACCGCCTGCACGCGCGGCAGGGGGGACGTACCGGGCGGCGCGTATCGGCGTACGAGTTCGTTGAACACCCCGGGATCCGCGATCTGTTCCGGGGTTCTCGGGAGCGCCAAGTGGAAGGTCTCTCCGAGTGCGTCGACACCAATCCGAGCGAGCGACTCCGCCGTTCGTGCTCCGAGTTGGAGTCGTCCTCGCCATTGTTTGCGTGACTGCAAAACGCCTCCGGGGATTCGCGGCGCGCGGTCTCCTGGGGGAGTTGCCGCGTGGAGATGTCGCCGCACCCTAGTCCAGGACCCGCGCGGGTCGCCATGGGAAGCCCGGACAACCCGGATCTCGATCAAGTGCTGCGCTCCAAGGGGCTCTTGGGCGTTGGGGGTGGCAAGGGGCAAGAGGGTCTCTCTAGTCTTGTCGATGAAGGCCGGGTCGCCCTGGACCGAAGAAATCAGAGCCGGATGGAGCGAGATGAAGATGGATCAGGTCATCGACGCGGTTGTCGTGGGTTCCGGCCCGAACGGCCTGGCGGCGGCCATTGAACTGGCACGGGCCGGGAAAACGGTCACCGTGATGGAGGGCTCGGTCGAGCCCGGCGGCGGCCTGCGCAGCGGCGAACGGACTCTTCCCGGTTTTGTCCATGACTTCTGCTCGGCCTGTCACCCGATGGGAGCGCTCTCCGCGTTCTTTCGAAATCTTCCCCTGGCGGAGTACGGACTCCGCTGGAAGTACCCGTCCGCCTCGGTGGCGCATCCGCTCGACGGCGAACCCTCGGTGCTGCTCAAGCGCTCGCTTCGGGACACGGCTCGGGAGTTGGGGGCGGATTCTCGCGCCTACGAGAAGATGTTTTCGCCCTTCGTCCAGGGTCCCGAGGCTCTCCTGGACGACCTGGTGGGACCCCTGCGCTGGCCCCGTCACCCGGTTCGAATGGCCCGCTTTGGAGCCTGGGGGCTGCTGCCCGCGAAGACACTCTTTCGATGGCGTTTCCGAGAGGCTCGGGCGCGCGCGTTGCTCGGCGGTTGCGCGGGCCATTCCATCCTACCCTTCGAGCGCCCTCTCAGCGGTGCGGTAGGGATGCTCTTCGCGCTCACAGGCCATCTCGTCGACTGGCCCGTGGCTGAAGGGGGTTGCGGCGCCATTGCCCGAGCCCTGGTGTCCTACTTCGAACACCTCGGCGGACGTATCGAGACCGGGCGCCGGATCACCTCCCTGAAAGAACTTCCTCCTTCGCGCGTGGTGCTCCTCGATACGAGTCCTAGCCAACTGGCGGATCTCGGGCGAGACTCGCTCCCGCCCGGCTATCTCCGTCGCCTCCGTCGCTATCGCTACGGCCCCGGGGTCTTCAAGCTTGACTGGGCGCTGGACGGTCCAATTCCGTGGAGCGACCCGCGAACACTCGAAGCCTCCACGGTTCACGTGGGAGGGACGCTCGAAGAACTCGCGTCGGCGGAAGCCGAGGTCTGGAAGGGGCGGCACCCGGAAAAGCCCTTCGTGATGTTGGTGCAGCAGAGCCAGTTCGATGCGACGCGCGCGCCGCAGGGGAAGCACACCGGCTATGCCTACTGTCATGTTCCGGCCGGGTCCGGCCTGGACCTGACAGACGTCGTCGAGCGCCAGGTGGAGCGTTTTGCGCCCGGCTTTCGGGACCGTATCCAGGCGCGGCACAAGACCCGGACCACGGACTTTGAGAGCGAAAATCCGAACTACGTTGGCGGCGCGGTGACCGGGGGTGTCGCCGACCTTTCCCAGTTCTTCACGCGTCCCGTGGCTCGGCTCGATCCCTATTCGACGCCCAATCCGAGGCTCTTTCTCTGCTCGGCCTCGACACCACCCGGGGGAGGCGTACACGGTATGTGCGGTTTCTTCGCCGCGCGGAGCGCGCTCGCTCGGCTGGCTCGAGATTGAGACGGTGTGGCGCGATACCGCCCGGCCGGCTCATTGCTGTGGCGCGTGGCCGCTTTCGACGAGAGCACGTTCCACGACGGGCCACAGCGCAGCGTGCATTTTCGCATGTCCGCCGCTGTGGGGATGGGGATCGCGTGGTCCGCACGTTTCCTCCTCGGTGAAGGGCTCGTAGGTTGCCACTGAATATCCGTGTTGCCGATAGAGTTCGAAGGCGCGCTCGTGATCGGAAGCGACGAGGCCGACCACGGGAGATCCACCGGCACCTATCTTCTTCAGCATTTCTCCGGCGACGCTCCAGCCGCGCTCCAAAGCGGCTCGATAAGCCGTCTCTGATGGGGATGAAGCCTCCAGTGCAAGATTGGCAATTTTCACGATCATCAGGCTCTCGAGCCAGGCGCCCGGTTTCAGTGTGAAGGGCTTTCTGTAAACGATCTGACCGTTTTCCCAGAAGGGTCGTCTCCGCATATTGCTCCCGTGACCGTAGAGTTCCGCCTCGAAATCATTATTCGCGGGGTCGTTGTCGGCCCAATGATGAATGATCAGATCGGGGTTCAGTGGAGCGCAATAGTCCCGGTACAGCATCCACTCCTGGGTGGTTCCGTATCCACCGACGGCGAGTTGAAGCAGGAAAACGTTTCCGAAGCGCTTCTTCAGTGACGTTCTGAGCATCGAACCCAGGTGGCCCCCGTCGGGAATCTGGTACGACTGAATCGTGGAGTCGCCCAGCAGGCAGACCACCTTGGCGGCCTCTTCGGCCTCGGACAACGGCGGGCCGCGGAAGCCGTTTTCGTTGTACGTGACGACGCCCCGGCCGTAGCAGGAGTCACTTTTCTGATAGGCACGATCCGACGGACTGATCCACCCGTAGGTATCACTTCTCACGTTGTTTGCCGACGGTCCGAGAAAGAGCATGCCGTCGTAAGTCAGTGACTTGTAGGTGCGCAGGCCAATTTCGACCGTGAAAACGAACCCACCGACCAGAAACAAGCCAAGCAGGATTCGAAACAGCCGTCGCCGTACGGCGCGTGGGTCCGCTCCCATCGTTGAAACCTCCTCCTGCCCGTTCCCGCCCTTGCGCGCGGGCCAGCCGGTGACAGGTATACCGTAGGTGGGTTTCACATTTTCGCAGTTCGAAAGCGGGGTCTTTCGAGGCGGGATACGCCCCAGCTCCTTGTCGGGGCGATGTCGGCCCTCAGCGTCGGCTACGAACCGTCCGGTGGAAACGCCCCTGGCTTGAGTAGGGAGGGGGGGCTGGCGGCAGCCGCCAGTGTCAAGACGAGGGACTCTGCGGCTTCGAGGTTGATCGTGACGGTGTCTCCCGCCTGCACGTTTTCTCGAAGTACCGTCCGATTTCCGGTGCGCGGGTTCAAGAGGGCGAGTTGGCCCCCACTGCGCGTAAAGCGCAGAGGGGCTTTTGTCGCGGACCAGGACTCGTTGAAGATAAATAGGATGTCGCCTGCTGGGCTGCGGCGCCTGTCAATCGAGATGCTCAACGTTTTTCCGGGAAGGGGCTCGATCACGTCGCCGGGCACGTGCCGGCCAAGCAGGTCCTCCAGGTTTTCGTCCCCGGAAACGCGCAGCACCCGGGGCTTGAGGCGCTTGACCGCTTCTTGAACGCGGGCATCTCGGGAGTGGGCATCGCGAAGACCGGGGGCACGGTGAGGGAGTGCGCCGAGAGCGATGACCGGAACCCCGGATTGCGCCAGCAATGCAATGCGTTCAACGAGTGCAGGTTCGGCCGTGGCGAGGGGGTCGATGACCAGGGCTCGGTAGGTTCGGGCTCCGATCTTGAAATCGCCGTCTCCGCCGCCTCCGATTTGGGCTCGCGACAACATGCGTCGACTGATCCTATCGTGGACCAGGCCGCGTGCCCGGAGCGAACGGGTGGTGGGCGATTCGCCGGCGCGAGGCTCGATCCGCCCCAACTGCAGGCTCGCCTCATCGGGATAAACCGGGTCGGCGCGCAACCACGCGACCTCGGCCGCCGGCTCACCTTCGCTCATCGCCACGGAGAGACGCCCCAGAAAGCGGTTGAAATCCCCGAGTCCGACCAGGGCCGAGTCGTCGATGTTCGAGGACATGGGAAGTGGGCCAGCCAGGATGCGACCAAATCCCCCGGAAAAGGGGTACCACTCCTCGCCATCCGCGCGGCGGTAGGGGTAAGGCACGCCGTGAAAGACCAGGCGGTTGATTCCGGCCGAGTAGGCACGCCCAGCCAAAAGTCGCATCTCTTCGTCGGATAGCCGGGTGCCGAACAGCCGCAGCGTGATGAACGATTCCGAGGACGCCCACTTCCGATCGGCGACATGAGCGGCGGAAGCCGCCAGTTTCAGGAAGTCGAAGCCGCCCCCTCCGAAAAGTCCCTCGGATTCCGGGACGTCGGAAATCGCGTAGGTGTCGAGGTAGTCGCCGTAGCCACCGTGGGCCTGGAGTCGGAACTCGAGATCGCGTTCCCTGGCCCAGCGCGCGAACCGGGCGACGAATTCTCGCTCGAAGAGAATTCGTCGCACGTCTTCGTAGTCTTCGCGGATGCGCTCGGCGTGGCCCGGGACCGGCGAAAGGTAGACCGGGCCACCGCTGCGACCGAAGAGGTCGATCATTTCGGCGTACTTGGATTCTCCGCCACGGCGAAAGAGCAGCGGGAGATGGGGAGTCGGGTCGTACCCGGCGTGGGCCTCGAACGATTTTGCAAAGTCGCTTGTAAAGGGCAGTTCGCCCATCAACTCGAAGCTATCGACGAAGACGCCGCGGACCTGGCCGCGGGGTAGCGAATCGATGATGGGTGTCGCGTAGCCTTCGAGCAGCGCGTCGGCGCCGCGTTGAGAGAGGTGGTCGACCACGCGGGCGTCTTCCTCTTTTCCGGGGAACGCCCCCCCCATGACGAAGTGCTCTGTCGAATTGGTGTAGAAAGCCAGTAGGCGCCAGTTTCCCGGCGGCACTTCCCACTGCAGGCGCCCGGCGTCGACGCGGTCCGAAAGGTTCCGGATGTCTTCCAGGGTTGGCACCCCGTCGCGCTCAGGCCCGATTCGTGCCGCGAGCACAGCCACGAGTTCGGTTTCGGTGTCGGGAGGACCGAGGACGTCGAGCACCCACTCGACGTTGTCGCGGTAACTCTGGTCGGGTGCCGGGGGTAGTCGGCCGTCGAAGTTGGAGGGACCTGCGAGCTCCAGTTCGCCCATCAGCAACTGGCGCTCCGCGTTGGACGGTGGCGTCGGAAGTCCGCCGGGCCACCCGCTTCCGAGCGTGAGATCGAACGCGATGCCCGTGTTGACGGCCAGCGAGGCAGCCTCTGCGACCCGCGAGCGAAACGCGGGTTGGCCGACGCTCCGAAGTCGCGGATCCTCCGCCAGGGCGGCTTCTCCCAGGCCCAGGAGCAGGGGTTGCACCTCGACTCCCCCGAAGCCGGCCGCCCGGATCGCCGCGAGTTGCCGTTTCAATTCTCCCGAATCGACACTGCCGCCCGGCCACCACCAGCGCGCCATGGGCCGCGCCTCGACCGGCGGATTCCGCCATTCTGGAGCGGGCACGACTTGCGCTGCGACCGGTCCTCCGTGGATGGCGACGAAAAGAGAAAACGCCATGCCCCAGGACGGCAAGCGCACGGCTTTCCGCCGAGAAAACTCTCGTCGCTGCATGGGGTGGCTGCTTTCGCCTGCGGGGGCCGTTTCCAGGGGGGTGTGGTTTAAAAAGGTTTGGGGGAAGCTCGTCTCGGGCGCCAGACCCCCGGGTCAGGAATTAGAAAATTACCATATAAAACATATGTTTATGCAGATAGGTTCCGTCGAGAAACGATTTTTCCGAGCACTTTTCTAGTTATATCTAGAATAAGTAGTTGTTTTTATTAGTTAAAAATAGTTGTTTTATATCTAAAAATAGTAGATAAATACCTAAATAGAAAAACGATCTTGGTCGTGAATCTGGGAAAATCCTCTCCGGCGCTCTAGCGGTGTTTATCGGGGATTCGGGCTGCGCCACGGAGGCTTTGTTCGGCATGAAGCGGTTCCTTGCGATGAACCGGCAGCAACCGGTTCGAGGTCGCGTTCCCCTGGCAGAACGCCGCCTCTTCGTAGCTTTTCTTTTTGCTCTCGGAACCCTTTCGACGGTGGCGAGCGTTGCGCAGGACACCCCGATCGCCGAACTGAACCGGCTGGTGGCCCAGGTTGGTCCGGTCCCGGGTGAGGTCGTCGAACCGCTGCCCCAGGCCCAAGCTGACGCCGACCAGGCCGAGACGGGCATCGCACTTTCGGACGGTTTCACCAATACGCCCGCACCTACCCACGCCAACCAGTTTGCTTTCGAGACGCCGCAGCCGAACGCGGACGGCGAGGACGTGGGGGCTGGCTTGACGGTAGACACCCTCCAGGTGAATGGAGGGATCGATGTCCCGACGGGTGCTGCGCCAAGTCCCTTGTTTGGCGCCCAGCCCTTTACCCAGAAGATGAGTCGCTTCGAGGAATTCGGCGAGGTACCGCTGGGCGAGGCCTCCCCGGCCGGGCCGACCTTTCCCCTCCCCGTCAGTCCCCAGGGCTATGTCCCGGGCCCGGCGATCGATCAATTCCTTACGACCTACATGCAGCCGGATATCGCGAACCCTTTTCCCTACCCGACTCGATGGGCCAACGATCCCGACAACCCGGATCCGGCCAACGCCGCGGCAGGAATCGGTACCCAGGAGAATCCATGGAAGGCGCTCGTGGAGGACTATCTCGCCCGGCCTCTCATCACCCCGCCCGCTGAGGGGCGACCACCCGGGGAAGACTGGGCCCATCAACGTTGGGAGGAGTTCTTTCCGACGCGGTACCTCGTTACCGCGCAGAGCGGGGCGCGAGAGAATCTGGGGGTTCGAGACCCGTTCCAGGGGCATGGCTACCGCCTGGGCGAATTTGGACCGGGGCCCGATGGCGTTTCCGGAACCGCGGACGACGGCCTCTACCACGTGGTTTTCGCGGCGGATGGGTTTCCTGCGCTGACCCTGACGGGTTCGACGGCCGGATTCCCCTGCCGATTCCACCCGTTGATGCCCGACCAGCTAAAGGAAACGCTCTGGACATTCGATGGGACCTTTCCGCCGAAACTCTTGATGGCTCGCTATGGCGAACCCCTCCTGCTGCGCCACTACAATGGGCTACCGATCGATCCCGCAGCCAACCGCGGGTTCGGATCGCACACGATCTCGACCCACGAACACAATGGGCACAACCCCGCTGAGAGCGATGGGTATACCCAGGCGTTCTTCTTCTCGGGCCAGTATTCCGACTACCACTGGCCGATGATTCTCGCCGGCTACGACTCCATTAACACGACGGCGACCGATCCACGCGCGGGGACGCCGGACGACCAGGGCGGGATCAAGAACATCCCGGGCGACTGGCGGGAGACGATGAGTACCCATTGGTTCCACGATCACATGCTCGACTTCACGGCTCAGAATGTCTACAAGGGCAACGCCGCGATGATGAACTACTACAGCGCGGTGGATCGAGGGAACGAAGGAATCGACGATGGGGTGAACCTTCGGCTCCCGAGTGGAACGGCGTTGGACTGGGGAAACCGCGATTACGATGTCAACCTCATAATCGCCGGCAAGGCATGGGACAACGAGGGCCAACTCTGGTTCAACATATTCAATCTGGATGGAATGCTCGGCGACCGCATGCTGACGAACTGGCTGTACAACCCGTACTTCGATGTTCGAGCCCGTCGTTACCGCTTCCGAATTCTGAACGGGTCGGTCGCGCGTTACATGAGGGTTGCTCTTGTCGAACAGGTCGAAGGGGGCGGCGGAGAACTAGCGGGACCCGCGGGCTCCGCGACAACCTATAACCGGGTCCCGTTCTACATGATCGCCAACGACGGCAACATCATGGAGCATGCGGTCTACTTTGACGGCACCAAGACGGTTGGAGGGCTCACCAACCGCAAGGGAATTCTCCCCACCCAGGCGATTGCCGAGCGCTACGACATCGTCGTGGATTTTGCCCAGTTTGTGCCCGGCACGAAGCTCTACCTGGTGAACCTGCTGGAGCACCAAAACGGAAGACGCCCGCAGCGAGAAATTCCCCTGGCTGACGTGTTGAATGGAACCTACGCGCCGGACGTTCAAAACGGGCGCAACACGACGGACACCACCGTCGGGCGGTTTCTGGAGTTTCGAGTCCAACCCTACGACGGGGTCGACTTGAGCATGAATCCGGCTGATTTTGTCGAGGGTGGAAGGAAGATGATTCCGCTGCCCGGGTTTACCCAGGAGGAACTCGACAATGCCAGGCATCGAACTTTCGAATTCGGCCGTTCGGCGGGAACCGATTCGACGCCCTGGACGATCAAGACCGATGGCGGTGCTGGCTACAACATGGATCCCCGAAGGCTTTCCGCCGCGCCCAACCAGGGAGTCGACGGGGCCGGCGAAGTAGAGATCTGGCACTTGACGAGCGGCGGAGGCTGGAGCCATCCGATTCATGTTCACTTCGAGGAGGGGCAGATCCTGAAGCGGGGGGGTGTGGACCCTCCGGAATGGGAACAATGGGCGCGCAAGGACGTCTACCGGATCGGACGAATGGACGACAGTTCCCTGACAGTGGATTTTGCCATCCGCTTCCGCGAGTTCCTGGGAAGCTACATGGAGCACTGTCACAACACCCAGCACGAGGACCACGCGATGCTCTTGCGTTGGGATCTCGAGTCGCCCGGGCAAGTCCGAGTGATGCCTACGCCCATGCCGACCTGGGACGGGGTGGGATATGTGCCGTCCTACGCACTGCCCACCTTCCGAACGGGCGTGGAAGGCGGGGTCAACGGCGTGACGGCGCTTGGCGCCGGCGTAACAGCCCCTGTCGGCGAGGTGCCGCCGATCGTCGGCGGCGGCTCGGTCGCCATCGTAGAGGCGCCGGCCCCTGTTGACGAGGTGCCGCCGATCGTCGCGGTGGATCCAGCCCCCGTCGTGGAGACGCCGATTCCCACCGAAGGAGTCATTGCGTCGCCGGAACCGGCTTCGGACTCACCGCGGTCCGTCATCGCCTCCGGCGCGGCAGATTCCCGGGGCCGGGTTCGAATCAGCGGCAGCGTGGCCCCCGGACAGGAGGTCGAATCGAGTGTTGCGGGCGTGGTCTGCCAGACCCGGGCTTCGGGTGCCTACCGGTGCCGTGGCCACGCGTTGTCGCCGGGCGAGCACGTCGAAATTCGATCGACAGCCGAGATCGGAAATCTGGAAGCGGACGCTTCTGTCCTGGGCACGGGTCACGTGAATGATTCTGGCTGGGTGCGAATCAGTGGCCGCGTCGATACCGGGACGGAGATTTCCGCTAGCGAGGAGGGAGTTTCCTGCCGGACGCGTTCGTTTGGCTGGTTCACCTGCTGGGGTCGCCAGCTCAATCCGGGAGCGACGATCACGGTGCAGGCGCAACAGGCCCCCCAGGTCGTGGACACAGGCTCGAATCCGGGCGGATCTTCAATGTCCGGGGTCGACACGCCCCCCGCAGAGAGTTCGGATGAGAACGCCGGGTCGCAGGTCGTGGCCTTGGTGGACCCGTCCGAAATCGAGGGGGAGGACTTCGTGGTGCGCGAACAAGCCGATTTTCGCGGTCGAGTCCGCATTCGCGGTGACGTGGCGTCCGGAGAAGAAGTTCACGCCGGTGATCCCCGGGTCACCTGCACAACCAGTGCCCTTGGCAGCTTTCTCTGTCTTGGCAGGGATCTCGAATCCCTTCAGTGGGTGACCATCCGAAAGCAGTAGTGGCGGCGAGGCCAATCGGAGTACCTCGCGCAGATCGGGACGACCACTCTTGGGGGAGCAGGATCGGGTGCAGGCACAGAAAATGACCATGAGAAAGAACAACCTCGTGAAACGGGTGAGATTCCTCTCTGCTGCGGTTGCCCTCGTCACGGCTCTGGGGATCGGTCTTGCGTCCGGGGCCGACTCACAGCATTCGAAGTCAAGCGGCAGTCGCTGGGGAGCCGACTACTTCCCCAACGTACCGCTGGTCACCCACGAGGGAGAACCCGTTCGCTTTTTCGATGATCTGATCGAAGGCAAGGTGGTGGTGATCAACTTCATCTACACCCACTGCACCGATGTCTGCCCCGTCGACACGGCCCGACTCAAGAGCATCCAGGAGTTGCTAGGAGACCGCGTCGGAAAAGACATCTTCATGTACTCCATCAGTATCGACCCCGAGCGCGATACGCCCGAAGTTCTAGCCGATTACGTGAAGCGTTATCGCGTAGGGCCCGGCTGGTGGTTTCTTACGGGCAGCGAAGAAGACGTTTTGTTGCTGCGCAAGAAGCTCGGCTTGTACATGGAAGGCCTCGAAAAGGAACTCGATCACAACATGAGTTTCATCATCGGAAACCAGTCCACCGGCCAGTGGATGAAACGGTCCCCCATGGACAATCCGTACTTCATCGCGGACCAGATCGGGAGCTGGCTGACCAATTGGAAGGCGCCATCCCGGCTGGCCAACAATAATTATGCGACGGCGCCCCAGATTCAACCTCCTACAATGGGTGAAAACCTCTTCCGAACGCGATGTGTCATGTGCCACACGATTGGAGAGGGAAATATCGAGCATACGATCGGGGGTACGGAACTCACCGGGGCCGCCCTCTACCGGGGCGGACCGGATCTTCTCCACGTCACCCACAAGCGAGATCGCGAGTGGCTCAGTCGTTGGCTGTCCAATCCAGGAAAGATGCTGGCCGCCGAGGACCCCATTGCCCTGCAGATCTATGCCGAGTATGACGAGGTCCTGATGCCCAACCTTCAGTTGAATGACGTCGAGATTGCTGCGCTGATCGACTACATGGATGCCGAGACCCGGAGGCTCGCGCAAGGTGAGACGACGGCGTCGAACGAGCCAGCGCACCACCACGGGGGGCACCACGAGCCGCATTCAACCGGGGAAGGGCACGCGCACCACTAAAGTCGCGAGTTGTCGCGGGAGTTAGAGGCGTCGAACGAGGGGGATGCCCAGCGGGTAACGCACGGCGTTTGGGGATGAAGGCCGCGAGACGGTCTGGTTCACTCTCGCCACCATCGCCATGTCATCGCGTGGACGAGGGGGAAACCCGGCCGGACGACATCGTACTTTCCCTGGTTGAAGACATCCGGTGGACCGGATTGGGGTTCGATGCAAAGGGCGTGATCGGGTTCGTCGTAGATCACCCAGTGGTCGCAGGTGCTGGAAACTTCGAGAACCAGTCCGTTCGACCAATGGATTCGAGGAGTCGACTGAACCGCCGTAAAGCAGTCATCCCAGGGCCCTGGGGCTGGAGAGTCCAGGAGCCCGGTGGGAATCCCGTCCGCGTCGCGCACGTACATCGAACGAGCGTCGAATGCCAGCGTGGCGTGACTTCCGTCCGCGAGTCGCTTGCGAAACCACGGGTGCCACCCAAGCATCGCGGGCATGGGGTGTTCTTTGGAGGAAACCGTCAACTCCCAACGGAACCGGCCCTCGGACATCTGGAAGTCGCTTCGGGCCGTGCCCCGCCATGGCCATTTGTCTCCAAGAGGACTCTCGAGACCCGGGACCTCGTTTGTCGCGCGCCAGGCGCGGTCCAGCACGGTTCCGTGGATCGCGTGCGGGGGCATGCGGATGGGCAATTGCACGGGACGATTTTCCCAGGTGAACTGGCCCCCCCGAACCCGGCCGGCCCAGGGCACCATGGGGTAGCAACCCCATGCCAGCGTATCCGCGTCTTCTGAGACGATTACGTCCAGGCCCGAAACGGAGAATGCGACGACGCGTCCACCGTGGGACGGATCGATTCGAATCGAGTCGTTTCCAGAGGTGAGGAGCATGCCGTGCCTCGGCGAAAGACGAGGGCAGGGTAGCTTTTTCTTTGGCGCTGCGATTTCCTATGGCCATCGATTTTGACGGAATCCGGACCAAGCGTCACCGCGGCGCACAATTCGATCGCTCGCCAGGTGGCAAGTCGATCGTTGGGCCGAGGAGGGGGCAATCCATCGTGTACGCCTTTTCCAGAAAGCGAGTTCGGTCGTGAGGGTTGCTCTCCACTGCGGCACGCTCCGCGGCTTCGGGAGCGGTCTCGTTGGGCGAAACCTTTTAGAGCACCTGGCCGCCCAGGGACCCGAGCACCGTTTTCTGGCCTGGGTTCCGAGCGAGTGGGCCGCCGATCACGGAGTCACCCCGGCCCGCGTCGCCTCCAATGTCGAACTTCGCTATAGCCGCCCTGGGATCGCGCAGAAGATTACCCTGGAAAACTGGCATATCCGCCGGGCGCTAAAGGATTGGAGAGCCGACGTCCTTTTCTCTGCGGGGGATACGAGCCTGCTCTTCTGCCCCGTGCCGCACCTTCTACTCGTTCACCAGGCGAACCTCGTCTACGGGCGGACGGAGAAAGACTATCCCGTGGGCTTCGCGATGCGCCTGCGGTGGATGGCGATGGCGGCCTATCTTCGCGTGGGATTGGGCTCTGTGACCGCGCTTACGGTCCAGACCGCGGAGATGGCGAAACGCGTCCATGATCGGTTCGGCTATCCGCGCGAGCGCATCACCGTGGTTCCGAGTTCTGTCGGGCGGGCCGAAGGGGAGTCCAGTATTTGCGACGACCTCGACGAGGCTCCGCCCTTCGTGACGTATGTCGCGAGTGCCAGTCCGCACAAGAATTTCGAGGTGCTCGCGCCGATGATGGCCCTTCTTCGAAACCGTTGCCCGGGGCTGCAGTGTCGGCTCACGATTGCCCCGGGTCGGGTACCGGCGTTGGAGGAGGCGATCGACCGCCTCCAGGTCGCAGATCGGTTTGTCTTCGAAGGGCCGGTGAGCGGGAAGCGGGCGCAGCAGTTGATTCGGAGAGCCCGGGTCGTGGTCATGCCATCGAAACTCGAGTCCTTCGGCATCTGCTACTACGAGTCACTGGCCGCGGGCACGCCGGTGGTGGCCTCCGACCGCCCTTTCGCCAGGGAGGCCTGCGGGGTCGCGGCCTTCTACGCGAACGCCAACTCGGGCGAAGAGTTCGCCGACCGGGTCGCGGATCTGGTCCTGGACGAGGAACACCGTCAGGCGGCGGCGGAAGCTTCGCGGGGTCGATTCGAAGAGGTATCGGTAGGCTGGAGTGTAATCGCGGCGAAGTACCTGGAAATCCTAGAGACGCTCGTCGCAGGAGAGAGGAGAGGCTGAAGGCCGTCTCTCCGATTTTGCGCTTGCGCAGCGGCGCGTCGAAGAAATCTTCAGGGGGCGACCTCGTCCGCGTTGTGGTCGCCGGTTCGCGCCCGAAGAACCTCGACGATTCTCTGGTGTTCCTTCCGGTTCAGGCTGAAGCGCAAGAAAAAGAGTGTCCCCAGGGCGTAACATCCGGCGGGGAAGAGACCCATGAGGGCCACGATGGCGGTTTTTACGGCCTCGGTCTGGTCGTCCGCGTTTGGGACGTATCCCGAAAACTGCAGAACTAGGCCGGTCGCGAAAGCCGTAACACCCGCAGCGGCTTTGCGGATGAAGTTCCATACCGCGGTGTAGGCTCCCTCCTTGCGTTCGCCCGTCATGTATTCGTCGTAGTCGATTACATCGGCCTGGATCGAGGGGGCGATGACCGAGCCACAGCCGCCTCCCAGCCCCAGGAGGAAGATCACGCAAAAAAGCAACCACAGGCTGCTATCGCGCAGGAAAAAAATGGAGAAGTAGCCCGTCGTTGAGACCATCATCGAAAAGAGCCACAAGCTCTTCTTGCTGTAGCGTTTTCCAAGCCATATCCACATCGGGGTAAACGCAAACTGCGGAACGAAATACATCATGATGAACACTTCGATCAGGTCCGGTGTGTCGACGACGTACTGCATCACGTAGGGCGCCAATAGCCCGATACTTGCCGCTCCCAGGGTTTCGATTCCATAGACCAAAAAAAGCAATCGTCCGTGAGGATTTCTTAGGACATCGAAAAAGGCCTTGAATGCACTGGTGGCACCGCGTCCCCGGTAGTCTTCGCGCTCGGGCAAGTTGTGTACCGAGTAGAGAATCGTCGCAGCCATCGCGATCCCCGCGATGCTCGAGAGAGCGAAAGCCACCGCTCTCGGGTTTTCGGCTGTCCGCAGCAGGTAGACGGCACCCAATCCGAATAGGGTTCCTGCGGCTGCGATGACGTGCCGGTAGCCAAAAAGCCGGGTTCGCTCGTGGTAGTCCTGGGTGAGTTCCATGCCCAGCGCGCCGTAGGGAACGAAGAACGCGGTCGAAGCCGTTTCGTAGAGGAGGAGTGCTGCGGCCATCCAGAAAACGAGAGACAGGCCCTCGAGCATCGAGGGAGGAGACCAGAGCATCACCGTGGTGATCGCAATCGGGATCGCCGAAGCGAGCATCCACGAACGGCGACGTCCGAGCGAAGATTGGGTTCGATCCGACAGGTAGCCCGCCAGGGGGTCGGAGATGGCGTCCCAGAGCCTTCCGATGAAGAACAACGAACCGAAGGCGGCCGGGGCAATCAGGAGCACATCCGTGCTGTATTTCATCAGCCAGACGTAAAACGGCATCGCCATGAAGCCAACGCTGACCATGGGTACGCAGTACGCCACGATGACCGATCGAGAGAGCGGTTCCGCCGGCTGCGGTGCTCGCAGGGCTTCAGGGGCAGGGGAGGTCACGCGGCCCCATGCTTCCACAACTCCAACGTTTTGCCTAGCGTCGCGGAAAGCCCCGAGCCAAAAGGGGTAGTCCTCGCGTCGCGCCGGGAACGGCCCTCCCGTTTCGACTCACTCGTGCTTGTTTGAGGCCGAACTCGACAATTCTTGGGGGTTCTGCGTAGGTTTTTGTAAGCCGGGACTTGAAAAACACGTCGCTTTCGTGAGAGGATCAAAAAACTTCTTTTGTTCTGAAGAGGATCCGAGAAGGATGCGAAAGGGCAGTTGCGGGCTTCCGGCGGAGTTCGCGAGGAGTAGAGGCTTCAGGGGAGCGAGGCGCCCCCAAGGGATTCGTTCGACGAAATCGTTCGACTCCGCGCGCCCGGTGCATCCTTCGTTGTGCCCGAAATCAATTCGTCTGAATCATTTTAGTGTCTACCTGCCCGGCGTTCCTGCAGTCTGGGCTGGTAGACTTTCAGCGTAAATCGCATAGGAGGACCTGGCCGTGACCACTGCCGACACCATCCACGCTACGCGAAACGTCGCCCTGATCGGACATTCCGGAGACGGAAAGACCTCGCTCGGAGACGCATTGCTTCACACGTCCGGTGCGACGTCGACGCTCGGAAAAGTCGATGACGGTACCTCGCACTTCAATTATCTCCCCGAAGAAAAGGGTGGGCACACGGCTACCATCACCTCCCACATTTACGGCTTCGATTGGTCCGGTCACCCCATCACCCTCGTCGACACTCCCGGTGATCCCAATTTTCAGGGAGACGGTCTTGTGGCGTTGCAGGCGTTGGACAACGCGATCCTGGTTGTTTCAGCGGTCGATGGGATCAAGGCCGGTACGGAACGGATGCTCCAGGCGGCAGACGCGGCCGAACTGCCCGCTGTCGCGTTTGTCAATGGAATCGACCGGGAGCGCGCCAATTTCGAAACGGCGTTCGGCTCAATGAAGGATCTTTCGCGGAAGCCGGTCGCGGTCAGTGTCCCGGTCATGGGCGAAGGGTCGTTCGAGGGAGTCATCGACCTGACGTCCATGAAATTCTTTTCCGCGGACGGTTCCGAGGGGGCAATTCCCGATGCGATTGCGGAAGACATCGAGGCGCAGCGACTCGAACTCATTGAATCCCTGGCGGAATGCGACGACAGTTTGCTCGAAAAATATCTCGAGGAGGGAGAACTCACCGACGACGAAATTCGCGATGGTTTTCTTTCTGGTGTTCGGAACCGCCAGATCCTCCCCGTTCTCTGCGGCTCGGCCACTTTGGAGATTGGTACCGGACTCGTCCTGCGGGCGATCACCGAGTGGCTTTCGTCCCCGGCCGATCGCGGCGCCTGGAAGGCGAGCCCGATGGCCGTGGGAGGTGTAGAGAACGCGCTTCCCGAGATAGATGCCGTTTTTTCTGCCGTGGTCTTCAAGACGATCATTGACCGTTACGCCGGTACGCTGTCGGTGATGCGGGTGGTTTCGGGGAACCTGGAGGGCGACTCGGCAATCCTCGACGCAACCCGCGGTGAGAAGCTTCGCGTCGGAAAAATTTTCGAGATCCACGGGGAGAAGCACTCCCCTGTTGCGTCAGCGGGTCCCGGTGCGATCGTCTGCGTCGCCAAGCTCAAGAATGTGCATACCGGAGACGTGCTGACCGGCGAGAGAAACGGGGTCCGGCTCCAAGAGCCGAACCTGCCGGAGGGGGTCATCTCCTACGCCATCGAGGTGGGAGCCCAGGGCGACGAGGACAAGGTGTTTTCGTCTCTTGGGAGGCTCGCCGAAGAGGACCCCAGCCTTCACATCGGCCGCGAGGCTTCGACGGGCGAATTTCTTCTCGTTGGAATGGGTGAGCTCCACATCCGGACGACCGTGGCCAAGCTGAAGAGACTCTTTGAGGTCGATGTCACGCTCAAGACCCCGAAGGTTCCATACCGGGAAACGATCACTCGTTCGGTGACCCATGTGGAGGGCAAACTCAAGAAGCAGAGCGGTGGGAAGGGGATGTTCGGGGTTTGTTACCTCGACCTCGAGCCGCTTCCCCGCGGAACGGGCATCGAGTTCGAGGACGCCATCGTTGGAGGCGCGATTCCGCGTGGCTTGATTCCGGCGGTGGAGAAGGGAGTGATGGAGTCGTGCGATCGCGGACCGCTCGCGGGCTACCCGGTCGTCGACGTCAAGGTTCGGTGCGTGGATGGGAAGCACCACCCGGTGGATTCGAATGAAATGGCATTCAAACTCGCCGGATCCTTCGGGTTCAAGTCGGGGATCGAACAAGCGGCCCCCACGATCCTGGAACCCGTCATGAATGTCGAGGTCACGGCGCCGGAGTCGAATGTGGGCGATATCATGGGAGACATTTCGGGTCGCCGAGGTCGGGTCCAGACGAGCGAAAGCCGGGGAAGCTCCACCGTGGTGAAGGCGTCGGTCCCGATGTCGGAGATGCTCGAGTACGCCAGCGTCCTGACGAGCATGACGGGCGGCGCGGGATCCTTCCACATGGAGTTTTCCCACTACGACGAGTTGCCTGCCAGCCAACGGGAGAAGCTCGTCGAATCCGCGCGATCGGCGGAGGGCAAGGCGGCGTCCTAAACGCCGGATCGTCGGATCGGAAAATTCTCAGCGAAACGCGGGGATCACGTGCTGTGCAAAACGGCGCGCCGCGGGTCGGGTGTCGCGGCCGAAAAACTCGATGACGAAGTCCGTGACTCCCAGTTCGCGGTGTCGTTCAATGCCCTCGGCGACGCGATCCGGGCTTCCCCAGATCCCATGCGCTTCCAATCCAGACCCCATGTGCCCGCCGAACACCTTCTGGGCCTTTGCGAGAGCATCGCGCGCCGCGTCTTCGGTGTCCTCGATGATCACCGTACACTGCTGGGAAATTCGGAGAGTCGAAAAGTCCCGTCCCACTTCGTCGCAGCGTCTGCGCATCGCATCGACCTTTTGGGCGAGTTGCCCCTGGGTGACGGCCATGTTGTTCCAGATGTCCGCGTGCCGTGCGGCGATTCCCATCAATACGCGCTCGCCGCTTCCACCCACCAGGATGGGGGGGCGGCGGACGGGTTTGGGTTCGCATATCGCGTCGCTCAGGCGGCAGAATTCCCCTTCGAAGGAGACCCGCTCGTCGGTCCACAACGCCTTGAGCACCTGCACGGTTTCATCGAGGGCTTGCATGCGTTGTCCCAGGGGCGGAAAGGGCAGGCCGTAGGATTCGAACTCGGGTTGAAACCAGCCGGCTCCCAACCCCATGATCGTGCGGCCGTTCGAGACGTGGTCGATCGTGGCGACCTGCTTGGCCAGCATGCCAGGATTTCGAAAGAGCGGCGGAGTCACCAGCGTGCCGAGTTGGACGTTCTCGGTGATCGCCGCGACGGCAGCCAATTGACTCCAGGCTTCAAAGATGGGGAGCACCGGGTTGGGAACCCCGTAGACGTGGTCGCAGACCCACACGGAATCGAAACCGAGACGGTCAAAATCCATCGCGGCATCACGCGCTTCAGTCCAGTCGCGCTTGATCTGCGGAAGCGTGACGCCGAAGTGAATCGCTCGGCTCATGGTTATCTCCTTTTCACAGGTCTCATTCGTGGTCGGGCGGGGTTGTGATCTCAACGTGGGGTGCAGATCGGGAGATCAGTCTAACGGATCACCCGCCTCACCGGACGGATCGACAACGACGGAAAATGGCCGTGGCGCGCCCAAAAAGTGACGCCGAACGGGCGCTCCGTCTCTGGGCCCACTGTTCGTTGGCCCCCTATCTTCTGGCGCGCGAGATCGTGGCACTCTCGGAGAGTCGCCGCACAGAATCGTACGGGGTCCGCACGACGATCTTTGATGGCGAGACGGAACGTCGTGTTGGTGAAATGCTCCTGAACCATGCGACGCTCAAGGAGTCGTACGCGGGTTATGCGTGAACCGGTGGGATCTCAGCGCGGATTGTCGGGATCCCGGGGGTTGGCTTCAAGGGATCGATTCGCCGAAACGCGGTATCCTTGATCCATGTCCAAATCTCAAGACAAGAAGCGCAACGACAAGAAAAACAAGCCCAAGCTGACGCCGAAGGAAAAGAAGCTCAAGAAGGCGGCCAAGAAGGGCAAGTAGTACCGCCGGGACCGCGACCGGTTTGTCGATTTTCCGCGATATCGCGATCGGTGTTGACACTGGTCGTCGGGCGGGAGTGGCGCACGTGGCGATTGCCGGAAACAGCAGTCGGAGGCGACGGAGAACGAGATGAATTTTGGCTTCACCGAAGAGCAGGAACTTTTGCGGCAGGAAGTCCGCAAATTTCTCGAAGGGCAGTGTTCGCTCGACGAGGTGCGCCGACTTTCCGAGACGCCCAATGGCTACTCCAGTGATCACTGGAAACAGCTGGCTGAGCTTGGATGGTTGGGGCTGGTCATTCCCGAGGGTTAGGGAGGGGCAGGGCTCGGGTGGGAGGAGCTCGTCGTTCTCCTGGAAGAGACCGGTCGAACGCTGTTTCCGGCACCGCTGGTTTCCACGACGCTGGCGGCTTCCGCGATCCTGGATCTAGGGGACGAGACGCAAAAGGAGCGGTGGCTTCCGAGGATCGCCGACGGGTCTTGTATCGGAACCCTCGCGTGGATCGAGGCGGGCGAGCGATGGGGGCCGGCGGGGATCCAAGTGCGAGGCGACGCGGACGGCGGCGATTTCGTGCTCCAGGGCGAGAAGCACTTTGTCCCGGACGGCGCACAAGCCGACGTGGCCATCGTCGCATTCCGCATCGGTAGCGGTGGCGACTCCGAACTGGGCCTGGCGTTGGTCGATCTCAGCGCGTCCGGTGTTTCGGTCGAAGACGTCCGCACGCTCGACCGCACCAAGCGGCTTGCGACCCTGAAACTCGACGGAGTCCGAGTCGGACCCGAGTCCATTCTCGGCGGAACTTCTGGGATGACCGGTGCGATTGAACGTCTCCTGGATCGGGGCGCGATTGCCATCACCGCCGAAATGATCGGATCGTCCGAGGCTGCGCACGCTCTCACCGTTCAGTACGCCAAGGACCGCGTCCAATTCGGTTCTCCGATAGGGCGGTTCCAGGGAGTGAAGCATCCGCTTGCCGAGGGCTATGTCGACATCGAGTCGATGAAATCGCTTCTCTATCACGCTGCGTGGGCTCTCGATGCAAACCCCGAAGACGTTCCCCAGTCGGCTTCGAAGGCGAAAGGGCTGGCGAGCGAGGCATTCACGCGAATCGGTGTCACGGGAATTCAACTCCACGGGGCCGTGGGCTACACCGAGGAGTACGACATCCAGCTTTATCTCAAGCGATCGAAGTGGGCGCGCCCCATGTACGGTGACGAAGACTACCACTACGATCGTGTCGCGACGCTTGGAGGGATCTGATGGACTTCAATTTTTCCCCGGAAGAAGAGGGTTTTCGCGCCGAGGTCCGCGACTTCATCGCGAAGAACAAGCCCGAGAAGTTCGATCCCTACAGCGGGCGCGACCAGGATGTGATCGATCAGTGGAATCGCAAGCTGGCGGAAAAACACTGGATCGGCTTCTCCTGGCCCAGAGAAGAAGGCGGTGGCGGAGGCAGCCTGCTTGAGCAGTTTATTCTCAAGGAGGAGATGTCATCGGCCAAGGCCCCTCCTCTCGGGAGCGACTTCATGGGCCTCCAATGGGTGGGGCCGGCTCTCATTCGCCACGGCACCGAGGAGCAGAAACGCCGATTTCTTCCAGATCTTCTGAACGCCCGAAGTTCCTGGTGCACGGGTTACTCGGAGCCCGATACAGGGAGCGATCTTGCTTCGTTGACGACGCGGGCAGTGCTTGAAGGAGACCGCTATGTCGTCAACGGATCCAAGATTTGGACGACGGCTGCTCACGTTTCGGAAAATATATTTCTCCTGGTTCGAACGACGGCGGAAGGAGAAACGCGCGAATCACGCTACGGCGGTATGACCTGCCTGCTCGTGCCGATGGACACACCAGGGATCGAGGTACGTCCGATTCGCAGCTTGGTGGGGCACCATAGTTTCAACCAGACCTTTTTCAACGATGTGGAGGTTCCTGTCGCAAATCGGTTGGGTGAGGAAGGAGAAGGCTGGCAGGTCGTCATGGGCGCTCTCGCGAACGAACGGTCCGGTATCTCGGAGTCCACGAGCAAGGAGCGCGAACTGGAAGCGTTGAAGAAGTTGGCGCGCACAGCTCTCAAGAACGGTCGCCCCGCCCTGGAGGATTCGTCGGTACGCCGAAAAATTGCGGGTTTCGAAACAAGGGTGTCGGCGATGCGCCTGAATGGGATGCGCTACCTAACTCGGCAACTCAACGGAGAGCACCCCTCGAGCGAGACTTCTGTCAACAAGGCGATTTCGAACCAGCTCGCTCTCGACATGACGGATTTCACAATGGCGTTGATGGGAAGCGAGGGCCAATTGGCCGGTGTCACCCAGTTTCAATCGTTGGCCATGCACGGGACCGTGATTGGGGGAGGGTCACCCAATATCCAGCGAAATATCATCGCGGAACGGATCCTGGGCCTTCCCAAGGACTAAAACGACCGTGGAGTGGTACGCGATGCCTGGAGAGTGGGCGGTCAAGCGAGGTGACAGGAGGCGTCGCGGGATCGTCCTGCGAGTCCTTGCGACTTCACGGGCAAAGCGGTGGGTTCACGGTTTACGTTCAGGTCTCGGTGGTTGATTTCGTGATTCCGCTCGTTGACCTGAAAGCCCAGTACGGGGAAATTCGAGAAGAAATCGAAGCGGCGATTCTCCGGGTCATCGAAAGTTCCCAGGTGGTGCTCGGCCCGGAAGTCGAGGCCTTCGAGGAAGAATTCGCCCGCGAGTGCGGAAGTGATGCGACGGTAGCGGTCAACTCGGGGACGAGCGCCCTGCACCTTGCCCTGTTGGTTGCGGGCGTTGGACCCGGGGCCGAAGTGATCACCTCCCCCCATACCTTTATCGCTACGGTGGGGGCGATCCGGTATACGGGAGCGACGCCCATTTTCGCGGATGTCGACCCCGTTTCCTACACAATCGACCCCAAGGCGATCGAGGCCGTCATTACGGAGCGAACCCGTGCGATCGTTCCGGTTCATCTCTACGGCCAGCCCGCCGACATGGATCCGATCCTGGAGATCGCCCGGAAGCACAAGCTCGTCGTGATCGAAGATGCGGCCCAGGCCCATTTGGCCGAGTACAAGGGGCGGCGCGTGGGCTCGATCGGAGATCTCGGATGCTTCAGTTTCTATCCGGGGAAAAATCTGGGCGCGTACGGGGAGGGCGGGGCGATTACCCTTTCGGATCCGGATCGGGTACGCAAACTACGGATGCTTCGCGATTGGGGGGCCGAAGAGAAGTTTCACCATGAACTCTCGGGCTTCAACTACAGGATGGATGCCATCCAGGGGGCTGTTCTGCGAGTCAAGTTGCGACGCCTGCCCGCTTGGACCGAAGCCCGCCGGAGTCGCGCGGATTTGTACCGGGAAGGGCTCGATGGAGTCGGCGTGGTGACACCCCGGGAACTCGCCTACGCGCGCCATGTCTACAATGTGTACGCCGTGCGCGTTTCCCAGCGCGACATTTTTCAGAAGGTCCTTTCCGAGAAGAAAGTCCAGACCAGCGTTCACTACCCCGTTCCGGTTCATCTGCAGCCCTGTAACGCTGACCTGGGTTACGGAAGCGGCCGCTTTCCCAATGCGGAAGCCCTCTCTGCGGAGGTGCTCTCGCTTCCGATGTATGCGGAGCTCTCGAGCGGTCAGATCGAGGAGGTCTGCCGGGCGATGGAAGAAGCGGGAAGCGAAATACGCGGGTGAGGTGCGTGCGGCCGCGCGTTTTCTCCTGTCAACCGGGCAGGGCCGCGAAGGTTTCGAGATCCTCGACGGCGGAGATCAGTCGTTCAAGATTCGCTTGCAGAATTTCTTCGCCGTAGTTCTCGGTGGGGCAGATCATCCACCCGATGAGAAAGCCCCAGATGGCGGCCTGGCGGTAGAGCAGCCAGGCGGCCTCTCGGCCAGGAGTCGAGGAGACTCCGCGGGAGCGAAGTTGTTCGAGGTAGTGGTCGAGCAAGTCGCGTTCGCATTGGCGACGCAAGTCGGTATCGAGCGCGGTGACCAGTAGATAGGTGACGTCGTGAGCCCATTGGCCCCGATTCATCAACTGCCAGTCAAGAAGGCCAGCCCGACCTTCCGGAAGCAGGTAGGTGTTGCCGAGGTGGGTGTCGCCGTGAAGGAGCGTGGCCGGCCCGGAGTCCAGGATTTCCTGTGCCTTCCAAAGGGCGGCCCAGAGTTCGTCGAAGGAACGCCCCACGCGTTCGATGAGAGATTTCTTGTAGTCGCTGCGATCGATCAATGCCTGAATGAACGCGTAGCCCCCCGCGCTGAGAAAGTCGTAGAATCCCCCGGATCGCGGAGTCCAGAGCCAGGCGAGATCCGTTGAAAACCTTGGACTTTCCCAGAAGTGCGCGTGCAGTGCGGCGAGTTGCGTCAAGGCGTCCTCGATCTCCGCGGCACTCATCGACTGGGTCGCATTCGGAAAGCGTGCCGACCTCAGGCGCACGTCTTCCATCACTACGCCAAAGGTTCCCGACGCCTCATCGAAGAGGCTTGCGTAGGCTCGAGGCGTTTCGATCTCTACTTCCGGTCGTAGCTTCCGGTAGAACCGCACCTCGTTGCGATACAGGCTGCTGGGCGCACCGGGACGGACCAGTACCGTCTTGAGCAGCACGCGGCGCGGCAAGCCCTCGTCGTGCCCCGCTTCGTAGTCGAGTTTGAGAACGGCGCGCGCCGCGGTCGAAGCCGATCCCGTGTTGCAGTGCGCCTCTTCGAGGACGTCGAGAGCACCAACCCTCACGCCCGGATGAAACTCGGAGAGCACCGCGGTGAAGAATTCGGGAGTGAATTCATTGGAACTGGGAGGGAAGCTCAGTGATGACATGTTCTCGGCCGCGAATCCGCGCGTCGCCTGCGCTGGTTCCCTACGGATTCGGGGCGACCTCGTCTTTCAGGCGGGCACCTCGCTCGACGAGCAATGGCACGAGAACGTCGGCCACCTCGCGAGAGATGAGAGCCGTGGCCTCGGGTGTGTGATGTACGTCGTCCACAAAGTAGTCCAGCGTTTGAGGGACCACGGAGGAAAGGTCGACGAGAGGGACCCCCTCTTCCCGGGCGACCTCCCGTGTCACGTCGTTGAAGGCCGCCATGGCTCTCCCGAGTGACTCGGGGCTCGGCACTTCGATGTTCCAGGGAGAAATCCGTTTGGAGCAGAATACGGCCCCGAACGCCAACGCGTTGCGTTCTTCTTGATTGAGTCCCGCACGGAGTAGCGTGGGCTGTGTCATGAGCACCGGTTGAGAGCCATCTTTGCGGATGTCGCCGACGAGCGCGCGAAGGTGACGCTCGAAATCGGGTAGCGACTGGTAGTGCTCGATGGGAAAGTCTACTTCGCGGTATCGCTGGGCCTTGTACCATTCGCGGTCGATTTGTCTAAGGGCGGGGCTCAGAACCGATCCGGCAAACGTGGGTGGGCGGGCGGCATTGATCGCCGGCCCGTAGAAATGGGTCCAGCTGGGGTTGTACTCGCCGATCGCAAGCGCTTCGGGTGAACACGACCGATAGAGATCGTTGATTGCGTGCATCACCACTACTACGTCGGCGTTCCAGCGCCGGCCGTCGGTGACGTAGTTCATCAGCGAGTGTTTTGAAGTCCACCATCTTTTTCCGGCATTGTGGACTTCAATTTCTCGCCCGAGTCTCGTGCGGAGCTCGTCGGACAAGAGGCTGGGGTACCGTTCTTCTTCTTCGAGCCCGCCGCCCTCGGTCGTCGATCCGCCAAGAGCGAGGACGCGAACTTCGCCCGGGTCC
>JAZAOF010000062.1:0-14071 GCA_036228265.1 Myxococcota bacterium | reverse complement strand
CTCGATGCCCGGGCCATTCACGCGCTGACCGGCGACGTCGAGCGAATCCTCGAGAGCAACCAAAGCCTGCACCCCGCCGAATTGGTGGAGCGCGTCGCCGAAACCATGGATCAACAGGGCCTCGCGCGACTGATTGCCCTCTGGGCAATGCGCGAACCCGAGACCGGAATTGCCACCGAACTCGACCCCGCCGCATTGGTGCACGACGTCTCGAAATTGATCGGGGATCGCCTGGACGACCCCGACGGCACTCCCGCGGATCGCCAGGAAGCCATCTCCTTTCGCGTGCGACTCGCGGTCTTCGCGATGTTCGGACAGGCCCTGGTGGGCGACGTCATGAGCCCGGTGCCTCCCGAGCAACGCGACGCCGAACGCCACCGGTTTCGCCGATGGCTGGCAGAACTCGTCCTCGAAAGAACGTCCGCCGAGGTGCCCACTCCTCCTTCGGAATGAGCCGCTCTCGGACCCGCCCGTCGGGATCGCGGGCGGACCGAGCGCGAGCCGCGTAACGATCGGTAGCCGTTCAGTTCCCCTATCGCCGTCCCGATGAGCGACGGCGATTTCCACCTTGACGCCCCCGCCCTTGGCGAGCGCCGCGGGCGTTGCCGCCCGGGCGAGAGCGGGAAGACGACTTTCTCGGAGCTCGCTCCTCGTTCTCGACACCGGTGTCGAAACCCGCAATTTCACGGCGCTGGATAGCCTCGCCGATCATGCGTTCGGTCGCACGAACCCAACCCAGGTCTTCGCCCGTCACGAAGGTGCACGCGACCCCTTCGAGTTCTGCACGACCGGTTCGGCCAATGCGGTGCGTGTAGGCCTCCGGGGTATTCGGTACGTCGAAATTGATTACGTGAGAGATTCCACTCACGTCGATGCCCCGTGCCGCGATGTCGGTGGCCACCAGGATATCGAAGCGACGATCTCGAAACCCCTTCATGGCACGGTCTCGCTGGCTCTGGGACATGTTCCCCTGGAGAGCGACCGCTCGGTATCCGCCTTTCGAAATTTGATCCGCCAGGCGCCTGGCCCTGTGCTTCGTACGGGTAAAGACGATCGCCGATTGGCAATCTTCCCCGTCGAGAAGGTGCTCGAGAAGCGCACGCTTGCGCTTTTCCGCGACCCGATAAAGACCGTGATCAATGGTCTCGGCGGGACAGGTCCCCGCCAGGTCGACAACATGCGGATCCACCAGGAGATCGTCCGCCAGGTGACGAATCTCTTTCGGCATCGTGGCCGAAAAGAGCAGGCTCTGGCGATCGCGTGGGATCGCGTCGATGATCTTCCGCACATCCGGCAGAAAACCCATGTCGAACATGTGATCGGCTTCGTCGAGGACAAGCGATCCGACGGCCCCCAGCTTGAGAACACCCTGCTGAAGCATGTCGAGAACCCGTCCGGGACAGCCCACGACGATCTCGGGATTCCGGCGCAATTCGTTGGCCTGGTTTCGCATGGAAACCCCGCCGTAAACGGTCACGACGCGAACACGAGTAAATTTCGCCAGCATGCGAATCTCGACGGCGATCTGGTTCGCCAGTTCGCGCGTCGGGGCCAGGATCAGGGCCGCAGGAGCCTTGGGGCGCTCGTTCAGGATCCAGTCGAGAAGCGGCAGGGCAAAGGCTGCGGTTTTCCCGGTTCCGGTCTGGGCGAGACCGAGGACGTCGATGCCCTCCAGGCCCGCCGGAATGGTTTCGTCCTGGATGGGACGAGGATTCTCGAAGCCAGCGTCCTTCAGGCCGCGCACAAGGGCTTCGTGGAGTTCGAACCGGTGAAAACCGGCCGAATCAAGAGTTGCAGAAACAGACATAAAAAGATTCTTCTCCGCCGCGAGCGCACAGGGATCTCCCGAGCACCACGGTCGTACAGTTCCGACCCAAACAACAGAAAGGGGCAAGAGAGATGATGTGCGGCTGGACCCTGGAGGGATACGTAAAGGGTCCTGTTGTTCGCCGCGGTCGGGCGGTTGCCCGAATTGGAGGTTCTTTTAGCTCTTCTCGACCGACCGCGCCACTCCGGCCACAAACCGCTCTCTCAAACCGCCTTGGGGTACCCTGCCGTCAGCGGCGCCCCGCGAATGCTTTCCCAACAGGACGGGGTGCGTCACGAGCAGGCAAGAGCCCTCGACCAGGAGCTGGAATTGATCGAAATTTTCGTCGACGGCGATGGCTGCCCGGTGAAAGACGAAACCTACGTGGTCGCGACACGCTATGGCGTGCCTGTCGCACTCGTCGCCAACTCCCGCATCCACGTACCCGAAGACTTCGGCGTCAAAATGGTCGTGGTCGACCACGGACCGGACGCGGCCGACGACTGGATCGCCGAGCACGTTCGGGCTGGCGACGTGGTGGTCACTGCCGATATCCCTCTCGCCGCGCGCTGCCTCGACGTGGGCGCTCGAGTACTGGGGACGACGGGTCGCCCCTTCAGCGAGGATTCCATTGGCGATCGGCTTGGCATGCGCGAACTGAAGGAAAGCCTCCGGGGCGCTGGAATTTCGTCGGGCGGTCCGCCGCCGATCTCCGACAAGGACCGCTCGCGTTTCCTCTCCAAGCTCGACGAATTCGTTCAAAAGGGCTTGCGCGAATACCCGTCGTCCTGACCCGGGTTGGCCACGATCAGCGTGCTTCGCGAGCCAGGTCTTTCGCCACCAGCAACCGAAACCCCAGGGCCATCGGGGCCAGCAGCCACGGAAGATTGAAGAGCAGGTAATAGGCCGTGTTCGGGGGCGGATGCGGACCGAGAAAGGTCTGCGTGAAGTAGAAGAACATGTTCGTCGTGGCCGCCCCCGCGTAGACCAGGCCGAGCGGTTTCAACCACGGGCGCAGTCGGACCAGGCCCACCATGACAAAGAGCAGGGCCGGCGCCTGGAAAAACCCGTCGAAGAGCAGGGCCGCGACGAGATTCGGCGGGGGATCGAGATGCGCGGGTTCTTCGGCAACCGCCCACCCATGGAGCGCTTGAAGGGGGGGCCACGGGCTGTCCGCCGAAACCGGAACCCCCAGCCCCTCGGGCAAGCTGAACAAGAAGCCGTAAATCACGGAGATCGAGAAGAAGCACACCAGGACCAGGTCAAAGGGCCTACGAGTGATCGGCTTCATCCGCGCGCGCTCCTTTTCGCGGTTCTTCCGCGTTGCCCCGGCGGGTCCGACCCAGTACCGGGGTCGGAATTCTACCCCGGGGAACTCCCGGAGGCTCTCACGCCCCGTTGAAATCGTAAGTTACGTAGATCTACGCAGGAAAAATGGTCCGGAATGCGCGCTCGTCGGTGTCTATTTCGTAAGCTGGATTTCGCGAGGAACCCCGTCCTCCGGGGTTCCGTTTCGGTTGCTGCTCCACGCGGATCGCTGCAAAAGAGGACGTCGCCATGCGCTTTTCTTCCCCCCGCTTTCTCTCCGCGGGGACATCGATTGTTCTTGGATTGACCCTACTGGGGGCCTCCCCGGCTCTCGCCACCACGGTGAGTTCCTTCGCACCCTTTTCGGCGACCCCCAGCGACGGTTCCTGGTACGAAAAAAATGTCGTGGCCGGCGGAACCGCCTCGGTGGTGAGCCTCAGCGGAGTCGGTGGAAACCTGGAAAACAACCAGCCCCTCGCCAGCGGTGCCGCGCGAATCACCACGGGCACTTCAAACAATGATCAGGCCGAGGTCGGCGTTGGCGATCACTACGGAAATGCGTCCGCGGCACTGACTGATGCCTCTTTCCAAGTCTCGTACGACTTCTACAAGAGTTCCGTCGGCGATCTCAACCCCTGGGCGGCGCCAGCCATCCGACTCACGATCTCCAACCCCGCAGCGGCAGGCGACAACATCGGGGCACTCGTCTACGAACCGTACTGGCAGACGAGCCCGATGGCGCATATCCCCGCGGACGACTGGCTTTCGGTTTCGATCACGTCTACCGCGGGTCTCTTCTGGTGGGATGGCGGCCTGGGCCAATCCAAGTCCTTCGGCGGGCCGCCGCTCCGGACGCTTTCCGAGTGGGTCGGCAGCTTCGACTCAAGTTTCGACGATGCCAATCTCGTCGCCCTCAGCCTGAGCGTGGGCAGCTACAACCAGGGGCAAACGGGATACTTCGACGACGTGTCGATTTCATTTACCGGCTACAGCGCGTCCTACGACTTCGAGCCCATTCCCGAGCCGACGACCGCGCTTCTACTCTCCCTGGGGCTGGTTGGGCTTGCGGCGCGGCGCCGGAAAGCACCCGCGACCCCGTAGCCGGTCTGCAGCTCCCAGCGCGTTGGCGAGCGGCGCCAATCCGGATTTCTCCATAGAATGGGTTCCGCCCCGTTCCGCACGCCAACGCGTCGGAGCGCCAACTCGTAGAGACGGAGCCCTCCCATGGCAAGCGACCAACCCACCCGCGACCAGGCGTCGGAAGTTCTGAAGGAACTCGCCGACCAAATCCTTGAGATCGAGGCCAACTACATCGGACCGGATCGCGGCATGAACCGGCCCACGGAGCGCGATGCCGGGCGCTACCTACTGGCAAACGCGCTGCAACACGGTTTTCAATGTTGGTTCGACGTCGACCCCAAGCGACCCATTTTCCACCGCTGGTTGAGCCCCACCAAGAAGATGCTGGGCGACAACCCCGACGCGGTCTACTACGGGGCCGTGGCCGACCCCGCCGGCACGTACCGAATTCGAGGCAATGTCCACGGTGCTTGTTATACGTCGTTCAGCGTCGAAGCCGGCGCCCAGGCGGGGCACCTATCGAAGGGGGTTGTCTCTACGCTCAACGACAACGAGTTCGACATCGCTGCAGACGGCAGCTACGAGATCATCGCCAGCGCAGAACCGCAGGAACGAAACTGGCTCCGGCTCGAACCGGGGGCCGGCACCATCACCACGCGACACTACTGGGAATGGGATCGCAGTGTCGCCGCGGACCCCACCTTCCACGTGCCCCTCTGGATCGAACCCGTCGAGGACCCGGGTCCCGCACCGCCGATGGACGACGGCGCATTGGCGGCGGGCTACCAACGCGTCATCAATTTCATCCGCGGCGCCACCATCGACTTTCCGGAGATTCCGCCCGAGGCAATGCCCTCGTGGGTTTCGAACAAGACCAACGAGTTCGACAATTCGGCCTACGAAGAGAACAACACGGAAATCGGCTACGCGGCCGCGGACAACGCCTACCTACAAGCGCGCTACGAACTCGCCCCCAACCAGGCTCTTGTCATGCGAGGGCGTTTTCCGCGCTGTCGCTTCGCCAACGTCGTGATCTGGAACCACCGATTGCAAACCCCGCCGTACCGTTATCGGCGGGTATCGCTCAACCGCAACCAGACCCACTACGAACCCGATGGCAGCTTTCGAATGGTGATCGCACACCGCGACCCGGGCGTTCCGAACTGGATCGATGCCGCAGGGCTGCCCACCGGAATGGTCTTCTGGCGATTCCTGCTTCCGGACGAACCGGCTCCGCCCATCGAAGCCGCAGTAGTCGACGTCGACTCGCTTCGCTGAGCAGGACGCGATCGTCGGCTTTAGTCTCCGTCGATGAGCACGGGGAAGGTATGCGGTCGGAGATCGACGCATTCCCGGTCGATTTCGCCGCTTTGGTTTCGATGGAGAACCTCGGCTCCAAGAGGCGCGAACTGGACGATATAACTTTTTCGGACCTGTTCGCTTCGATTGGGTCCGGTCGCGTGCGGGGTAAGTGACGAGAATACGGCGATGCTTCCGGCGCGAAGCGGAATCGACACGGCGCCTCCGGGGTTCTCGGCGCAGACCCAGCCCAGTTCGGTGCGGCGATGATCCAGCGTCCCAAGGCGGTGAATCCCGGGAACGACCCACGGGCAACCGTTTTCTTCGTCGGTATCCGTCAGGGCGATCCAACAAGTCAAATAGGATTGCGGTTCGATGAACGCGTAGCCGTTGTCCTGGTGCCAGGGAAAGAGTGCCTCGGTCCCCGGTTTCTTGTAGACCGACTGGTCCACGTAGAGTTGAACGTTTGGGCCCAGCAGATCGTGGGCGAGATCTCGAAAAATCTCTCCTGAACAGAAATCGTGCAGGAAAGGCGATCGCGCGGTCAGTCGCGAGGTAAACGTGATCTCGTCGGCCCGCTCGATGAAGAAACGCCCCGATTCGCGCTGCCGAAGCGAGGCCTCGTTTTCCGACTCGTGGGGGTCGATGGCATCCATCAAGGCCTGGACCGTACTCGGCGTCAACGCATCCTCGAGCACGAACACGCCTCTCTCGTCGAACTCGCGCGCCTCATCTCGGGTAACCCGACGATAGGGGCCCGGATGCGATTCCCACTCGAAATCGCGGTTGAGTTCGTGGCGCTTCCACGGCATCGAGTCGGGTCGTCTCCTGGTCTCCGTCCGAAACGTCCGGATGGCACGCCGCGAGTGTAGGCTTTCGGCAGGACAACCTCGCCCCAGCGGCTACCATCCCCGGTGACGATGCGGTTTCACGAGCCCGCGTGGGAAAAAATCGGTTGGGTCCTGGCGGCGATTTTGCTTGTCCTAGGCATCGCTTGCTCCCCGCCCATGGAGCGGTCTTCGGTGCTCCTCATCACCCTGGACACCACCCGTGCGGATCGACTGGGAGCCTACGGCAAAGAGCAGGCGGGAACGCGGAATCTCGACGCGCTCGCACGGGAAGGCGCGCTTTTCGAATGGGCCTTTACCACGGTGCCCATTACCCTGCCGGCCCACGCGTCGATTCTGACCGGTACCTATCCCGACCGACACGGCGTGCACGACAACGGCTGGGCTCTCCCACCCGAGCCCGTGACCCTGGCGGAAGTTTTTCGCGATGCGGGATACCGCACCGCCGCCTTCGTATCGGCGTTCCCACTCTACTCGCGCTTCGGGCTCGACCGGGGGTTCGAAGTCTATGACGACCAACTTCCCGCGCAGCGGAGCGCGCGGCGGAACGTCCAACAGCGCTTTGCCCAGGAGGTCGTCGAAGACGCGATCGCGTGGCTGACGGGAATTGACCCCGAAGACCCCTTCTTCCTCTGGGTCCACTTCTACGATCCCCACAACTCCTACCTGCCTCCACCTCCCTACACCCAGTGGTATGCCTCCGACCTCTACCAGGGTGAGATCGCGTACATGGACGAATGGATTGGAAAGCTCATCGCGAAGATCGAGGAGGCCGGGCTTGCAGAAGACACCATCATTGCAGTCGTGGCCGATCACGGCGAGTCCCTGGGCGAGCACGGAGAACGCACCCACGCCGAACTGATCTACAACTCCACGATGCGGGTTCCGCTGATCTTGCGCGGCGCGCCCATCGAAGCCGGTGGTCGCATTTCCGATCCCGTGAGTGTCGTTGACCTTCTGCCGACCCTGCTCGAACTGGTCTCTCTTGAAGTTCCGGAAGATGTCCAGGGGACCTCCCTGGCACCGGCACTCCGGGGAGAGCCGCCTCCCTCGCGGTCCATCTACTTCGAGAGCCTTTACTCGCGCTTCCACCACGGCTGGAGCGAGTTGCGGAGCATCGTCCGCGAGGGATGGAAATACATCGAGGCGCCCGCAGCGACCGGTGAAAGCGAACTCTACGCACTCGCCGAGGATCCCGACGAATTGAGAAATCGCATCGCCGAATACCCGGAAGTCGCTCAGGAGTTGCGCGAAGACCTCCACGCGCAGCACACTCAACCCACCCCGGCGTCTCGGCCTTCGCTGGGAGAAGATGAGCAACGGCAACTCGAAGCGCTGGGTTATCTCACCAACCGGACTTCGCCCCTGGGAGAAGACGATCTTCATCCCCGGGACGGTATCCAGGTATTCGCTCTCTACCAGGACGCGGTCGACCGCATCCAAGGTGGCCGGCCTCGCCTCGCGCTTCCATTGATCGAAAAAATCGAGCGGGAGTACCCCGGAAGCCTCCTTGCCCACAAGGTCCGGGGGCGCTTCTGGATCGAACTCGGCGAGGAAGATCCCTCGCTCTTGCCCGGCGCGCTGGAAGAACTCGAAACCGCGTTGTCGATGGCCCCAGACAATCCTGACGAACTCCGCTACGTCGCAGAAGCCCACTTCGCACTGGGAGACTGGCCCACCGGTCTACGGGTCTTCGCCGACGCGACGCGATCCGCCCCTCATCGAGCCGATCTTCGCAACGACTACGACGGGCTGATTGGCGAAGCCCTGCAACACGTCGAGTCCTTGGAGCGGGCGCAACGTTGGGACGAAGCGCTGGCCGTGGCCGAAACGCTTGCCGAACTCGAGCCTGAAGATCCTCGGGTCCTCGCCCGCGTGCGGTCGATGCGCCGGGAGCGAGAATCCCGCTAGGCGGTCCTCCGCCCGCTACACGGAGCGCTTACTTCGTCAGCTCGAGCCCCGCGAGCTGACCGTCCTCTCGCCACGCCTCGAGAAGCTTGAAGTACTCAATGGAACCGCCCCCGTAAGGGGCCGCCTGCATCGCCGTGGGCTCCCGTTCCTGGCCCTCGTTGTTGTAGTACCCGGGCGTGCAATCGGGGCTCCCGATCGCCCCCATGGCTCCCCTTCCCTTCTCCAGGATCGTCTTCACCCAGGCCTCTTCTGCCTCCTGGGAAACCTCCACGACCGTCGCTCCCCGCTCGATGGCTTGCGCCAGGATGTACGCGATGTGGGTGGTGAGTTCTTCCAGGAGGTGAGGGAAATTCGCTGTGAATGCGCTTTGGAACATGTGCATGAGGAAGCAATTGGGAAACCCGCGGCTCTGCATACCGTGGAGGCTACTCACCCCGGATTCCCATTTTTCGGTAAGGCTCTGCCCATCGCGGCCGCGAATCTCGTAGCCGGCTCTTCGCGCATAGGAAGTCCCCACCTCGAATCCCGTGGCGTAGACAATGCAGTCCACCTCGTACTCGACGCCCTTCACGACCAGGCCTTTTTCGGTAATCCGATCGACTCCCTTGCCGTCGGTATCGACGAGTTCGACGTTGGGTCGATTGAACGTCGGGAGGTATTCGTCGTTGAACGTCGGCCGCTTGCAGAACATCTGGTAGTAGGGCTTGAGCTTTTCCGCGACCTCGGGATCGTCGACGAGTTCATCGACCCGTTCCCGGATTTCGTTCATCTTGTCGAAATTCGCCATTTCGAGGATTTCGGGGACATTCGGTTTCCCCTCCTTCATCGCTTCCTGGAAGCGGCTGACCATCTTCCCGATGAGATCGGTCCATCCGTCATCGACGAGATCCTCTGGCTGCGGAACACCAGACACCATGGCATTGAAGTTTTCCATCCGGTGCTTGTGCCAACCGGGCTCGAGACTCTCCGCCCATTTTTGATTGGTCGGCTTGTTGCCGCGCACATCCACCGAGGAAGGGGTTCGTTGAAAGACGTAGAGTTGCTTCGCTCCCTCCCCGAGGAACGGAACGCACTGAATGGCCGTTGCACCGGTTCCGATTACCGCCACCCGCTTGTCCCCGAGCCGGTCGAGATCACCGAGCGGACCCCCTCCGGTATATTCATAATCCCACCGGCTGGTGTGGAAGGTGTGACCCTTGAAATCTTCGATGCCAGGAATGCCCGGCAGCTTGGGACGGTTGAGCGGGCCGTTCGCCATGGCGACGAAGCGCGCGCGTAGCGCATCGCCCCGGTTGGTCGAGACGATCCAACGAGAAATCGACTCGTCCCAGGTCAGATCCGTTACTTCGCTCTGGAAGAGCGCCCCCTCGTAAAGATCGAAATGGCGACCGATCTTCTGGCTGTATTCGAGGATCTCCTTGGCGTAGGCGTACTTTTCCCGGGGGATGTAACCCACCTCCTCGAGGAGCGGCAGGTAGATATACGACTCGACGTCGCACTGCGCTCCGGGGTATCGGTTCCAATACCACGTGCCGCCGAAGTCTCCGCCTTTTTCGATAATGCGAAGATCCTTGACCCCGGCCTGGCGGAGGCGCGCTCCCATCTGCAAGCCCCCGAAGCCTCCGCCGATGATCACGACCTCGACCTCGTCGCTGAGAGGAGCCCGCTCGAGGGTCTCTTCCGTGTACGGATCGTCGAGGTACCGCGAGAACGCGCCCACTACCTCCACGTACTGCTCGTTGCCATCCGATCGCAGTCGCTTTTCGCGTTCGACGCGGTAGCGCTCGCGCATCGCGTCCGGGTCGAAATCGGCGTGGGTCGGCGTGGGGTCTTGGGGGAGGGTACTCATCGTTCAGCGTCTCCTGATCGGTCCGAAAAATCCAGTGAAGCGGGCCGGGCCATGTTTCCACCGAGACCGCCGCGCAAGAGTCCAAGAAACGCGTCGGCGACCGCTTCGTCCCCGGGATAGGGCTTGGCCTGGAGAAGTTGGTCGAAGATCCGGTAGGCCCCGAGGACGAAATAGCCTTGGGTTCGGATCTCGGCATCGTCCATCGGCGCGATCTGCCCGCGGTCGATTCCCATCCGGGCGCGTTGGAGGAACTGTTCCATCCATGCCTCGATCCCCAGCTCGTGCAGCTCGGGGTCGTGAGCGCGGACTTCTTCGGCCAACCGGGAGTGGGCCGGATTCATTCGCAGGTAGGCGATGTAGGCCAGTAGCCCCGCGCGCTCTTGCTCAAAAAAATTTTCGCTTCCAGCGGGAAGTGCAAAGAGCAACTGGTCACGCAAGTCCCGGTGCACCGACACCATGAGCCGTCGCATCAGTTCGCGCTTCGAGCCGAAGTGGTAGTTGAGGACGCCAATGGCGACCCCCGCCCGCGCGGCGACCCGCGCCACCGAGGTCTTCTGGAAGCCCACCTCGCAGGCCTCGGCCAGCGCCGCCTCGAGGATGCGCGCCTTGGTCTCGCTGGAGCGCTTGTAGCCCACGCGCTCCTTGGCGGACGCTTCCGGGCCATCGGGATGGGGGGAATTTGCCGTCATCACTGAATATTGAACCAATTTTCAGTTTATTTCAAGCGGGCGGTGGACAGCACAAAGGCCCCGCCTCGCCTCGGCCAAGCCTCCTGGGCCCGCGTAGGCCGCTAGAGTCTAGGTGGCGAGCGAGTGAAACGGAGGGAAAACACCCCCCATGACGATCGAAAGTCTCCTGGTAGCCAATCGTGGCGAGATCGCGATCCGCATCCTGCGCGCGGCGGCCGACGCGGGCATTCGAGGCGTTGCGATCCATAGCGCCGACGACGAAGGGGCCCGCCACGTCCAACGCGCCGACGAGGCCCGGGCGCTCGGGGCGCCGGGCGCGGCCGCCTACCTCGACGCAAGCGCCATCGTTGCACAGGCCCTGGGGGCCGGCTGCGATGCCGTCCATCCGGGCTACGGCTTCCTCAGCGAAAGCGCCCTCCTCGCCCGATCCTGTGCAGAAGCGGGGCTCGTCTTCGTCGGGCCCGGACCGGAAGTACTCGAACAACTGGGCGACAAGGGCCGGGCACGCGCACTGGCCGAGCAATGCGGCGTGCCCATCCTGCCGGGCACGACGGGGCCCACCACACTCGAAGAAGCGGAAACCTTTTTCTCCGCTCTCGACCCCGGTGCCGCATTGATCGTCAAGGCCATCTCGGGCGGTGGCGGGCGCGGCCTCCGCGTGGTCAACGCATCCGGCGACCTTTCCGAGGCCATGGAACGCTGCCGCTCCGAAGCCGCGAAAGCCTTCGACAACCCCGACGTCTACGTCGAAGAATTTTTCCCCCACGCCCGCCACGTGGAGATCCAGATCGCGGGAGATGGCCAGGACGTCGTTCATCTTTGGGAGCGCGAATGCACGCTGCAGCGCCGCCACCAGAAACTGGTGGAGGTGGCGCCAAGCCCGGGACTCCACCCGGACCTTCGCGACACCCTTCTCGACGCGGCCGTGTCGATGGCACGAAAGATCGGCTATTGCGGCCTCGGGACCTTCGAATTTCTCATCGAGACCCGTGCGGACCCTGGGGCACGGTGGGCCTTCATCGAAGCCAACCCACGGCTCCAGGTAGAGCACACGGTAACCGAGGCGATCACCGGTCTTGACCTCGTCGGCTTGCAACTCGCTATCGCGGGTGGGGAGAGCCTCGCCGCGTTGGGGCTGCGTCCTGGTGAAATCTCACCGCCCCACGGCTACGCCGTGCAGGCGCGGGTCAACATGGAAACCATGACGCGCGAGGGCACGCCGCGTCCCGCCCTTGGAACCGTTCGGGTATTCGAGCCTCCCTCGGGACCGGGCATCCGCGTCGACCATCACGCCTTCGGCGGCTTTGAACCCAGCGGAGCGTTCGACAGCCTGCTCGCCAAGGTGATCGCCCACTCTCCCAGTGGAAGTTACGGCGATGCCCTGGGTCGCTGCGCGCGCGCCCTGGACGAACTCCGCGTCGAAGGTGTTTCGACCAACGCTTCTTTTCTCGAGACCCTGCTTCAGCATCCAGATGTTCATGAACTTCGCGTTTCGACGCGCTTCATCGAGGAAAACGCGGAAGCGCTCTTCACGGCCACCGCGGAGGCCGACGCCCGGCGAGCGGCGAACGCTCCGGCCGGTCGCGGAGATCCAACCGTCGGAGCCCAGGTCGATCCCAACGACCCGCTCGCGGTTCTCGAACACGGGAGGCAGGATCACTCGGATCGCACCAGGGAAGTGCCCCTCGCCCAGGTTGCCGGCCCAGCGGGAAGCGTTGCCATTGCGGCCCCCGTCCAGGGAACCGTCGTGGCCGTGCAGGTCGATGAGGGAGCCACCGTCCACGCCGGTGACGCTCTTCTCGTGATGGAAGCCATGAAGATGGAGCACGTTATCGTGGCCCCCTTCGCCGGGGAGGTGATGCGACTCCAGGTCAGCGACGGGGCGACCGTTGCCGAGGGTTCTCCGCTGCTCTTTCTCGCCGAGCGCGAAGTCGAGGGCGTGCGAGAGCGCGAAAAAGCCCGTGTTGATCTCGACTTCGTTCGTCCCGATCTCGCCGAAATGCGCGAGAAACACGCCTTGGGTCTCGACGAAAATCGCCCGGAGGCCGTGGCGCGTCGTCGCAAGCACGGCCAGCGGACGGCGCGGGAAAACGTCGATGACCTCTGCGACGAGGGAAGCTTTATCGAGTACGCCCCCCTGGTAGTCGCCGCTCAACGCCGCCGCCGGGAGATCGACGACCTCCGAAAAAACACTCCGGGCGATGGCATGGTGGCGGGCGTCGGAAGCATCAACGGCGCTCTCTTCCCCGACGAGGATTCGCGGGCGGTCGTCATGTCGTACGACTACACCGTGCTGGCCGGAACCCAGGGGCTCTTCAACCACCGCAAGAAGGATCGACTCTTCGAACTTTCAGAAAAATATCGCCTGCCCCTGGTTCTTTTCAGCGAGGGCGGGGGCGGACGCCCCGGCGACACCGACGGCACCGGCGCCGCCGGGCTCAACTGCTGGGCCTTCGCATTTTTCGGCGCGCTCTCGGGGCTCGTACCCCTGGTGGGCATCAACTCGGGCCGATGCTTCGCCGGCAACGCCGCGCTTCTCGGTTGCTGTGACGTGGTCATTGCCACCGCCAATTCGAACATCGGAATGGGCGGACCCGCCATGATTGAGGGCGGTGGGCTCGGGGTCTTTCGCCCCGAAGAAGTTGGCCCGATGGACGTCCAGGTCCCCAACGGTGTCGTCGACATTGCGGTGGAAGACGAAGCCGAGGCGGTCGAAGTCGCCCAAAAGTACCTGTCGTACTTCCAGGGACCGATTTCGGAATGGTCCTGCGCTGACCAACGCAGGCTTCGGGGTCTCATCCCGGAAAACCGCCTGAGGATCTACGACGTGCGCGAGGTGATCGCGAACCTCGCCGATACCGGATCCGTGCTCGAACTCCGGGAAGCCTTCGGCCTTGGAATGGTGACGGCACTCGCCCGCGTGGAAGGGCGCCCCATCGGGATCGTCGCCAACAACCCGACCCACCTGGCCGGGGCCATCGACCGCGAGGGAGCCGACAAGGCATCGCGCTTTATGCAGCTCTGCGACGCATTCGATCTCCCCATTCTCTTCTTGTGCGATACGCCGGGCATCATGGTGGGGCCAGAATCCGAGAAAACCGCGCTCGTTCGCCACGCCTCCCGCATGTTCGTCACCGGTGCCAGCCTGAGCGTGCCCTTCTTCACGATCGTGCTGCGGAAGGGCTATGGACTCGGCGCCCAGGCGATGGCGGGGGGCAGCTTCTGGGCTCCCTTTTTCACCGTCGCCTGGCCCACCGGGGAATTCGGAGGCATGGGTCTC
>JAZAOF010000061.1:0-12651 GCA_036228265.1 Myxococcota bacterium | reverse complement strand
CGGAAACCGAGCTCGCCGGTACTGCCCCAGGCCCCCACGACCGCGTCGACGCCGCCGATCGAAGCCGAGCCCACCGCGCCCGGAGCCAGCGCGTCGACGCCAGGGCCCCCGGCACGCGCCAGGAGGGTTTCGGCCCCCGGCCCCTCGAGACCCAGCAGATCGAAATCCTCGGAGCGATCCGTGAGTTCGACATCGTCGGCCACGATGAACTTCTCCAGCCGCTCGATCACCTCGGCCAACGACGCCCGGTGGCAATCGAGCCAGAAGACCTCTGGGCGAAGCGCGACATGCATCTCGGCGATCACGCCGGCACGGTGGTTCAAAAGCAGGGCCGGGCAGCCCGACGCCTCGGGGCCCGCAGCCAGGGCTTCGATGTCGGCGGAAAGCATTCCCTGCAGCCAGCGGGTGCGCTCGCTGCCGCTCACCTCGATCACTCCCCGGTCCTCGCGTCGAAAGAGCCCGGCCGATTCTCGAACCGCACGGGCCTCGTCGGCGGCCCTCACGATGCGTCTCCGCTCGAGTCCGCTTGCTCCGCGAGCGCCCCGTAGAACTGCCGAGCGCGCTCGCCTTGCAACGCCCGCCATTCCTCGTAGCGCTCGCACACCGCGTCGTATTCGGCCTCGGTGTCCACGTCGATCGCGGCTCCTCCGACCTCGGTGACGACGAAGCCAAAACGGGTGTCGAGCAACCGCGAAATCAACCCTTCGGCGCGTTGGAGCGTCACGGTGCGGCGGATCCGATCGGCCAGCCTGCGAAGCTTCCAGCGGTCGGCCAGCCCGGACAGGTGCAGCAAGAAAAAGTAGAAGGCGGTCTGGAGCCCCGCCGCCTCCGAAAAAGTGATGCGCCAGGCAAGCCCCAGCATGTCCTTCCACTCTTTCTGGTGACGGTGCTCGTACATGTCCTCGATGTACTGGCGATTGCCCATCCTCCCCGGCCGCGCGAGATGCAGGTTGCTCTGCCGCAAGCGGCCGTCCCGGATGTTGAAGAACGCCGGCTCGATGCCCGGCTTTCCCGGTCTCGCCTGGAAACACGCCAGCGCGCCTTCGGGAACCAGGCCGAGCAGATAGTCGGCGCCGGTCTCGACGCCTCTCCGGATGAAGGTCGAAATCTCCTCGGCGGTCGCAAAGGGCAGATCGGCGGAGAGAAAGAGCGCCATGCGGTCGAGGTCCTCGCCCTCGGGATCGCGCCCTTCGACCGAAGCCCCGGGCAGCGCCCGCCGGTAGGTCTCCCACGCGTTTTCGTACAGGTTTCGAAACTGCGGCTGGATGTGCAGCGGCTTGCGCAAGGCCGTGCGAAACGCCGGATCTCCCAGTGCCTCCTCGAGGCGCTCCGGGTTGCCGACCACCCAGACTTCGGAAATCTCGGGCACGTCCTGGAGCATCGACACCACGTGGGCGACCAGGGGGCGACCGGCGACCTCCAGGTAGACCTTGCTCTTTCCGTAGATCGCCCGCGCCGCTCGGGCATCGCCGGCGGTGACGATTGCGGGAATCGAGAGTTTCAACACGGCGCGAATTGCCCGCGCCGGTTCCGAGAGAAATCGACGACTGAAGTACGCATGAGGCCTGGCCCGTGTTCCCAATCCATTCGGCGGACGGTGGAACGTTCGCATCCAGCTTAGTGCCCCGCCCCGTGCCGAGCTAGGCGAGCTGGCGGCTTGCGGGCACTCTCGCCCCGCTCTCGGGCGTAGGGCATACTGCGGCGCTCGATTCGCGATCGAGGTCGACCATCGCCGCCCCTGCCCGCCCCTGGATCGATGTGCTGCTCTTCTCGAGCCTATGGACGGCCTCGGCCGCCGCCGGGCTGGTCGCCGCCGCCGGCGCTGCAATCGGCACCGGGCAGCCGCCCGTCGCCCTGGCCCTGGCGGGGACCTGGGTCGTCTACAACGTCGACCGCCTTCGCGATCTCGAGCGCGACCGGCCCGCCTGGCCCCTTCGAACCCGCTTCGTCGAAGAAAACCGGGCGCTACTCATCGGGCTCACCGCCTGCATCGCGGTCGCGGCCGTGGCCCTCGGAATCTACCAAGGGGCCTCCACGGTGGCGCTATGTGCCGCGGTGGGGGGTCTCGGCCTGCTGCACCGGCGCTTGAAAGGACACGTGGGAGCCGAATCCGCGTACGTCACCGGGGCCTGGCTGGCGGTTGGGATCGGTCTGCCGGCGCTGGCCGGCCCGCTCCCGCCCGGAGCGACTTCGCTGCTGCCGTGGGTCGCGGGTGTCTTCGCGGGCACGCTGGCTGCAAACGCGTTGGCCTCGACCCTATGCGACTCCCCCAGCACGCCCGGGCACCGGTCGGCGGTTTTGTCGGCGGCCGGCCTGGGCGTGGTCGCGAGCGCTGGCGTCGCCTGGGCCGCCCCGGAAACCCTGCGCCCGTTAATCGCCATACCCGCCGCCCAGGCCTTCGTGCTGCTTTTTTTTCGACGCGACGAACGCTACGCCCTGGGCGGGCTCGACGGAGGGCTGGGGCTCGGCGCCTGGATCGCCGCTGGGCTAGTCGGCTGATCGGCTGATCGCGCGCGCACCCCGCCCATGGTGGAGCCGAGCGGGATTGAACCGCCAACCTCCGCGTTGCGAACGCGGCGCTCTCCCAATTGAGCTACGGCCCCATGGGCGCCCGGCAGCCGGGGCGGGCAGCGAGCACGGTAGATCGCGGCCCAGAGACCGTCAAGCAGTCCGCCGTGGCCGACTCAGTCGGCCCGGGCCTTGGCTCCCAGCGCACCCGCCGGGTGAAGAAGCGCGTACTGCTCGCGGGAGAGTTGGCTCGCCTCCTGCAATTGCGAGGAAAGCGCCGCCAACACCAGCACCTCGGCCGCGATACTGGCCCGCGGCGCCAACCCGAGGGGGCCGCCTTCGTCCGCAACGCCGGCTTCCAGTACCAGGTCGCTCGCGCGGGCCAGCGACGAGTCGCGACCTCCCGTAACTCCGATCAGCGTCACTCCCCGGGCGACCAGGGCGTCGACGGTCGCCATGAGCTCCACCGTCTCGCCGCTGTTGCTGATGGCGATGACGACGTCCCCGGAGACCACCTGGCCGAGGCTTCCATGGGTCGCTTCCGTGGCGTGAAGAAACGTCGCCGGTGTCCCCGTCGAAGAAAACAGCGACGCGGCATAGCGAGCGACGTGTTCGGGTTTCCCGACGCCGGTGACATGCAGCCGTCCACCCGCCGCACCCGAGGCCCGGATGGCGTCGACCGCGCGGGCCAGGGCAGAGCCATCGAAGGATTCGGCCAGGGCTTGCACGCCCACGGCGGCGACCTCCAAGGTGCGTTGCGCGGCCTCCGCACCCGCTGAGGGATCCTCGGCCGACCGGGGGGCCGCCAACCCCGGCGCCGACCGGGGGTAGAGTTCGAGTATTCGCGCCCTTGCGCGCTGGGCATCCTCGGGAAACGCCCCCAACTGTTCGCAACAGGCCGCGCCGCACGCATTTGCAAAAAGCCCCGCCGATTCCCAATCGAGACCGTGGTGCAGCGCAACCAGCAAGCCGCCCAGGAAGGCATCTCCCGCCCCGGTGGTATCCACCAATTTGGCGTCGAACGCGGCGACCTGGCCCTCGTATTCTTCCGTGCTGATGCTGCAGCCTTCTTCGCCGTCGGTCAGAACGACCGCCTTGCAACCGAACCGTTCTCTCAGGCCCCGGGCCAGGGAAAGCGGATCGTTCTCCTCTGCGGGGAGTAGGTCGAGGACAGCCGCCTTGGAGGGTTTCAGGAGGTCCGCCAGCTCCAACACCTCGTGGAGAGTGGTTTCGTCGCCAAGCGTGGCCAGGGCGTCTGCGAGCGACACGTCGAAGTCGACAACGGTGGGAATCCCCGCGGCGCGCGCCACCCGCAGGGCCTCGCGCACCGTTTCGAGCGGTACCTGGGAAATCTCCGTCGAAAACCGTGCGCCGCGACGGATGAACTCCGCGTGATCCGCGCGGATGTGGCCAGGAGTGGTCTGCAACGTGGCTCCCGGGGCCATGTAGATCGCTCGGCCGCCGTCATCGGCCACGAAAATCTCGGCCAGGGTCGACGCCGCTTCTCCCCGCACCAGGTGGCGCGCGATCCCGTTGCGATCCATCGCCGCGCGCAGGAAACGACCGGTTTCGTCGTCCCCCTGGCGTCCCGTGATCCCCGTTCGAAGCCCCAAGGCCGCGGCCCAGCCCAACTGGTTGAGCATGACTCCGCCGACAGCAAGTGCGACCGGCCCTCCGTCGTCGACATCGCGCAAGATGGCCTTCTCCTCGGGGCCGAGAACGCGCGGCGAGCGATGGACGCGATCCAGCGCCATGCTGCCGATTCCGACGAGATCGAGGTCACTCAACACCCACTCCTCTTTCGTCGCCCCCGGGAGCCAACGGTGTACTCGATGCCAAGCTGACCCAGGGCGAACCGATGCGGGTCCGCGACAATTCGCAAACCCCCGCAAAAGCATCGCCGAATCGAGAGGCCGCGTCCGCGTCGAGCTCCGGTGTCCCCTTTGCCACGGCAGGACTCGAGACCACCCCCAGGTGATACAGCGCATGCTTCAGGCAGGCGATCGTACGGCGCCCCTCGAGGGTGGCCGTAGCCTCCGCAAATGCCTCCACGACGGCGCGGACCTCGTCCATGCGTTCCGCATCGCCCGCCCGGCAGACCTGCCAGGCCCGAGCCCACTCTCTCGGCAACGCGTTGGCCGGCCCCGAAACCACGCCGTGGGGGAGCGAACCCCAAAGCCAATAGCGGTTCCAATGCTCGGTGAGCGTCCCCCAGACTCCGGTGCGGTGGCGAAATAGATCGAAAATCAGCTTCGCGTTGCCCACGTAGATGGCAAATTCGCCGCGCTCCCGAAAACCCTCCGCGGCCTTCGTGTAGTTGCCCAGGATCTTGCGCGAGGCAGAAACCTTGATCCCGCGAACAAAATCGAGGCGCGACAGCGCCTTCACCTGGCGAGTACGGATGTGAAGAGCTCGCGGGTCGGCCGCGATATCCGCGTTGTCGTAAAGGTAGAGTGGAATCCTGTGACTGAGGGCGTCGAGCAGGTCGGAAACCTCCCGGGCCACGAAACGCACCGGATCGTCGAGCCCCGCGATCGAAAGGGGAGCCAGGACGACGGCATCGGCCCCGCACTCGACAGCGACCTCCAGGTTTTCGAGGGTTTCCTCGGCCGTGTGCGCCGTGACCCCGGCCCAGCACTCCACGGGCCGCGACAAGCGGCTCCCGTGGAGGCGATTCTGCCGATCCACCTCGTCGACGCTGACCCGGATCACCTGCTGACGCATCCGGTTCGTCAGCCGGTCCCACTCGCCCGTCGTTCCGGCTGCGAAAACGACGTCGGCGCCGTAGCCCTCCTGAACGACGTGGCGCACCACCGCTCTCTGATCGGACTCGATCAATTGGCCATCGTCATCCAGCACGGTGACGATCGGCACGGAAAGCCCCGGAGGGGGCTGCATGTCCTCTAGGCTGCGCAGTTCGAAATCCTCCGCACGCGCCCTACACGCCGATCCGGACTGGGGGTCTCGCAGGTCTCCAACGTACACCGCGGCGGAACCCAGGCAAGGCCCCACCCCCGCAAACCCTCTCCCGCAGGCTAGGGCAGCCGAGAATCGTTCACCCACTCCACGGTGAAATCCGCCGGCGACAACCGGCTCTTCGAAACCCCCTGGATCTCGAAGCGCACGGGATCGCGCTCGGGTTCCCGCACCTCGAACCACGCGGGTACGGCGATCTTTCCAAAAGCCGCCTCGGGTCCGAATTCGACCCTCGTGCCGCCCGGCGACCGCATGCGCCGGGCCTGGAAGTTCTCTTTTTCGACCCAGAGGCTTCCAAAGCTTTCCGGCACGGGCTCGGAGAGGGCCGCGGGAGGAGTCTCCTCCGAGGATTCCGAGCCCTCGGGCAGCGGCGGGACCCGGGTGGGATCGCCCAGCACGTAGCAGTTTTCTGGCCCGCAGGGCGCGAGGCCCACCAGCAAGGGATCGATCCCGAAACCCTGGAGCGATAGCTGGAGGGAGACAAGCGAACCCGCCTGTAACAAGAAGACGGGGGGGAGCATGGCGCGTGGCTCGTCCAGGGGTTCGCCGTTGCGCGCCGCGGCGTGCCCCCGCGTGTGAAGCAGGTGGCGCTCCCGAAGCCCCCCGGCCCCCCGCAATTCGAGTCGGGCGAGTCCGGACGGCTGGGTTTCGAGTTCGCCCTGGGCGACAACCGGCCCCCCTCCGACCCGGATCGCCAACTGGATTTGGAGCGGCTGGTTGCGCTGCGCCTTGATGTTGGCCCGGGCGATGGCAATGCCAACCCGCTCGGGCTCGGGGACGAAGGCGCGAACCGTGAGCCCCGGTAGCAGGAGTCCGAGAACCACCCCCCCGACGAGGAGACGGCCGTTCGACGTGGCGGCGCGAGAGCGGCTCAACGACCCGCCAGACGACTCGCACCGGCGTACTCGGCGCGTCCGCCAAGCTCACCCTCGATGCGCAGCAGGCGATTGTACTTGCACACCCGGTCGGTTCGACACAGCGAACCGGTCTTGATCTGGCCCGAGCCCGAAGCCACGGCGAGGTCGGCGATCGTCGTGTCCTCGGTTTCCCCCGAGCGGTGCGAGACTACCCACGAATAACCGGCATCCCGCGCCATCGCGATGGCTTCGAGGGTCTCCGTGAGGGTCCCGATCTGGTTGACCTTGATGAGGATGGAGTTGGCCGCACCGAGTTCGATGCCCTTGCTGAAAATGGAGGGATTGGTCACGAACAGGTCGTCCCCGACCAGCTGGGTGCGGGGGCCCAGGTCGCGGGTGAGCTGCTGCCAGCCCTCCCAGTCGTTTTCGTCGAGACCGTCCTCGATCGACACGACGGGATAGCGTTCGACCCAATCGCGCCAAAAGGCCACCATCTCCTCGGAACTCTTGCGCGTGCCTTCCCCGTCGAGCCGGTACTCGCCCTCCCGGTAAAACTCGCTCGAGGCGGGGTCCAATGCGATCGAAATGTCCTCGCCCGGCCGGTACCCCGCCTGCTCGATCGCCTGGAGAATCAACTCGATCGCTTCCCGATTGCTTCCCAGGTCGGGGGCAAACCCGCCCTCGTCCCCAACCGCCGTCGCGTAGCCCTTCGCGTGCAGAACTTCCTTCAAGGTATGGAACACCTCGGCCCCCCAGCGCAGCGCTTCGCTAAAACTCGGAGCCCCGAGCGGAAACAGCATGAACTCCTGGAGGTCGACATTGTTGTCGGCGTGGGCCCCGCCGTTGAGAACATTCATCATCGGGGCGGGCAGCAGTGTCGCCGCGTCGCCGCCGAGAAATCGGTAGAGCGGAGTCTCCTGGGCTGCCGCCGCCGCGTGGGCGACGGCCAGCGAAGCCCCGAGAAGTGCGTTGGCTCCCAGCCGGGATTTCGTATCGGTGCCGTCGAGTTCGACGAGCAAACCGTCGATTCGTGCCTGCTCGTCGACCCCCCCGAGGATCTCCCCCGCCAGCGCCTTGGCGATTTCCCCGTTGACGTGGGCCACGGCGCCGAGGACACCCTTTCCGCCGTAACGGTTCGGATCGCCATCGCGAAGTTCGAGTGCCTCGTGTTCGCCCGTGGACGCTCCCGAGGGCACGGCGGCCACCCCGCGATGGCCCGTCGACGTCTCCGCCTCGACGGCCAGCGTGGGATTCCCTCGAGAATCGAGAATCTCCCGCGCCATCAACGATCGGATCTGCACCTGGCTCATTCCGTTCTCCTCTGCGGCATGGACGCGACTCGTCGGCCGGGACGGACACTAGCCCCGATTGGCACCGGACTCACGAAACCGCGCGCTTGTTGTCGCCGCCCCCGCGCTCGCTTCAGCGGCGCAGAATTTCAGGAAGGACGAGGGGGAATCCGTCCGGCCCCTCGACGACCTGGGCTTCGAAACCGAAGACCCGGCGTAGGTGAACCGGATCGAGGACTTCCCCCGGGCTGCCCTCGGCGGCCACGCGCCCCTCCGAAAGCAACGCCAGGCGGTCGCAACTTCGAGCGGCGAGCGAAAGGTCGTGGGAAACCAGCAGCACGGCGCAGCCCTGGTCGGCGAGTTCGCGCACCACCTTGAGAACTTCGATGCGGTGGGCGAGATCGAGAAACGCCGTCGGTTCGTCGAGCAAGAGGCAAAGGGGCTCCTGGACCAGCGCCCGCGCAATCCACACGAGCTGCCGCTCTCCCCCGGACAAATCCGCGATCGAGCGGTTTGCCAGGTGCGCGATCCCCATTCTCTCGAGTGCGGCCCTGGCCCGGCGAACATCGCCCGGGGATTCGAGGCTGTACCAGCCCTGGTACGGAGCACGGCCCATGAGAACGAGCTCGCCGGCTCGAAACGGAAAGGGCACGTGGCATTCCTGGGGCACGACGGCGAGTTGCCGCGCGCGTTCGCGCAGGGGCCAATCCCCGAGCGAACGACCGCTCCACGCCACGCGCCCCGCATCGGGAGGCCGGATTCCGCTGGCTACGCGCAACAGGCTCGTCTTCCCAGCGCCGTTGGGTCCGAGCAGGCCCACGATCTCCCCGGGCTCGACCTCGAGGCTGGCCCCGCGAAGCACCGGGTGGCCACCCAGCGAGAGGCGGACTTCGTCGATGCACAAACTCACGGCGAACCCCAGGCGCGGGTTTGGCTGCGGCGCAAAAGGACCAGGAAGAGAGGGCCGCCCACCAACGCCGTAATGGCCCCCACCGGCAGTTCGCGCCCCCCGAGAACACTGCGCGCGGCGGTGTCGCACAAAACCAGGAACGCGGCCCCAACAATCGCCGAGGCGGGAACCAGCAGGCGATGGTCCGGACCCAGCAGAAGTCGCAAGAAGTGCGGGATGATCAGTCCCACGAAGCCGATCAGGCCCGACACCGAAACCGCGGCCCCAACCATCAACGAGGTGGCGAGCAGCAGGATCCGCTTGTGCCACTCCACGGCGACGCCCAGGTGCTCCGCGGCTTCGTCCCCCAGAGCGAGCAGGTTCAGGCTACGCGCCAGGCCGAGGGCGACCGCCAGCCCCAGCCCGAGAAAGACCGCCACCGCAATGCTGACGTCGAGACTCGCCAAGGACAGGTTTCCGATGAGCCAGAGAAAGATCCGCGCTCCGTCCACCAGCCCCGCTAGAGAAGCGACGAAAATGATGGCCGCCGAGGCAAAGGCGTTGAATACAACACCGGTGAGCAGCAGGGGCGTGGCTGAGACCCGACCGCCGACCGCCGATTTCGAGTAGAGGAGAAGGGTGGCCAACAGGGCACCCGCGAAGCCCGCAAAGGGCGCGGCTTCCGGTCCCATCCCCCATGCGGCTCCCAAGGCGAGAACGGCGATCCCCCCGAGCGCCGCACCTCCCGAGACGCCCAGCACAAATGGATCCGCCAGGGGGTTGCGCAACAGCGCCTGGAAGATCACTCCCGCCAACGAGAGCGATGCACCCACCCCCATCGCCAGAGCCAGGCGCGGCACACGAACCCGCCAGACGATGTCGGCAAGAGGGCCCGGTTCGCGGGGATGCGCGAGAACATCCAGAACCGAACCGAAGGACGCGCCGCTGGGCCCGACCGCGAGACCGATCCCAAGACAAACCGCGAGGAGACCGAGAGCCATCACCAGGACAACGATGAGTTGAGACGCCGTCAGTCGCTTCACGGCTCTCGCACCGCCTCAGCATCCGAGCCGCTGCCCGCCGCGCCGTCTCCGAATATCGCGAGGGCCAACGCCTGCATCCCCACATCGAGACCCGGCCCGGGCAAGGTGACGAGTTCGGGCTCGAGGGGCAGCACGCGGCCGTTGGCCACCGCCGGCAAGGCGGGCCAGCGCGACCAGAAACGCGTGGCATCGCCCGCGTTCGGCTCGACGTCGATGAGCACCTCGGGCGCGGACTCCAACAACCATTCGAGGCTCACGCGGGGGTACGCGTCTTCGAAGCCCGATGCGACGTTGTCCGCTCCAACGACGCGGAGCATTTCTTCAACGAAGCTGCCGCTCCCCACGACGAAGAGCGGATCCCGCTGGAGCACGACCACCACGCGGGGACGGGCGCGACCACTCGAGACCGCTGCGAGTTCTTCCCGGACCTTCTTGATTTCGCCGATTCGGACCCGCGCTTCCCGCGAGCGACCAACGAGCGCCCCCAGGCGTTCGATGTTTTCGAGCACCTGGTCAAACCGGACGTTCTCGAAGCGCGCGACCGGAATTCCGAGAGCTTCCAGGCGACGGTGCAAATCGCGCTGCTCGACCGCCGGCACCAGGACCACCAGGCCCGGCTGTAGCGCCACGACCGCTTCCAGGCTCGGACTGAAAAGGCCACCCACCTTGGGCAAATCGGCGAGGGAGGGCTGTTGTCGCGACGACACGTCGTCGATCCCGACAAGAATATCGGCAGCATCAAGCGCAACGAGTATCGCGGTGAGCGAGGGCGCCAGCGAGACCACGCGGGGAGCGGCCGCGCCCTCGTTCGCCCCCGACGCGGTAACGACCCAAGCAAACGACAAGAGGGCGAAAAATTCGCAACAGCGATGAAAAAGGGAGCGACGCCTGGAGTCCCGGAGCATGCGGCGCAGTGTAGCCGCCGGTCCGCGATGCCGGAGCCTCCCGCCCCGGCATCGCGAAGGTCAACGGCTTCCGAGAGTGGTCTTCCCCTCCAGGGTCACGTAGGGACGCAACTTCTCGAGCAGCGCTTTCCCTACGCCGCGCACCGCGATGAGTTCGTCGATGGAACGAAACCCCCCCTTCTCCCTGCGGGCTTCGACGAGGGCGCGGGCCCGCGTCTCTCCGACGCCGGGCAGTTGTTGCAATTGCTCCAGGGTGGCGGTGTTTACGTTGACCACGCCACGCCCGCTTTCGTCCGGCGACGCCGCCGGGGCCACTCCCCCCAGGACGGCACCCGCGAGCACGAGGGCCAGCCCCGATCCGCCAAGGTGCAAACCTCTTCTGCTTGTTTTCAAGGAATCGATCTCCGCGGGACCGCGGGGCGATCGGAAACAGGCGAAGCCGGTAAGCCCTAGCGGTCGCGCTCGACCGCGAAGACGGCTGCTTCGTGAAGAGAGCGCCGAGCCGAGCCGTCGGGAAAAGCCTCGATCGAGTTCAGTGCCCGCTCGAGGTGAACCCGAGCCCGCCGCACCGTGTCCTGCACACCCCGGTAACGGGCGACGAGAGCCATCACCGCCTCGCACTTCGCTTCGGAAAGAGAGGGTCCCTGGGGATCGTCCGCCAGCTGGGCCGCCGACTTGATCGCGTGGTTGATCTCTTCGTGCTCGCTCACCGTGCAGCGCTTGAGGGTCAGCAACAGCGGCATGGTGACCTTGCCCTCGCGTAGATCGGCGTAGCGTCTCTTGCCCAGCGCGTCTTCGCCGGCTTCGTAGTCGAGGGCATCGTCGCGCAACTGGAAGGCGATACCCAACTGGCTCCCGAACTCCTTGACGTCGCGCCTCTCGGAACGGGTCACGCCCCCCAGGACCGCTCCAACTTCGCAGGCGGTGGCGAGCAGGCTGGCGCTCTTGCGCTCGATGACTTCGTAGTAATGAGCCTCGGTGACCGTCGTGGAAAAACTGCTCTGCAACTGCAGCAACTCCCCCTCGGCCATCTGGCGGATCGTGTCGGCGAACGAGAAAAGGATGTCGGGGTTGCCGTCCTCGACGATCATCGAGGACGCCCTCGCGTAGAGAAAATCGCCGGACAGGACCGCGCGGCGATTGCCCCAGATCGCGTTCGCCGAAGGGCGGCCCCGGCGCAGGTTCGAAAGGTCGACGACGTCGTCGTGGAGCAAAGTGGCCGTGTGGAGCAACTCGATCGCTGCGCCGAGATGGATCCGACGCGGTCCGGTATACCCGCAGAGTTCTGCCGCCAACAGCAGCAGGGCGGGGCGGAGCCGCTTGCCGCCGGCGCCAAAAACGTGGTCGCCCATGGCCCGGACGACCTCGGCCTTGCTGGCCAACTGCTCGTGGATGGCGTGCTCGACGAGTTCGAGCGGCTCCCCGAGGTGGCCAAACAGCCCGGATTCCGCGGACACGCCGGAGGGGGAAGCCTCGGCGTTGCCCGGAGGCGGATTTTCGAACTTCGGCATCGCCCAAGGCTAGCGTGCCGGTCGCCGCTGTCAAACAGTGGTTTTTTAAAATCCCCTTATATAACAGGGTGTTAACTGACGTTCGCCGACGAGGACCGGCGTTCTCACCGGAAAGGTCGGCCCCGGGTCGGACCCGGCGAGGCCGCTGTCACCCCACCTCCGGACGGGCGTTGACAGCCGGTGCCCGGGCTCTAGGATCGCGAGTTCGCACCCCGGGGCGCAGAGCCCGAGAACAGGAGAACCAAATGCTGGCACTGGAGACCACGGCCCGATTGGCCGAGCGCGCCCTGCGCGACGAACCGCCCACGGCCGACGAAGCCGCGTGGATTCTCGACGGACCGAGCGGGGACCTTCTCGGAATCGTCCAGGCGGCCTACGCGCCCCGCGAAGCCCACTTCGGGCGGCGCGTCATGGTGCATGTCCTGAACAACGTGCAAAACGGGCTCTGCCCCGAGGACTGCGGCTATTGCTCTCAAAACAAGGACTCCGCATCGGCGATCCGCAAATACGCCATGAAGGGCGAAGACGAAATTCTCGCCGAGGCCGACGCCGCGGCTCGAGCGGGCGCGAGCCGTTACTGCATGGCCCTTTCGGGGCGCGGGCCCACGGTCGAGCGCGCCCGCCGCCTCGGCGAAATCGTCCGCAAGATCAAGGACCGTCACCCGATCGAGGT
>JAZAOF010000060.1:0-12865 GCA_036228265.1 Myxococcota bacterium | reverse complement strand
AAGAGCGGGATTTCCTTGCGGATGAGTTGGCGCGTGTCATTCGAACGCGAAGGTCCTCGGATGACCCTGGCTGACTCGGACGGATCACGGGCTCGGGCGGCCGATCCTTTTTCCAGGGACTCGGTTTTCGACGTCACGCCGCTTCTCGATGCTCTCGAGGAGGGTCGAGCCCGGAATCTCGAGATTCTCGCGACCCTGGGCGCGACCGAGGGGCCGTGGGTCAACGCGTTGAGGGATCTGTCTTCCCGCTGCGAAGACGTGCGCTCAAGAGGGCGCGAAGCAGCCTATGCGAGTTGGAAACAGGTGTGGGAGTTTGGGGAAGCGTGGGAAGTCCCTCGCATGGGTCGGGCGGTGGAACAACTTCGCCAGGTCCATCGCGAGCACGCAGCGGACGAATTTGCCGGGGACCTGCACGACGCGCTCGCCCTGGTCCACTGGGTGGCACTGGTCGAGGATCCATTCGGCATTGTCGCCATTCTCGCGGGACTGGAGGACGATCCTTGGGGGGAGGCGGTCTTGCTGGCCCTGTCTTCGCTCGGCGATTTTACCGAGGAAGTCATCGATCGCGCCTGGGACCGGTTGGAGAAGGGCGAAAGGGCGTGTGCCTGTCGACTGCTTTCGCGAACGCGTGGGGCGTGGGGCGCCGCGCGCCTGGTCGAGAGCCTGGATGCGATGGAACCCGATGTTCGCGTAGCCGCTGCGGAGGCCCTCGCTTCCCGTCCGGAGCCGGACGCCCTGGGCGAATTGGTGCGGAGCTTTGAGCAGGCCGTCGTCAACGAAGATGTTTTGTCCGATCGCGAGATCGAGGCCCTCGACCACGCCATCGTCGCGATTGCAACGGGCTCGGAGATGGAGTCCGAGCGCGTGATCGCGACCCTCTCGGAGTGGTCTTTGACTTCTGAAGAATCGGTGCGAATCGGGTTCGCGAAAATTCTTGCAAAGTTGGTCGGGTCGTTGGGTTCGAGTTGGGTCGATGCCGTCTTGGGCGATCCCAGCCCCGCGGTACGAGAAGTTGCGGCGAGCACCTTGTCCATGTCGTCTCCGGAAAACGCGGCGGCCGTCCGGGACCAACTTCTGGGCGACGAGGCGGACCGTGTTCGGATGGCAGGGGCTGTTTCCCTGGGCGAAGCGCGGGACCGCGAGGCACTGGACCGTCTTGAACGCTTGGTGTCCGACCCCTGCGAGGGTGTGCAGGCTGCGGCGCTTCGGAGTCTCGGGACGTGTCTCGCCCGGGATTGTCACTGGGTGGACGAGGATCGCGGTCTTTCGTGGGTCGAAGAGGGGATTCGACGAGGGGGGCTCTCGGCCATCGCCGCCGTGGAACTTCTTCCTCGCCTCCCGGGAAGTCGCGCTCGCGCACGGGCCGCGCAATTGCTGGCCAGCCCGTCTCCCGATCTTGCGTGTGCCGTCCTGGCGATCCTGCGGCGACAACCCGATCCACCTCTCGTGGCAGCGGTGCGAAAAGCCCTCGACCACCCGGATGCTTCGGTTCGTATCGAAGCGGCCGAGGTACTCGTTGATGTCGCGGAGCCCAGTGCGCGAACGGCCATTCTCTCCCGGGTCGAGCGCGAGCGCGATCCCCAGGCGCGGAGTGCATTGCGGGCTGTCGCCAGGCGACTCGACGACTGAGGGTTTCTGCCGGTCGGTCGTGCTACACCTCGCGGAGTGACGTGGGCTTCTCGGGCTTTACTTGCGGTTCTCGCGCTTCTGCTGGGATGCGGATACGGCGTGGTGCATTATCGCGGTGCTCTCGATGGTGCGGAGACTATTTCCGTACGGACTTTTGAAAATGCATCGAGCCAGCCGAACGCCGAGTTGATGATGACCGAGGCCCTGCGCAAGGAATTTCTCCGGCGCGGTGGGTTGCGGCTGATTGCCGATTCGGACCGGGCGGACCTTTTCGTCGAGGGCAAAGTGCTTCCGATCGTGACGGCGCCACGAAGTTTTTCATCCATCGTGCTCGCTCTCGAATACGAAGTCCAGGTGGCGATCGAAGTCCAGGTGCGGCGACGGGATGGGACCGACCTCGCCATCGATGCGCGGTCGTTGGGCGAGACCGAAATCTACCTCGCGAGTTCGGATGTCGAAGCGGGCCGAAAAAATCGCGAGGAGGCGCTGCGAAGAATTTCGCAGATCCTTGCGGGCCGCGTTGTGGACGCGATCTACCTCGACGACGTGGAGAAGGGGAGTTGACCCTTGCGGAACTCGTCGCCGAATTGGAGCAAGGTCGCCTCCGTCCGGGATACCTGTTGGCGGGCCCGGAACCCCTCCTGCGCGACGAGGCCCTAGCGGCGATTCGGGCCGCCGCTCTCGAGGGAGGCCCTGAAGATTTCAATCTCGATCGTTTCGATGGCAGCGCCATTTCGGCGCAGACCCTCGAAAACGCGGTGGACACGCTTCCCGTAATGGCGTCTCGACGCCTGGTCATTCTCACCGCTCCAGAAGGTCGACTCGTGAAGGAGTCGGAACTCCTTGATCGGTTGGGCGAAGTCGTGCAGGGGCTGAGGGATCCCCCGGATACGGTCCTGGTGGTGATCGCACTGAAGCCGGACAAGCGACTGAGGTGGGTCAAGGCATTTCGGAATCCCGCGGTAGTGGTGGAGTGCGAAGCTCCGAAACAGACGCGGCAGGTGGTGGATTTTATCCAGTCGGAGGCCGATCGACTGGGGCTCGATCTCGCTCCCTCCGCGGCTCGTGAACTTGCCGAACAGGTGGGTCCCCAGTTGCTCCTGCTGCGGCAGGAGATTGAAAAACTTTCGCTGATGGTGGGCCCGGGAGAGCGCGCCGAACGCGAACACGTCGGGTGGTCTACCCACGCGGTGTCCGAGCAGCCGATCTGGGATCTCACGGACGCGATTGGAGAGGGCCGAATTGCGGAAGCCGTGAGCACGCTCGGACGGATTGTCGAACACGGGGCTCCGTCTCCCGTGGTCTTGGCGTCGCTGGCCACGCATTTCCGTCTCTTGCTTCGCACGGCCGAGGGCGTTCGCGTTCCGCGACCTCCTTTTGTCGTGAAGAAGCTTCAACGACAGGCGGGACGGTATTCGATCGGGCGCCTCGAGGCGTGCCTCGGTTTCATTCACCGAACCGACACGGCCATCAAGGGAGCTGGATCCCTGGCTCCCGAACTCGCGCTGGAGCGACTGGTGATCGCCCTCGCGAGTTGATCAGCTCATCCGCTCGGCTAGGAGGAGCGAAGGGACTGGAGGCGCTTTGACAGCCGACCCACGTGCCGGTCGGCTCGCTGCTTCGGAATCACGCCCTTGGTCGCCGCCTTGCGGAGTTCGCGTTCCGCACTTCGAAAATTGGCGGTGGCGGCTTCCGCGTCGCCCGAATCGAGGCTTGCGAGAAAATTCTTCACGGTCGTCCGCATGCGACTTCGAACTCCCTGGTTCCGAAGTCGGCGCTTTTCGGACTGGCGGTGTCGTTTCTCGGCGGACTTGTGGGTCGCCATGGCGGCATCTCCGGTTGGCTCTTGCGAGGGGGCGCATCATAGTCGCCGATGTCCCGGCTGTCTATGCTGCCCGCGGGGACGACAAAATCGTCCGGAAAACTTCAGTGGGTGCCCTAAGTAGCCGATAAGCGAGGGGAAGCGTTCCATCTCTCCCCAGTCGTCCACGACGTCGCGGGGGTTCGGAGGGTTCCGTGAGGCGGCTGGGCTATAGCGCCGTGTTCGCGTTGGTACTTTCGTGGCTTCCTGCCTCAGGCGGTGCGGTCTTGCCTCCGCCCGTGGAGGCGGTCGACGTCGCGCAATGGGCGGTGCCTACCCCGGTGGGGCCCACGGACGAAAGCGCCTCGCTCCTCTCGGCGGCGTGGCCGCAAGAAGCGAACCGGTCTCTGGATGCCCGGGTCGAGGCCGCGCGGGACCATGCCCTGCGCCTGGGTTCGCCTGGAGTCGAGGGGGCCGCACGTTGGCTGCTTTCCTCTGCGACGGTCGCGACCGCCGGGGAGCGGGCCCGACTTGCGCAGCGACTGGCCCCCGATCTTCCGGCCGCCCACGCCGCGGTGGCCCGAGCGAGATTCCAGTCGGGTTCTCCGTGGGAGGCTCTCCGGGCCGGGTGGGAGGCCCTTCGAACCCTGAGATCGCACACGGAAGCCCGCTTCTGGACGGAAGGCTCCCTGCTGGTGATCGTGACCGCCGCCGCCGTCGCCGGAGGGCTTTTCTTTCTGCTGCTGGTCGGGGTTCAATCGTTTTCGGGTGCGGCGCACGACCTGGGAGACTTTATTTCTCCGGCGATGCCGGAGTTCTCCCGCGTGGCCTTCCTGGCCAGCCTCGTTCTTGTCCCCTTGGTGCTGGGCGAGGGCTGGGGAGGGTTGGCGTTGGCGTTCTTTACCGTGGCGGTTGCCTTTGGCGGGAAGCGGACTCGGGTGGCGGCTCTCCTGGCCGTGGCGGTCTTTCTCCTGGGACTCTTCCCGTTGGCTCATCACGCGGGACGAAACCTGGTGGCCCTGGGAGCCGACCCTGTAGCCAGCGCGGTTCATGCCCTTTCACTGGATCGAGAGGGAGAGCACGATCGCGCGGTCCTGGAGCAGGCTGCGAACCGAGACTCGCTGGCCGCCCTTGCGTTGGCGGTTCGAGCGCGTCGCGAGGGACGGGAGGCCGAGGCCAAGCGCCGGTACTCCGAACTCCTCGCTCGCCGCCCGGGAGATCCGGTGGTGCTCGTCAACCTGGCCAACCTCCACCTCGAATCGGGTGAGCCAGACCGGGCGATCGCGCTCTATCGACGCGCGGCGGCCTTTGGCCCTTCGGTCACCGTGCTTTTCAACCTGGCCCAGGCTCACGCGAGATCGTTTGAAGTTGCGAAGTTCGATCGAGTCATGACCCAGGCCCAGGAACTGGACTCGAGCCGGGTCGAAGAGTTGTCGAAACTGGGTGGAGAGGGGTTCGTCGTAGATGTTCCGATTTCCCGAGAAGTGCTCCGGAACCGGTTCCTGGCCGCCGCCAGCGGGGAGGGTTTTCATGAAGTCGTGCGACAGCGAGTCGCCCCGGGCCTTCTGGGCCACGGGGGGGCGGTAGCCGTTGCTCTTTTTGCCGCTTGCGGAGCGATCGGACTGGGGGTTCGTTCGCGATTCGAACCGTCCAGTCGGTGCCGACGCTGCAGTTGCCGGATTTGCGCGCGATGCGACGGATCGGTGTGGAACGGACGTCTGTGCGACGCGTGCCACCACCTCTTTCAGACGTCTGCCGCGACGGAGTCTGCACGTCACCGCTCGCGCCTGGCGGAAATCGAGGGTCGTCGGAGGCATCGCGAACGGATGGGGATCGCCGCGTCCTGGTGCGTTCCCGGCCTGGGCGGGGTACGCCAGGGCCGTCCGGACCGAGGTCTTGTTGGCGTTCTTCTGTTTTTTGGGACCTTTTTTGCCTGGCTGTGGATGGACGGGGTCGTGCCGGGCGCGGGAGTCGTCGGGGGCGCGGGATCTGCGCTTCTCGGAGCGCTCGCCCTGGGATTCGGAGTTCTCTATATCGTTCTTCTTCCGGGGTCCGTGCGATTCCCGCGGAGGGTCGAACCGTGAGCATCGCGTTGCGCGGCGAACTCGCCGACTTTGGCATTTCGGATGTCTTCCAGTTGGTGGGGCAGCAATGCAAGACGGGTTGCCTCGAGGTGCGACGCCGAGAGGAATCGGCGTTCGTGATCTTCGAATGCGGCGAAGTTGTCGGCGCGTTTCCCGGAGAGTCCACGGGGGAATTGGCCCTGGGGAGAAGGCTCGTGGCGACGGGAATTCTCTCTCGGGACGATGCGATCCGGTTCCTCAACCAGGGGCGGGCATCGGCGCGTCTTTTTATCGACCTGGTCGAGGAGTACGGACGGGTGGATCCCCAGGCGCTCCGGGACGTGAGCGACTGGCTCACGCGAGACACGCTGTTCGAGGTGTTGCAGTGGGAAGAAGGACGATTTGACTTTTCGCCGGAGGACGTTCGATCGATCCGCGATTGCGGAGAGTCCCTTTCCATCGAGAGGGTGTTGATGGATGGAATGCGCCAGATCGACGAGTGGAACGCGATGCGTAGCGAAATTCCCGGCGAGGACGAAATTTTCGAACGACGGCCTGGGAAGGATGGAGCGCAACCGCCCGAATCCGGTCCGGGCGCCGGCCACAGGGAACGTGTCTGGGGGTTCGTAGATGGATGTCGAAGTGTTCGAAACGTGATCGAGTGCTCGCGACTCGACCGCTTCGACGCGATGTGCGCGCTCGTGGACCTGGTCCGCGGGGGGGACATTCAACCGGTTTCCACCGAACCCGGGCGATCGAGGCCGCGGCGATCGATGCGTGTCCGGGCGATGGACCTGTCCGTTGGCGGCCCCGTGGTCTTGTTGGCCATGCTCGTCGCTTCCTTGTTCCTGGGGGCTTCGGAGCCGCGGAACGTGGAAGGGGCGGACGCCTTCGAGCGAGCGGCCAACCCCTTCGAGACGAGTGAACGGCTGAGTCGGGATCAAGCCAGGCGCTTTGTCCTCTCGGGGAGCCGGTCGCTCCAGCCGGGCCCGGAGTCGGATTCGTTGCCGAACCGCGATGCGTTGGCAACCGGGGGAGCGCACCTCTACAATCGCGTGGTTTCCGAGGGAAAATTTCTTCCCGAATCCCGCCGCTAGAGACAGTCCGCAGGCGGTCCCGGAGCCCCCCCCTGACCCAACCGAATTCACGCATCCGGCAGAGTCTCGTGTTCGACGACAACGTGGTGGCGAGTGAACTGTACGGCCCGCAGGAGAGTACGCTCCGGATGCTCGAGGGGGAGCTTGAGGTCGAAGCGCATGCGCGAGGCAATGAAGTTCGATTGCTGGGCAGCGAACGCAACGTCGGCCTGGCTCGACGCGTCCTGGAGGAGTTGTACGCTTGCCTTCGCTCAGGCCAGAACCTGGCCGCTTCGGACGTGAGGGAGGCCATTCGTATGATCCAGACCGATCCGAAGGTCGAGTTGAACGAGGTCTACGACGATGTTCTTCGGGACGCCGGCGGTCGACGCAAATTGTTTCCCAAGAACCTGGCCCAACGTCACTACGTGGAACTCATTCGAAGCCATGACCTGGTGATGGCGGTCGGGCCGGCGGGAACGGGAAAGACCTACCTGGCCATGGCGATGGCCGTGGCTGCAATGAACCGGCGAGAGGTCTCGCGTCTTGTCCTGGTCCGTCCGGCGGTCGAGGCGGGAGAAAAATTGGGATTTCTCCCGGGGGACCTGGTCGAGAAGGTCAACCCCTACATGCGCCCGCTCTACGATGCGCTTCATGACCTGATGGATTTTGGAAAAGTCAGTCGCTTGATCGAACGCGACGTCATCGAGGTGGCCCCGCTCGCGTTCATGCGCGGACGGACATTGAATGATGCTTTTGTGATCCTCGACGAGGCGCAGAATACGACGAGCGAGCAGATGAAGATGTTTCTGACGCGGCTTGGATTCAACTCGAAAGCGGTGATCACGGGGGATACGACCCAGATTGATCTTCCCCCGGGCGAAACCAGTGGCCTGGTGGAGGCGGTGGGGTTGCTCGACGGCATCGAAGGCATCGGGACGGTTCGCTTTGGCAAGGCCGACGTCGTGCGTCACCCCCTCGTTCAGTCGATCATCCAGGCGTACGAGGAGCAGGGACGGAGGGAAGGGCGCTTTGCCGCCGACGAACCCAAGGGGCCCGCACCTTCGGAATGACCGTGCGCATGAGCGCTCCTGATCGGTCCGTGCGACCGCGGAATCTCGACCTGGCGCGTTTGCGGTCGACTGCGGGCCGGGCACTTCGCGCGCTGGGGCATGCCCGATCGGAGATTTCTGTCTCGCTCGTGGGCGATGAAGAGATTTCGGAACTGAACGAGTCCTGGCGAGGAAAGAAGGGGCCGACGGACGTTCTGTCATTTTCGTTGTTCGAGGGAGAACACCGGGAGTACCGGGGAGAAATGCTCGGGGACATTGTTATCGGTCTTGCCGCGGCACAGCGGCAGGCGCGAGAGCGGCATCGCGCGCTGGACGACGAACTCGATCGACTCTTGATTCATGGATTGCTCCACCTTCTGGGTCACGATCACGAGGTCGAGGCGGAGGGGCGGCGTATGCGTGCCGAGGAGCGTCGGTTGCGTCGGGAGACGGGCGCGGGGCGGGCGCCGTGACCCGGGCCCTCTCCACTCGCGGTCGGGTATGGATCCTGCTTGCGTATGTTGGCGTGACTTTTTTTTCCTTCCCCCACCGGGTGGGGTAAGGAGTTCTTGACGCGGGGGGTCTGGTGTCGTGGTGGGGACCGGCGCTCCTGGTGTGGGGTCTGTGGGGTTTGTCACCGGGACGCGCGGCGCTCGCGGCGATCGCCGCCGGGTGGGTGGCGCACGCCTGCATCCTGCATTGGTTTTTCGTCGTGACGGTGACGTACGGTCACGCTCCCTTCGTGGTTGGCCTCCTCGCTCCGATCGGCGCCGCCCTCTACCCGGCCCTCTTGATGGGGATTTTCGGCTTGGGGTGGGGGGCGTGGACGCGAAACGGTGGCTCTTCCCCCTTCTTCGCTGCGGCGCTCTGGACCGCGGTGGACTACCTGCGTTCGTTCGTGTTCACCGGGTTTCCGTGGGCAACGCTTGGCTATGCGCAGCACGAGAATCCGGCCCTCATGGGGCTTGCCTCCTTGACCGGTGTCTACGGGATGTCTTTCGTTGTCTTCCTGGGCGGGGCTAGCCTGGCTACGGCTTTGGCCGGTTTCCGCCGGACGGGCCGGTTTCCGGCGTCGGCCGGTTGGGGACTGGTGGCCGTGCTCGCTCTCCAGGGGGTGGGATGGGTGGCTCGGCCTGCGCCGATGGTCGGTGAGACGATTCGCGTGGCCGCGATCCAGGGCGACATCGACCAGGGATTGAAGTGGGATCCCGACTGGGCCGAGGACACGCTCCGGATCTATGAAGAGCTTTCCCGGCAGGCGGTTCGAGAGGGGGCCGAGGTCGTCGTCTGGCCCGAAACCGCAGTCCCCTATGGAATCCGGAACGGGCAGGCCCCCGAACGCGTTCTGGATCTCGCGGTCGAAAGTGGTGCGACCTTCGTGGTGGGCGCTGTCGCCGTGGATGGGGGCGCCCGCTCGAGCGATGCGCGGTTCTACGACAGCGCCTTCGTGGTTCCCCCCGGTTCCGGGGGGGCGCGATACGACAAGTCGCACCTCGTACCCTTTGGGGAGTACGTACCGCTGCGCGATCTCCTCGGCGGTTTCATTCGTGGCGTGGCCACTGGAATTGCGAACAACGACGTCACCCCCGGCGCGGGGCCCCGGGCCCTCGAACTTGGGCGTGGCGAAGAGGGGGCACTCCGGGTGGGCGTCCCGATTTGCTATGAACTCCTCTTTCCAGACCTGGTGCGGCGTTTTGCGGGGGACGGGGCTCGCGTTCTGTTTGCCCTGACCAACGACGCCTGGTACGGGCGGACCGGGGCTCCGTACCAGTTTCTGGCGATGACGGCGGTGCGTTCGGCCGAGAGCGGACTTTGGACCGTCCGTGCGGCGAATTCAGGAGTGTCGGCCATGATCGACGCGCGTGGTGAAGTGAAAGAATCGCTACCGATCTTCGAGAGAGGGCTGCTCGTGGCCGATGTGCCTCTGCGCTCCCTGGAGCGTCCGCCCACCTTCTACGTGAAGGCAGGAGATGTCTTTGCTCTCGCCTGCTCGGCGGTCGCGGCCGGATGCGCGATCACACTGTTTCGTCGCGGGAGGGGGGACGATGACGGATAGGGCCCAGAGCCTGGACCTGGACGCCGGTGAACTCGCCGAGCGGCTTCGTCGACTTCGCAACCGGTTCGGGGAATTTCGGGGGCGTCTTTGACCTCGATAGCCTACGCACGCGTCGCGATGACCTCGAAAGCGAGACCCTGAAGCCCGACTTCTGGACCGACCGGGCTCGGGCCGAAAAACTTTCCCGGGAGAAGACCGCCGTCGAGCGGGAACTCGATCTCTATACGCGGCTGGACGCGGCTCTCGAAGATGCGGAGGTTCTTCTCGAATTGGCCGAGGAGGCCGATGATGCCGACTCTCGTTCGGAAGCCCAGGTCCGGATGCAGCAGGCAGAGGACCAACTCGTAGAAGCGGAACTTCGGCAACTTCTTGGAGGCGAGCACGATTCGTCGAACGCGATTCTTTCGATCAACTCTGGAGCGGGGGGAACCGATGCCTGTGATTGGGCCGAAATCCTGCTTCGCATGTACCTGCGATGGTGCGAGCGCCGGGGGTTCAAGGCGGAGGTGCTCGACATGCAGCCCGCTGAAGAAGCCGGGATCCGCGGTGCGACGCTGAAGGTGGGTGGGGACTACGCCTACGGGTATCTCAACTCGGAGCAGGGAGTTCATCGGCTGGTTCGCATCTCGCCCTTCGATTCCCAGGCGCGTCGTCATACCGCATTCGCCAGTGTTTCTGCCGTTCCCGAAATCGACGATACGATCGACGTGGAAATCGAGGAATCGGATCTGCGGATCGATACGTATCGTGCGAGCGGTGCAGGAGGCCAGCACGTCAACAAGACGGATTCGGCGGTTCGGCTGACGCACATCCCCACAGGAATCGTCGTGCAGTGCCAGAACGAGCGGTCGCAGCACAAGAACAAGGCAACGGCGATGAAGGTACTGCGGGCCCAGATCTACGAGAGGCGCCGTCGTGAACAGGAGCAGGAAATGGCGGAACTCGCTGGAGAAAAACGCGAGATCGGCTTTGGCAGCCAGATCCGCTCGTATACCCTGCACCCCCAGCAACGGGTCAAGGATCACCGAACCCAGATGGAAAGCGGCAACGTCGACGCGGTGCTCGATGGAGACCTGGACCGTTTCATCCGGGCGACACTGCTCGCGCAGGCGTCGTCCCCACGGAGTGCGAGTTGAGCGACTACGAGCGAGAGGCAAGGCGAGGGCGTCTCGATGCCCTGCGCACCGCCGGGGTGGACCCCTATCCCGCCCAGGTGTCGAAGTGCGACCGGATTTCGTCGGTGCGAGAGCGTTTCGATGCCGTGGACGCCGACGCTCTTGAGCAGTCGCCCGAGTCGGTTGCGATCGCGGGTCGGGTCATGGCGCGTCGGAAGTTCGGAAAGCTGATGTTTCTCCAGTTGCGGGAAGACGGTTCTTCGATCCAGGTCAGTGTCAAGAAGCAGGAGGTCGAAGAGGAGGTTTTTCAATTTGCGAAGGAACTCGACGTGGGAGATTTTATTCGCGTCGAGGGGGCTCTTTGGCGAACCAAGACCGACGAACTCACCGTCGACCTTCGTCAACTCACCCTGCTCGCGAAGAGTCTCGCGCCCTTGCCCGAGAAGTGGCACGGGCTGAGCGACGTCGAGACACGCTTTCGGCAGCGTCATCTCGACCTGCTCGTCAACGAAGAAGCCCGGAAAATCGCCGTGGCGCGTAGCCGTATTGTGAAGGAGATGCGCGCGTTTCTCGACCGCCGTGATTTTATCGAAGTGGAGACTCCCGTGTTGCAGCCCCTGTATGGGGGTGCGGCGGCCCGTCCCTTCGAGACGCATCACAACGTCTACGACCAGGATCTGTATCTCCGGATTTCGGACGAGTTGTACCTGAAGCGGTTGGTGGTCGGGGGGCTTGACCGGGTCTACGAGATTGCGCACAACTTTCGAAACGAGGGCGTTTCGCGCAAGCACAATCCCGAGTTCACCATGATGGAGTGCTACCAGGCCTACGCGGACTATCGCGACATGATGGACCTCACCGAGGAGATGGTGCGGAGCATCGCCGAAGCCGTTCTCGGAACGACGAAGGTGGTCTACCAGGGAGACGAGATCGACCTGGCCGGGCCCTGGCCGCGGATCTCCATGCAAAAGGCCCTCCTCGACAGAACCGGCGTGGATATTCTCGCGGCTCCGGGAGTCGAGGAGTTGCGGCAGGCCATTCGAGAGGCGGGGCGCGACCCCGGCGAAGGGGCGAGTTGGGGGGTCGTGGTCGATGACCTCTTCAGTGAGTGCGTCGAACCCGAACTCCAGGCTCCGACGTTCATCACGGACTACCCGCTGGAACTCTCACCGCTCGCGAAGCGCTCGGTCGAGGATCCGCGCGTGGTGGAGCGCTTCGAGATCTTCATCGCCGGCATGGAACTCGGGAACGCCTTTAGCGAACTCAACGATCCGGTGGATCAGCGGGAGCGCTTCGAAGACCAGCGCCGGGCCCACGAGGCCGGGGACGAAGAGGCGCATCCCCTCGACGAGGATTACCTGCGGGCGCTCGAACAAGGCCTGCCCCCGACCGGGGGGCTCGGAATTGGCGTGGATCGCCTGGTGATGATCTTGACCAACGCCCCCAACCTGCGGGAGACCGTGCTCTTTCCCCACGTCCGGCCGGAGGCCTAGGTGGAGTTCGGCGCCAGCGCCTGGAGCCTTCTCGGCGCCGCCGGGGGAGGGTTGGCTCTCGTCTTTATCGTTGCCCTGGCCGCGGGGATCCTGGCGTTGACCCTCTTCTATCTCGGCTCCGCCGTCGTAGTCCTCGAGCGGTTTGCGCGGGTGGCGCGAAGAGGAGGGTCGATCGCGGTCTGTGGTCTCGTTACCAGCGGTTTGGGCGGGGCGGTACTCCTCGAGTGGACCCGCTCAGAACGCGGCCCCGTGCCGTGGATCGACCAGGTGCAGTGGTGGCTGGGAACGAGCGCCCAGGTGGGAGTCGGCGTGGCGATCGCGATGGCGGTGGCCGCGGCGCTCGTGCGGCGGGTTCGCCCGGAGCGACTCGCTGCCGGCGTCGTTGGACTTGCGGGTGTCGGAGCCGGCGCGCTGCTCTCCAGCGGGGGGGCGATGCCCGTCGGCGTGGCGATCGGCACCAGCGCCGCACTCTGGGGCACCCTGTCCGCGCGGAACCGGAAGCGGATGGAGCGCTCACCGGGGGGAGCGGTCGACCTCGTGAGAGTTCTCTTCCTGGCGCTCGCAGTCTCCGGGGGGGGTG
>JAZAOF010000059.1:0-9674 GCA_036228265.1 Myxococcota bacterium | reverse complement strand
GGGATGGGACGAGCGCACTTCCTTCAACGGATTGCTTTCGGTAACGGTAGACAACGGTTCGCTCGTGGGAGAGAGCCCCGAAGTGCGGGGACTGTGGCTCTGCGAGGCCGTGTGGGTGAAAGACGGCCCGGGCGTGGCCCGCCTGTGTGCGGAGTGGATCGTGAAAGGCACGCCCCAGGTGGACATCCACGCCATGGACATCAACCGCTTCTACCCCTTCCAGAAGGAGAGCCGTTACGTGCGGGGGCGCGTCTACGAGAACGCCCAGAAGATCTACAACCCGCCGGTGCATCCACGAGAGCCGTGGGCTACGGGTCGCGACATCTTTCACAGCCCGTTCTACGAACGCGAAAAAGAACTGGGCGGTGTTTTCGACAACGAAATTGCGGGCTGGGAACGCGCCTACGCCTACGAAAGCAACCGGAAGAAACTTTCCCGCTACCTGGACCGGGTTCCCGTTCGCGAAAACGAGTGGGACCGACGCCACGTTCCCTACGAGATCGCCAATGCCGAGCACCTGGCCATGAGCGATCGCGTGGGCATGATCAACCTCTCGCATTTCGCCATTTTCGATATCCAGGGCCCCGATGCCGAGGGGCTCCTGGAAACACTCTCCGTCGCCCGCGTCGGCGGCGACACGCCGGCCGGCCGGGTCGTCTACACGAACTTCCTCGATCCACTCGGAGGCGTTCACGCCGACCTCACGATCGCGCGCCTCGCCGAAGATCGTTACCGCGTCGTCACCGGCGGCGCCGATGGCAACCGCGACTGGATCAGCATCCGGAACCACCGCGACGATCACGGTCTCGACGCCTCCATCGACATCCGCACCCAGGACATCGCCACTCTCGGGTTCTGGGGACCCGAGGCACGAACCGCCCTTGCCCAATTCATCGATCCCAACGAACTTTCCGACGCAAGGTTCCCCTTCGGCACCGCGCGGCAGATCGAGGTGAAACTGCCCACGGGCCAGGAGGTCCCCGTGTGGGCTGTGCGTATCTCCTACGTGGGCGAACTCGGCTGGGAACTCTACCTGGAAAACGACCCGGCGATCGGACTACCCCTCTACGACGCCTTTCTCGACGCGGGAGTCGTTCCCGTAGGCATCGAAACCTACGCGACGAGCCGACGCCTCGAAAAGTCCTTTCGACTCCAGGGAGCCGACCTCGAAACCGAGTTCAACGCGTACGAGTCCGCCGTCGACCGCCCGCAGGTGAAGAAGGCCGACTTCATCGGGAAGAACGCCTACCTCGCCCAGCGAGGTGAGTCGCCTGCGGCCCTCCTCTGCACGATGACGATCGACACACTGGCGCCAACCGGGGGGGCCGCGCGTTACCCGGTGGGAATCGCTCCGATTCTCGATGCGACGAGCCTCGAGACCCTGGTCGATTCCCGTGGAAGGCGGTCCTATACCACCAGCACGTCCTACTGCCCCTCCCTCGGGAAGCACGTCGTAATGGGTTACCTGCCGGTCGATCGCGCCCGAGTTGGAGAAAAACTCGTTCTCGAGTACTTCGACGACGGGGGCGACGGACACTATCCCCTGACCGTGGAAATCGTCGGGCGCGGATCGCTCTACGATTCGAACAACGAGCGCGTTCGAGGCTGAAAGCCCTCGAGAACAAAACCAACAATGGGAGCATGCGCATGACCAGGACGGATCAAGCTGATCACCCGAACGTTCCGAGCGTGGACCAGGGCGACCGACAGGTTCCGATCAACCTACGCCAATCCGGCCCGACAGCCGTCGAAATGCTGATCTCCACCCGGGTCCGGAAATCTGCCTTCTGGCACCTCTCGATGGAAGCCGGAGCCTGGCGGGCCACCATCTACAACCGCTGTTACCACCCCCGCGGCTATCGGAAGCCCGAAGACGGCGGAACGATGGCGGAATACGATGCGCTCGTAAACCGGGTCACGATGTGGAACGTCGCCGTGGAAAGACAAATCCGCGTCCAGGGACCCGACGCCGAGGCGTTCTCCAATTTCGTTCTCACGCGCGACGCATCAAAGATCGCCCCGATGGCCGCCAAGTACTGCATTCTCTGCAACGAGGAGGGCGGAATCCTCAACGACCCGGTGGTTCTACGACCCCGCGAGGACGAGTTCTGGTATTCGCTCGCCGACAGCGATCTCATGCTCTGGCTCCAGGGAGTCAACGTGGGTCGGCGCTTCGACGTAGACATCGCCGAAATCGACGTCAGCCCCGTACAGATCCAGGGCCCGCGCTCCCTGGACCTGATGGCCGATCTCGTCGGTGACGACGTCCGCGAGATCCCCTACTACGGGCTTCTCGAAGCCGAGATCGGGGGCGCCTCCATACTGATCAGCCAGAGCGGATTCACCGGCGAGAAGGGATACGAAATCTATGTCCGCGATGCGTTGCAGAATTCAGAGCGCGTCTGGTACGCGGTTCTCGAAGCGGGCAAGAAACATGGCCTGGAGGTCATCGCTCCGGCGCACCACCGCCGCATCGCGGCTGGCATCCTCTCCTGGGGACAGGACATGGATTTCGAAACCTCTCCCTTCCAGGTCAATCTCGGCTACCAGGTGCCACGCAACAAGGAGGCCGACTACGTCGGAAAAGCCGAACTCGAAAGACAGCGCTCGGAGATCGACGCTGGCCGGTTCCCATTCAAGATGAAGATGGTGGGCCTGCGACTCGGTGGGAACCCCATCATCGACTATGCCAGCGATTTCTGGCTGGTCTCCGTCGAGGGCGGCGACGCCGTGGGCTACATCACGTCGCCCTGGTGGTCGCCAGAACTGGACACGAACATCGCCCTGGCGTGGGTTCCCGTGGCGCACTCCGAGGTGGGGACGCCCCTTCGTGCGCACCTCCCCGAGCCCTACGCGCTCGCAGCGGGCGAACCCGTCGAAGCCGAGGTCAGCGCCCTCCCGTTTCGACCTTCTGTGAACCCGAGCGCCCGTGAAGTCGCGACGAAGAAGGGGCGCGACTACGCCGACTGACCCAGGTGGGGGAGGACCTCCCTGGCAACACGTCGAAGGACGTCATACCGGGGCTCGAACGCGGGAAGAATCATCACCTCGTCGAGACCCGCCGCTTCGAACGCCAGGAGGCTCTCCACCAGGTCCTCGGCCGTCCCGACCAGGCACGTCGACTCGATGAGATCGCCCGTGACGAAGCGCTCTTCCTCGGGAATCACCCAGCAGTTGTGCCCGGCGTGAATCCGCTGATGCAGGCGCTCGTCGGGAACCTTCGCCAGCGTCTCGCAGTAATCGGCCCACACTTCGGACAAGTATGGCGGCGGCTCCTGCCGGAGTTGTCGCCATTGATCGTAGGCGTAGTGCAGCGTGGCCATCGCGAAGGCACCGCATTCGTTTCGAACGCGGGGAGAGTCCGGGGTCTCCCCCGGGTCGAGCACAGAGATCGTCGTGAGCGCCGTCGTCCGAAAATTTGCCCGGTCGAGGGTACGACCGGCGGTTACGGCCCCCGCCTCGAGGGCTTGCCAGTAGAAATCCATCACCGCCGGATGCGGCGGCATCGCCACGACCGCCCCGTCGGCGTGGCGCCCAGCCACTCCCAGGGAACGCGGGCCAAACCCCGAAACGTGGAGTTCGATGGGGTCTTCGAAGTTGACAAAACCGTGGTCCGGCATGGCGTGGCGGATCGGCCGCGGGCGACCCTGGACCGAGACCATCGATTCTTCGCCACGCAGAAGGGGGCGAAGTTCTTCGATGTAGGCCTCGAACTCGGCGATGCGCTGGGGCGGCGACCCCATCACGCGCATCGCCGTATTGCCGGCCCCCACGCCGAGAAACGTGCGCCCGGGAGCCAGCGCGTTGATCGTGGCAATGGAAGCTGCCGTCACGGGCGCGGGCCGCGTCGCTGTCACGGCCACCCCCGTCCCAATGCGAATCGTATTCGTCCGGTCGGCAGCGAGAGCCATCGTGGCGTAGCAATCGGACCAGAGCATCTGGCTGTCGGCAAACCAGGCGTGGCTATAGCCCAGGGCTTCGGCTTCGACGGCGTAGTCGACGTCCCCGACATGGCTGGCAATACAGACGCCGAGTTCCATGGAATCTCCTGCCCAACGATCGGCGAGGCGGACCTGGAAGTTCCGGCCCGACAGCTGGCTTCAGGCCGTGCCTAGAGGTGTTCGGAAACGACGCTAGCGATCTCTTCCGGAGTCACCTGCGGTCCGAATCGCTGGATCACCTGGCCGTCGCGTCCCACCAGGAATTTCGTGAAGTTCCAGGCAATGTCCTCGTTGCCTTCCTCGTCGGGGTTTCCGGCCTTGAGAAACGCGTAGACCGGGCTTGTCTCCGGACCATTGACGTCAATCTTGGCGAACATCGGAAAATCGACCCCGAACTTCGACTGCACGAATTCAAGCACCTCGGTGTTGGTCCCGGGTTCCTGGGAACCAAACTGGTTGCAGGGAAAGGCGAGCACGTTGAAGCCGCGCGGATGATCTTCTTCGTGGAGGGTACGCAGACCTGCGTACTGGGGCGTCATGCCTCAACGACTGGCAACGTTGACGACCAGCGAGAGATTTCCCTCGAACTCCGAGAAGGAAACGTTATCCCCGGCGATGGACTCAGCCTCGAGATCGAAAAAAGAAGCCATGGTATCTCCTCGGTGGACTCTTTGAGAGGATAGCCCAGGCGCCCCAGACGGCTCCCGCCTTTCGCCTAGTCGTTCCCGGCGCGGACCAGGTCGCCGACACGCAGAACTCCTCCCTGCACGATGCCCGCGCGCAGCCCACCGTTCCCAACGAGGTGGGGAAGAACCTCACGCTGGGTCGCCCGCGCGAGATAGGCGCACGGTTCGCAGAGGCGAATCCCGCGAATCACCGTGGCCCCCAGGCGAACCTCGCTTCCCACGAGCCGGTTGAGATCGATATCGCGGGTAACGACATTGCGTCGAAACTCTCCGGGCGCCATCGCGTGCCCTGTCTTGCGGTTGAACGCCTCGATCTCTTCGATCGCAATCAGCGTCAACTCGTGGTCGGGGTCCATGGGCGTAGGCGAAAACTCGCCTCGACCCGCATGGTAGCGGTCGCCGGGGATCCCCCGCCCGGCGACGAGTTCGACCTCGTTCCGCGTTTCCATCGCCTGGCCCGCGCTCTCCGCGGTATGGATAGAGATGACGGTGCCCTCCGTCGAAGTGGCGCCCCGCGCACTCACCGGGACACGATTTCTTTCGCCGCGGGCGTGTACCAGATCGGGGAGGTCCAGGCGCGTTCCTGGATGAACTCGTCCATGATCGGGTGCTCGCACCCCGAGGGACGCTCCCCTTCCGGCCGTTCGAGACACTGCCAGGTCGAAAAACGGCAGGTCGGGTTTTCGAGAACCCGCGCGTAGTAGACCGCCCGCCGGGTGGGATCGAAATCGGGATCCGTCCAGACCGCGCACAACTGCCGGGCCCCGGCGCCTCGGGGCTCGCAGGTGTCGGGATCGACGGACGCCCCATTTTCGCCGCCCGCCACATCAAAGACCTTTTGGTGAAGACCACCGCCGTCGTCCACCCATCCCTTGATGACCTGGATCCGCTGGAGATCCGCCCCTGGCCCCGTCGGTGTTCCCGCGTCGGCCAGGGCAAACGCGACAAAGGAGGGGGCCGCGGCCTCCTGGGGCCGTACCGGCAAGTCGCTGCCCATGGGCACTCCCTCGCCGTCCGCTCGCTCGAGGAAGTCGGGCGCGGCGCAAAGTTCCTCGGGAAAGTTCCAGGCCCCGAAGAACCGGGGCTGGATGCGCGGCCCACTGGTCCCGAAGACTTCGCGCCTCTGCATGGCGTCGAAAATCGAATCGCGCGAATTCTCTTCCGCCCAGACCCCGACCAACCCCCCGGGATTGTTCCCAACGTTTCCCATGCCCGTCTCATTCGAAAGTCGCCGCCCCGGATCCACGTCGAGAACACCCACGTGTCCCTCCCAGGTCCGTTCGACAACTCCTCCCGCGAGCCCGTTGTGGGTATCGGTGCTCGCCGAAAGCCCCAACTTGAAGGGGTTTACGCCGAGGCGCTTCTCCTCGGCGAGCCCCTCGGTGAGCACATAGCGCACATAATCGCGGTGGTTCATGCAGCCCCCGGGACCCAGGTGCGGGAGCGAATCCGCCATGAAGTCCCAGCACTCGCCCGCCCCCCCCGCGTTACCGGCCTCATCGCCAAAGCGAACGTCGCTCATCTTTTCAAAGTTGCAGAATTCATCCGGCGCACCCAGAACCCCGTTCATTTCCACGCGACATTCGGAATCGCCCTTGTGTTGCATGACCTCCACCAGGGGTTCCACGCGTGCGCGTAGCGCAGCGCGCTCGGCCTGGCCTTCGAGGCCACCGGCCCCCGGGTAGTCGATGGCAAACATGCGGCCATTTCCGATGTTCGAGTTGTGGGGAATCGCCAGGACGTCGCAACCCGTCTCTGAATCGAGACAGCCCGCCCGGAGACTCTCCCAGAGGTCCCATTCGCGCTGAAAATCCATGTAGCTGGCGGGGCGCCTGGGAACGATGTGATTGCGAAAGATCACGTTGCGATGCAGGTTGGTCATCAACCGGATCGAAGAATACTCGTACCCGATGAAGGTGGTGCGTGCGCAATCCGAACTGGCGTCGTTCCATTCTTCGGCCGCCGCGATCGTTTCCTCCCACGCCGATCGGGTCGCCTCCAGGCAAAGTTCGTTTTTCTCTCCGCAGACATCGTTCTCCCGGCTGGGCCAGGGGTTCATCAGCACGAGAGCCAGGGGGCTGTCCAGGGGGGACGTCGACTCCCGGATGTCCACGCAGGTTTCTACGTCGTAGACCGCCGAATTCGGGTCGGCGCACAGGCGTTGCTCACCGAGAAATTCGGCGTGGTCGGTAATCGCCGCAAAGTCGAGGGGTCGGTCGATCTCAAGCCAGCGGGTTGGCTCCCCCTCGGCGTCCTTCGGCGGCAAGCCGACAGTGCCACCAAACGCGTAGCGGTAGGCATCCCGCGGACGAACTTCGACATCGTAATTCCAGGCGTCGGTGGAGAGTGCCGTATGAACGTGAAGGTCGCCGTAAAGAGCGCGGCGCAGTGGGTCCCGATCGCGGCACTTCGCCGGCGGAGATGCATCTGCGACCATGGGGCGCGCTTCAAAATCGCTCGGGTCCTGCAATTCTACCGAGCAAGAGGCGAGAAAAACCACTCCACTCCAGAGAACCATTGCAGAAAGGACCAGGGACGCAGCGTTCTTTCCCAAAACCAGCCTCTCCTCGGTCGCGCTTCGGAATCCCGAGCGCCGGTTCATCGAATCCTACCGGCTTGCTGCCCAACAACAAACCCGCCTCCCCAGGCGCTCGCTCCTGGAAAGTTCGTGTAGCATCGGGTTCGAATCCTTCCGAAACTCATTCTCCTTCCAGCGAGGACCCCCATGCGCACTCCCCTCTACAAATCTCGACCCGTGGCGCCGTATCCGCCGACGGAAGGCATCGAGCGGATCAACGATTTTATTCTCCTGTCCGAGGGTCTTTCGAACAGCTACATGATCGAGACTTCCGAGGGCAACATCCAGATCAATGCGGGCATGTTTTTCGAGGCCCCGATCCACAAAGCCAACTACGAAGCCGTGGCCCAACAACCCACGCGCTACCTCGTCGTAACCCAGGGCCACGTCGACCACGTCGGCGGAACGGCCTTTCTCCGAAAGGAGTGGCCCGGGCTTCAACTCATCGCCACCTCGGGAAACGCCGAACACCAGGCGTACGACGGACGCCTCGGGCGCTTTCGCGCCGAGCGATCGGGCTTTGCCTTCGCCCAGACCCTGGCGAAAACCATCGCGTCTTCGAACGAAAAGCACGGCCCGCTCCCTGCACAGGACGCTCCCACCCCCGACATTGTCTTCGACAACCACTACGCAATGGAACTCGGCGGACTCCGGATCGAGTTGATCGCGGTCCCGGGTGCCGAAACCAACGACTCGCTGATCGTCTGGCTCCCGGATCACAAGATCTGCTTTACGGGCAACCTTTTCGGCTGTCCCTTCGGACATTTCCCCAACCTCATCACGATCCGCGGCGATCGCTACCGAGACGCTCTCGTCTGCGCCGAAGCCGTCGAAACAGTGAAAGCCCTCGAACCCGAGATGATTCTCTACGGCCACCACGCTCCCGTCATCGGGCGCGAACTCATCCAGGAAGAACTCGCCTGCTTGAAGGGCGCCATTCTCTTCGTACACGACGCCGTCGTCGAGGGCATGAACGAGGGAAAGGACGTCCACACCCTGATGCAGGAGATCGAACTGCCTTCCGAACTCGAGGTCGGCCAGGGTTACGGAAAGGTCTCGTGGAGCATCCGGGCCATCTGGGAGAACTACGCCGGCTGGTTCCACCACGCATCGACGAGCGAACTCTACTCGGTACCCCACTCGGCGATCCACGCCGACCTGATCGACATGGCGGGTGGGCCGGCGGCCATCGTGGCCCGGGCCCGGGAGAAGCTCGCCGCGGGAGAACTCGAGCAAGCCGTTCACCTACTCGACACCGTGCTTTCCGAAGGCAATCACCCCGACGCGATCGACGCCATGGTCGAGACCCACGAGCGCCTTCTCGAGGCCAGCGAGAATTTCTGGCTATCGGCCTGGCTGGGAAACCAGATCTCGCTGTTGAAGGCGCGGCGCGCCTGAACTCAACTGGGAGGACGCGGATCGCGGGGAAGACCCAGCCCGCGTTCGCCGATGATATTTCGCTGGATGTTCGATGCGCCGCCCGCGATGGCGGGCCCCAGGCTGAACAGGTAGTTCTGCACGATGCCAGCCGCGAAGTTCTCTCGCGCGTAGTTGCCGCCCAGGGCCGGCTCGACCAGGCCATCGGCTCCCAGCAGGTCATAGGCGGCCTTCATGATCATCTGGGTCACGTCGGTGCTGTAAAGCTTCGTCATCATCATCGGCAGGATCGCCTGCATCTCCTCCCCGCGGATGGTCGCCGAAAGCATTCTCAGGTTCGAGGTTTCACAGGCGCGAACAAAGCCCTCGATCTCGGCCAAGTGACGCCGAATTCCCGTATCCTCGATCGCCGGCCGACCCTCGAGCATCGTATCCCGGGCCAACTCCAACAAGCGCTCGAACTGGTCGCTGATCATCCGCGGATTGCCGATGAGGTTGCGTTCGTGCTTCAGGGTCGCGCGGGAAACCTGCCAGCCCTCTCCGCGCCGACCGACGATGTTTGACGCCTTCGTCCGTGCGTCGTCAAAAAAAACCTCGTAGAACTCGACGGCCCCGGTCATCTGCTTGAGCGGCCGCACGTCGATCCCCGGCTGCTTCATGGGAATCAGGAGATAGGAAATCCCCGCGTGCTTCGAGGCTTCGGGCTCCGTGCGAAACAAACCGAACATGAAGTCGGCCTCCAGGGCGTTGCTGGTCCAGATCTTCTGGCCGTTGATCACCCATTCGTCGCCCTCGAGCCGAGCGGGGGCTTGCAACGAGGCGAGATCGCTTCCCGATCCGGGCTCGCTGTAGCCCTGGCACCACTTCATGTCGCCGCGAAGAGTGGGGGGAATGAAATTTTTCTTCTGCTCCTCGCTTCCCATTTCGAGAAGCGTCGGCACCAGCATCCACGGGCCCTGCATGAGCGAGTTGCCCGGGGCCCCGACGAGAGCGTATTCCTCCTGGATGATGTTCTCGCGAAGCGCGTCGTAGGGTTGCCCCGAACCGCCGTATTCCCCGGGATATTGCCGGTAGACATAGCCCGCCTCGATC
>JAZAOF010000058.1:0-17325 GCA_036228265.1 Myxococcota bacterium | reverse complement strand
CCCGTCCATCTGGGCCGCCCCCGTGATCATGTTCTTCACGTAATCCGCGTGACCCGGACAATCCACGTGGGCGTAGTGACGGCCGTCCGACTCGTACTCCACGTGGGCCGTCGCGATCGTGATCCCACGCTCTCGCTCTTCCGGCGCCTTGTCGATCGAATCGAAGGGCTGAAATTCCGCGAGACCCTTGCTCCCCTGGTGCTGCGTGATCGCAGCCGTCAGCGTCGTCTTCCCGTGGTCCACGTGACCGATCGTTCCCACGTTTACGTGGGGCTTCGTCCGTTCGAATTTCTCCTTCGCCATCTTTCTCTTTACTCCTGAAAAGCGTGAGATTGCTGCCCGAGCTTCCCTGCCCGGCTGTCTATTTCCCTGGAGCTCACGAGCGGACTCGAACCGCTGACCTCGTCCTTACCAAGGACGTGCTCTACCACCTGAGCTACGTGAGCCGATTCTGCCTTTCGCCCTGTCGCCTGGAGCGGGAAACGGGACTCGAACCCGCGACCCCGAGCTTGGAAGGCTCGTGCTCTAGCCAACTGAGCTATTCCCGCTCGTTGTGGCGCTGATGCGCTGATTTTCGTCCTCGTGTCCGTCGATTCGTTCGTTGCATCCGCGCGTGCTTCATGCGTGCGCCGCCGACATCGGTGCCTCCAATGGTGGAGAGGGGAGGATTCGAACCTCCGAAGGCAATAGCCAGCAGATTTACAGTCTGCCCCGTTTGACCGCTTCGGTACCTCTCCTGAAACGATTCGGTTGCGCGATCCCAACACGTGCCCAAATCGAACTCAAAAGCGAACGAGTTAGTTCACCTTCGCTGGCCCTCCGTCGCACCGCGACGACCAGGAACCCAACGAACGCACCCTTAATCCTTGTTGAAACTTTTTTTGACCCGGCCTGTCCGTACCCCGACTCGCTCCCCATCCTCGCACCCTGCGAATTTCACTTCGCAGGCCCCGTGCGTTTCCAGAACTGCCGCCACCTTCGATCTGCCTAGACACACACGGAGCTGGCGAGGGGACTCGAACCCTTAACCTGCGGATTACAAATCCGCCGCTCTACCATTTGAGCTACGCCAGCCGGGACCCGGACCGTGCGACTATAAGCCGCTCTTGGCCCCGCTTCAACCACCCCGGCACGATTCTTGCCGTTACGACGGGGGATTAGGGAGTTTCTCGCATTCTCGCCGAGCCGCCTCGAAGAGCAGGAGCGAAGCCGCTGACGCCACGTTGAGCGAGGCCACGCGTCCGGGGAGCGGGATGCGCACCCGGTGGTCGAGGAGTCGACCCACGCCCTCCCGAATTCCGGGGCCTTCCGCCCCCAGAACGAAGAGGAGATCGGCAGCGAAGAAGCGGTCGTCGAGAGCGAAGACCGACTCGGGGCCCTTTGGATCTGCCCCGATTGCCCAAAAACCCTGATTTTTCAATAACTTAATCGAATTTGAGAGATTTCCGACCCGCGCCACGGGAAGCCATTCGAGGGCCCCTGCGCTAGCCCGGGCCACGGCAGGGCCCAGGGGCGGAGCCCGGCGCTGGGTCATCACGAGCCCGTCGGCCGCGGCGGCCTCGGCGACCCGGATGATCGAGCCGACGTTCTGGGGGTCTTCGACGCGGTCGAGCAGAACGAGCCGTCGACGCTCCCCTCGGGGAGGCGTGGATAGGAGTTGCTCCAGGGGGTACTCGGGAATCGGTCCCACCTCGAGTTCGACGCCCTGCGTCCGGCCGACGTCCCGCGGCACCGGGCCTCCGGGGTCGAGGTCGGCAATCGGCACACCGGCGGATTCGGCCAGGGCAATCACCTCGCCCAATTCCGAGCGCTTGTGATCCGCCCGGACTCTCAAGCGATGGATCTCTCGTCGCCCCGCGCGGAGCGCCTCGAGTGCGCAATGAACTCCATGAAGTCGCTGGTTCTGGACCGTCACGCGCTCGCCTCTGTGCTCGGAACCCGCACTCTAGCGCGCGGGGAACGACAGGAGCAGCGGCGCCCGGGCGGGCGCGCGGGTATGCTCGGTGGCAATGCAACCGCCGGGCTCATTCAAGATCACGCGCCGCCGCACATCGACCCCCGACGTGCTGGACCGGCTCGCGCCGGGCGAAGCCCGAGCCCGGCGAATCGTCGACTCCCTTCGCGCCCAACTCAGCGCAGGGGACGCCCAGGACCTCCGAATACGACAGATCTTCAACGATCCCCGCGAAATCTTCCGACTGGAGTACGCCAGCGCAGGGGCCAACGCCCAGCGCACGACGCTCCTCGACCGGGACACCCTCGACGAACTTCTCGATACGGACGCGGTTCGGGCAGCCCTGGAACCCCGCCCCGGCCACTCCCTCGTGGAAGAGGGCTGACGGCGGGGGGAAGGTGGTGCCCGGAGCAGGACTCGAACCTGCACGGCCGATGGCCAGGCGATTTTAAGTCGCCCGCGTCTACCCGTTTCGCCACCCGGGCGCCGTCGTACCATCACAGTCTATACTCTCTTTCCACGGACCGGGAGTGCCTGTTGTTTCACGGCAAGAAGATCGTGGTCGTGATGCCCGCCTACAACGCGGCCAAAACGATCGAGCGCACGTACCGCGAGATTCCTCTAGACATGGTCGACGAGGTCGTGGTCACGGATGACGCGAGCCCGGACGAAACCGTCGAGGTGGCCGAGCGACTTGGCCTGAGGACGCTCGTCCATGAAAAGAACCGCGGGTACGGGGCGAACCAGAAGACGTGTTACACCGAAGCCCTCCGCCTGGGCGCGGATATCGTGGTCATGCTGCATCCGGACTACCAGTACACACCGAAATTGATTCCGGCGATGATCGGACTGATCAGCGATGGCCCCTTCGACGTGGTTCTCGGATCCCGGATCCTGGGAGGGAACGCGCGAAATGGAGGCATGCCGCTGTACAAGTACCTGGCCAACCGCTTCCTCACGCTGACCCAGAACCTCCTGGCGGGAGCGAAACTCTCGGAGTACCACACCGGATACCGCGCTTTCTCGGCCGAGGTGATTTCCTCTCTGGCCCTCAACGAAAACTCGGACGACTTCGTTTTCGACAACCAGATGCTGGGGCAGATCATTCACGCGGGCTATCGGATCGGCGAAGTCAGCTGTCCCGCAGCCTATTTTGAAGAAGCCTCGTCCATCAACTTCCGACGTTCGGTCCGCTACGGACTGGGGGTGCTCGGAGTTTCCGCGCAACTCTTTTTCGCACGCATGGGCTGGGCGTCATTTTCCATCTTTGACCCGAAGGGCCGCCGACTGGAGTTCCCCGCGGACGACATCGCGAAGGACACGCCGACCCCCTGACCGACGGGTCCCAGCCATCTCGTCCCTTTCTTCTCGCAGGATACGCCCGTGGATCTCTACACCTCGTCCCTGAGATTGTCTCGAACATTTCCCCTGGACGGACGCCCTCTCGCACTCGATGCCCACGCCATGATCGGCGACGGTTCGACCTGTGCGCTCGTCGGAGTCGACGGGACCATCGACTGGTTGTGCTTGCCGCATTTCGACTCGCCCAGCGTTTTCGGCGCGATCCTGGACGCCGAACGAGGAGGCCATTGCCGCATCGCGCCCGTTCAGGACGGTGGCTCAAGCCAGCAGGCCTACGACGACGACACCAACGTCGTTCAGACCCTCTTCCATCGTGAAGGGGCGGGAACCGCCGTCCTCACCGACTTCATGCCCTGGACCATGGATCGACAGGCTTCCCTTTCCGAAGTGCACCGGATGATCGAAGTGCGCGACGGTTCGCTCGAAATTTCGATCGTCTTCGATCCGCGCTTCGACTATGCCCGGGGCGCAACCCAGGTGGAGGTCACCGAACACGGAGCCATCGCAATCGGTCCCCAGGGCGAACGCCTGTCGATTTCCATCACGCCCGGAGCGCATTTCGAACCCCGGGCCGCGGGAGGAGTCGAAGCGCGCTTTCCCCTGCGCAGTGGCCGGCGCGTGTGGGCGGTCCTGGCCTGGGGGGCCAAGCGCCCGGAACCCACCGCTCGCCACCGCCCCTTCGAATATCTCCGGCGAACCCGGCGGCATTGGCGTCGTTGGGCATCCCGGCTTCGCTACGACGGCCCGTGGCGGCACGACGTGCTTCGGTCGGCATTGACCCTGAAGATGTTGCAGTACGCGCCCACCGGGGCCATGGTCGCCGCGCCAACCACCAGCCTTCCCGTCTCGGCCGATGGCAGTCGCAACTGGGACTACCGGTTCTCGTGGATCCGAGACAGTGCCATGGCCATCCGGGCCATGAACCTCATCGGCTACGGGACCGAGGCGCTCGAATTCTTTCATTTCGTTCGCGACTGCGTCAACCGCCGCAACACCCTGGACCTCATGGTTTCGATCGAAGGACAGGACACCGCGGGTGAAACGATCCTCGATCACCTGGCGGGACACTCGGGCAGTGGCAATGTCCGCGTCGGCAACGCCGCAGCCAGCCAGGTTCAGCACGACATCACGGGGCCACTCCTCGATGCCGCGTGGGTGTACGAAAGTTCCGGCGGCGTCATTTCTCTCCGCCTGTGGCAGGAAATTCGTCACCTCGTCAACCGCGCCGTCGAGACCTGCCACGAACCCGACCACGGAATCTGGGAACCCCGGTGTGAGCCCCGCCATCACGTCCATTCAAAGCTGATGAACTGGGTCGCCCTGGATCGCGCCTTGCGCCTTGCCCCCTTGTTTGGTGGCGACCGCGAGCAGGCCCAGTGGCTTCGGACCCGGGATGCGTTGCGCGACGAGATTCTCGACCGGGGTTACGACGCGAGCCTGGGCAGTTTCGTCGAGTCCTACGATCACCGGGGAGTCGATGCCGCGCTGCTGGCCGCCGCACTCTACGGCTTTTTGCCCCCGGACGACCCGCGCCTGACCGGCACGATCGACCGTGTCGTCGCGGAACTGGGAGAGGGTCCCTTTCTCCGCCGCTACCGCATCGACGACGGCATCGACGCCGATGAGGGCTGCTTCGTCCTCTGCGGATTCTGGCTGGCCGAGGCACTGGCTCTTTCGGGGCGCCTCGATTCGGCGCTCGAAGTCATGCAGACCCACGTAGGCGCCGCCAATCACGTCGGCTTGCTCGCCGAGGAGATTGCCGCTGGAAGCCAGACGGCACTGGGCAATTTTCCCCAAGCCTTCAGCCACCTTGGCCTGATCCAGGCGGCGGCCCGCCTGGACCTCGCCCTGCGCATTCGCGACGAGGGAAGCGGGAACGCGCCGCTCCACCCCCTCGAACCCGCCGGCTGAGGGGCGCCTCCCGAACGACGACGATGGAGGCGGCGCCCGGATTCGAACCGGGGATCAAGGCTTTGCAGGCCCGTGCCTTACCACTTGGCTACGCCGCCGCCGCCCGGTGGGTTAACGCGCACAACCGGTCGCGTCAAACCAGGAGTCCTTCGGGAAGCTTTTGAACCTTTCCCGAAAGACGCACCCCATAGCCTTCCTCCCCCTCCTCTACCCCGAGGAGCAGTTCCGCCTGGGCGGCGTGCCGAAACCGCGCCGAGAGTCCCCCGGGAACGAGATCGTGCTTGACCCGGCAGAGCAAGGCCCCGTCGATGGGAGAAGGAGTCAACGTCTCGGGCCGGAATTCGGCCCAGGCTCCGTCCGACAGTCGAACAGAGCCACTGGCGAAGTCCACCTCCAGAACGAAGAAGGGGGCCTCTTCGACCTCGATCTCGCCCCGAAAGTGCTTGACCTGGACGACGAATTTTCGCTCGTCCGGCAGGTAACGCACCGAGCGATCGAAGAGTTCCCGCAGCTTCCGGTTGCGCACCGGCTCCCCCTCGTGGGCCCAGGTCCCATCGAAGTGGAGTACGAGCCCGAACGGCCGAAGCGGCGGCGGGCCGGCCGGTCTCACGCGGGGTCCTCCCCGAGCCACCGGCGAAACGAATCCGCCACGCGCAAGCGGCAGCGAATCTCGAGATCCGGTTCCGGGAACTCCCCGTTTCTCTTCCGCTCCACCTCGACCGAGGTCATCTGGACGTCCGCCAGGCCGCAAGGAACGATGCAATCGAAACCGGCCAGGTCGACCCCCACGTTGAGCGCAAAACCGTGCCAACTGACCCAGCCCCGGAGACCGATCCCGATGGAGGCGATCTTGCGGTCCCGGCCCGGCGAGCCCTCGGACCCGGCGAAGACGCCGGTTCGTCCCGGAACTCGCCGCGCCGGAACACCGAGATCCGAGAGCGCCGCGATCAGGGCCCCTTCGATTCCACGAAGAAAACGCCCAACGTCCGGACGAGAACGCGCCGCGAGGTCGACCACCAGGTAACCCACCAACTGCCCAGGGGCGTGATACGTGACATCCCCGCCGCGGGCGACCTGGAAGCAATCGATGCCGCGCGCGGCCAACTCCTCCGGACGGAGCCGGATGTTCTCGGCGTGGGACCCACGCCCGAGGGTGACCACCGGCGGGTGTTCCACGAGGAGGAGGCGGTCGCCGCACATCCCGGCCCGCCGTTGACGAACGGTTTCTTCTTGCAGAACCCGTGCATCGTCAAACGCCATGCACCCGAGCCACTCGATCCCGAGTGCTGAACCGTCGCGCCCCGGGCGACATGGATCCTCGCGGAAACCTTCAACCGGCTCGCTGGCGACCCTCAGAGGTCGAATTCCGAAGCTTCCAGGAGTTCCCGAATGCGGTAGAGGAAACCGTTGGCCGGCGCTCCGTCCACCACGCGATGGTCGTAGGACAGCGCCAGCATCATCATCGGGCGAATCACCAGCGCATCATCGCCCTCGATCGTACGCACAACGGGCCGCTTCACGATCTCGCCCATGCGCAGGATCCCGACCTGGGGCTGGTTGATGATGGCAAAACCGTAGAGATTCCCCCGACGCCCGGGGTTCGACACGGTGAACGTGCCCCCTCTCAGTTCGTCGGCCGACAGCTTTCGCGACCGGGCTCGCGAAGAGAGGTCCTCCATGGCCATCGCGGTCCCGGCCAACGACAGTCGGTCCGCATCGCGAACGACGGGCGCCACGAGCCCCTTTTCCGTTTCCACCGCGACCCCGATATGAATCGCCTTCTTCTCGACGATGTGGTCGTCGAGGAGAGAAGCATTCAGGCGAGGAAATTCGCGAAGCGCGCGTACGACCGCGTGGACCACGAAGGGCAAGTAGGTCAGCGCGATGCCGTGCGCTTGCTGAAACGCGTCCTTGTTCGCGCCGCGCAGACGGGCCACGGCCGAAAAATCGACCTCCGCAACGGTCCCCACGTGGGGACTCGTGTGCTTCGAATACACCATGTGCTCCGCGATCAAGCGGCGTTGGGGCGAGAGGGGAACGACCTCGTCTCCCGGTTGCAGCGTGTACTGCGCATAGGCCGGCTGGGGACGTCGACCCCGTGGTTCCGGGGGCGACGAGGCCACCGCCCTGGACATCGGCACTTCCTCCGGCGGGTTCGACTCGTCCGAATCCTCCGGACCCTTCGCATGGCGGAGGACATCGGCCTTGGTGACCCGCCCGGCGCTGCCGGTTCCCTGGACCCGGTCGAGATCCACCGACGTCTCTGCGGCCACTCGACGGGCGACGGGTGTCGGCGGCGGCACCTCGCCCGCCGGAAGCGGGCCCTCGCCGGAAGCCGTCTCGGGCTGCGCCGGATCCTCGACCCTGTCGGCGCTCGCATCGGCCCCGTTGGCGCTGGCATCGGCGGACGAGTCGACAACCACCAGCGCCTCTCCCACCGGAACCGTCTCTCCCTCGGCAACCAGGATCTGGGTGACGACGCCGGCGACCGGGGAAGGAATTTCGGCATCGACCTTGTCGGTGGTCACCTCGACCAGCGGCTGGTCCACGTCCACGCGGTCGCCCTCGCGCACGAGCCACTGGGAAACCGTTCCTTCGAGAACGCTCTCGCCAAGTTCGGGCAACTCTACTCGGACCACGATCCCTCTCTCCCTTGCCCAGCCCCGGAACCCCTTCGGCCGAACGAGCCGGGAAAGGCTTCCCACCCGGACCCGGGCGACGTCGATCTCAAACGGTGGTTCATTTCGGGGCTCCCGCCCCTCTCGGCACGGAATCCCTTTTCGCTCCGCAGCATAGCGGCTCTGGTATCTTCCGTCCGTGTCCAACCCCCGCCGATGGGACCGGATGAACCTCCACGTCCGCACCGAAAAGCCGCCCGTGCGACGAACCCTCGCCTGGGCGGTTCACCTGCTTACCGCCAGCGGAGCGGTCATCGGGATGATCTCGCTCGTCGAGATCCTCGCCGGGGATTTTCGGACCGCCGCACTCCTGATGATGCTCGCCCTGGCCATCGACTCCATCGACGGAACTCTCGCCCGAGCCCTCGACGTCAAGGAGTGGGTTCCCCGGGTCGACGGCCGACGACTCGATGACATCGTCGATTTCCTGAACTTCGTCGTGGTCCCGGTGGTTTTCATGGTGGCGACGGGCCCCCTCACCTCCTGGGTCTGGGCGTGCATTCCTGTCCTTGCCAGCGCCTACGGGTTCAGCCAGGAGGAAGCCAAGACCCCCGACAACTTCTTCCGCGGCTGGCCGTCCTACTGGAACGTCGTGGCGATCTACGCCTGGCTTTTCGACCTCACGGACCTGGCGGGAACGCTGTGGACCCTCGGCCTCTCCATCGCGATCTTCGTGCCGATCAAGTACGTCTACCCGAGCCGCGTCAGCATCCTCAAGCGAACCACCAACGGCCTCGGGCTCGCGTGGGGCTTGTTGTTGGCGGTTTGCATCTGGGCACCGGGGTGGAGCCGGTCGTATTCTCTCCCGCAGCTCTCGCTCCTGTACCCTGTGTACTACATCGCACTCTCTTTTTGGCTGGGCGGATTGCGCGATTTCACTCGAAGGTTGGGAAACTCCGACACCCACCGATGATCCGGGGCGACCCGACGCCCCTTACCCCTGGAGCTCTCGTCGAAAACGTGACTGCTTGCCCCGCTCGAACCGGCGTCCTTCTCGTCAATCTCGGAAGCCCGGACGCTCCTGAAACCGGGCCCGTGCGGCGCTATCTCCGGGAATTCCTGAGCGACCCCTTTGTCCTGACGATGCCCGCCGTGGCGCGCTGGTTGCTCCTCAACCTGGTCATCCTTCCGACCCGACCGCGCAAGACGGCCGCGGCCTACCGAAAGGTCTGGACGTCCCAAGGCTCCCCGCTCCTGGTCCACAGCCGCGAATTCGCCCAGGGAGTCGCCGACGCCCTGGGCAACGACTTTCACGTCGAACTCGCGATGCGTTACGGAAAGCCGAGCCTGGACGAGGTCCTGGAACGAATGCAGTCCGGCGGGGTCAACCGCCTCGTCGTCGTGCCGCTGTTTCCACTCTTCGCCACGGCCAACCACTCTTCCATCGCACTTCGGATCGAGGAACTCTTCGACCGGCTGGATTTTCACCCCGAAACGACAACCGTCCCTGTTTTCTACGACGACCCCGGGTGGATCCAGGCCGTCGCCCGCGCCGCCCGGCCCACCCTCGACGAAGTCCAACCGGAACACGTTCTTTTCAGTTTTCACGGCCTCCCGGAGAGCCAGGTGACGGCCACGGATGCGTCGGGGCTTGTCTGCGGAGTTTCAGAAGACTGCTGCGACCGAATCCGCGAACCCAACCGCGACTGTTACCGGGCGCAGTCGTTCGAGCACGCTCGGAGGGTGGCCGCGGAACTCGGCCTGGCCCCCGGATCGTGGTCCGTCGCTTTCCAGTCTCGCTTGACGAAGGTTCCGTGGCTCCGACCGTTTACCGACCACGTTCTGGACGAACTGCCTGCCCAGGGGACCCGGCGATTGGTCGTGCTCTGCCCCGCCTTTGTCTCCGACAATCTCGAGACACTCGAGGAGATCGGGATGCGCGGTCGCGCGCAATGGAAGAACGCCGGCGGCGAAGTCCTCGGACTCGCCCCCTGTCCGAACGCTCAGCCGGAATGGGTCGACCGGGTCGCCGAAATGGTCCGGGCTTCGGCCTCGCCCGAGAGCAGCGCGTCCGCCACGGAAACGCCCGCCAGGTAAGCCCCTGCCAGGCCGAGCCCCCCGAGCGCGGCCACACGACGACGAATTTCGGAGACGCGAGCCACGTGATCGACCCCCGGCTGGGCCACCGCCTTGGGCCAGCGCCCGAGGCGGAGCAACTCCGGTTCGACCCGAAGCCCGAGCACCCGGTCGAGTTCACCGACGATTCGCTTTCGAAGCAGGTCGTCGGGCAAATCGAGCGCTTCGGGCCAAGCGGCTCCGCCCGCCATGCAGTGCAACAATTCGAACCCGGGAGGGGCCCGATCGGGAAACAATCGGCTCATGTACAGGCAGCCCAGGAGCCCCAGCTTCGACACTCGGGGCGCGAGAAAGCCAAACCCATCGTTCGGCTCGCGAACGCCCTGGGGATCGATCCCGAACGCCAGCGACGCAATCGGCGAGTACACGATTTCGTCCAGGTGTCGAGCCAGTTCCGCGTCGACGTCCCGCAGCAGGGGCGCCGCCTGGTGCGCGGGCATCGCCAAGACGACCGCCGCGCTGCTCAACGAGAAATCGCCGTCGGGCCCGCTGGCCTCGATTCGCCATTCGGCTCCATCACGGAACACCCCCCGGACGCAGATTTCCTGCCGCGTCGGAATCGCGAGAGACTTCGCCAGCGAGTGGACCAGGGTCGACATTCCCCCGGCACCGGACCACGAACCCGGTCGCCCAGAGGTCTCTCCCGAAATCCGACCCCGGAGCCAGCCCGTCAACGATCCCAGCAGGATCGATCCGCTCCGCTGTTCCGCTTCGACCAGCCCGGGGAATACGGCCGCGGCGCCGAGTTGGTCCGGGTCACCCGCGTAGACTCCTGTCAGGAAGGCCCCGACGAGATTCCTCGTAACTTCGGGCCCCAGGCGACGGTCGATGAAGGCCGATACCGACTCCTTGGAGCCGTCCCCTCGCTCCACGAAGGGTTCGCGAAGCAGCCGGCGTTTTCCGGCGCTCGTCAACAAATCCGTTCGGAGAAGGCTGGCGAAGCCGAGCGGAACCGACTGGAGTTTCTCATCGACGTAAAGCCACCGAGACTGCCCTTCGGGCGCGGCCTGCTGGGGGATCGAATCCAGGCCGTAATCCTCCAGCAGCTGGTGAAACCCGGCTGGGATGCGACAGGTGTTGGCTCCGCGCTCGACCCGGTAGCCGCGAATCGAATCCGTCTGGATGACCCCGCCCGGGTCCGGTCGGTCATCCAGAACGACCACGTCGTGCCCCGCGCGTTCGAGTTCAAGAGCGGCACCGAGACCCGCCATTCCCGCACCCACCACGACTACGCCCGTTCGAACGTCGGCGCTCACGCCTGTTTCACCGCGCGAGTCCACGGGCGGCCGCCGTGAACGCCCGGACCCCCTCGACGGGGGTGTTTGGAAGACACCCGTGCCCGAGATTCAAGATGTGTCCCCGGGCGCCTCGCCCCGCGACCGCCAGCGCCTCCACGGACCGCGCGACCTCCGTCTCGGGAGCGGCCAGCGCACACGGATCGAGATTTCCCTGCAGGCTCACGCGCTGACCAAATTCCCGCGCCGCCTTTGCGAGATCGACCCGCCAGTCGAGAGAGACCACGTCGAAACCCGTTTCCGCCATGAAATCAGTTACATGGGAGCCCTGGTTCACGTAGAGAATGAGCGGAGCTCCGGTCTCCCGGAGCGCCTCGGCAATTCGCTGGTGCAGGGGCTGGACCCACTGGGCGTAGTCCTCCCTGGACAGCAGCCCCGCCCAGGTATCGAAGAGTTGCAGCGCCTGTGCTCCGGCTTCAACCTGGGCCGCCAGGTAGGCGATCACGCCCTCGGCCAGGTGATCGAGAAGCGCACGCATCATGGCCTCTTCGCGGTAGAGGGCCTTTTTCAAGACAGAGAAGTCCCGCGATCCCGACCCCTCGACGAGATACGCCGCCAGGGTGAAGGGAGCCCCTGCGAAGCCGAGCAATGGAATCCCCCGCTCGTCGAGTTCGGCCCGCAGCGTGCGCAGGATCTCGTAGACGAAGGGCGTGCTCTCCCGCGGATCGGGGTTTCGCAGCGCGTCGACCTGGGCCCGCGTACGAATGGGCTCGGCGATCACCGGGCCCGGGGCAAAATCCACGTCCACGCCCATCCCGGGGATCGGCACGAAAATGTCGGAAAAGAAGATGACCGCTTCGCTACCGACCAGGTCGATGGGCTGGAGCGAAACCTCGACGGCCCGATCGACGTCGCGGCACATGTCGAGAAAGGCGATTCCCTCCCGCACCCTGCGGTACTCCGGGAGATACCGTCCCGCCTGGCGCATCAGCCAGACCGGCGGGCGGTCGACCGCTTCTCCCCGGCAAGCCCGCAGCAAACGCTCGGTGGCCGTCAGCAATCAGTACCCCGAGCACCGGGCCCAGCGATCCCGGTGCCAGGTGCCATCTCCAAAGGTCAACTCCGCCGCCCGGGCGCGCTTCATGAAAAAGCCGATGTCGTACTCGTCCGTCATCCCGACCCCGCCGTAAATCTGGACCGCCTCGTCGGCCACGTGAACATAGGCTTCAGAGCATTGGGCTTTCGCAAGCGACACCAGCGCGGCCGCCTCGCCAACGCCTTCGTCGACCGCTCGTGCCGCCGCCATCACCGTGGACCGAGCGAGTTCGACGTCGATAAAGAGACGCGCCGCTCGATGCTTCAGCGCCTGAAAACTCCCGATCCGTACGCCGAATTGCTCTCGCTCCTTCATGTAATCCAAGGTCATTTCCAGGGCCTGTTGCATCCCACCGAGCATTTCGCCGCACAACGCCACGGTGGCCCGATCGAGCACCCGATCGAGGAGTTCACCGCCGGTTCCGCCCCCTCCAATGCGTGCCTCGCCGGGCACCTCGACGTCGAAGGAGACCAGTGCGGACCCGCGCGAGTCCACGCGGATCTGGCGTTGCCGAGAAACGCCCGGAGCATCGGCCGGCACCACGAACAGGTCGATGCCGCCCGCGTCCTGGACGTCGCCGGAAGTTCGCGCGGACACGACAAAAGCCTCGGCGGCGTGACCGTCGAGAACACCGATCTTTTCGCCGCGAATTCGAAAGCCCTCCCCGCTGGCCTCGGCCCGGGTGGCCACGTGCTGCCGGTTCCACCGGGCCCCCGCCTCTTCGAACGCCAGGGACACGAGGCTCTCCCCCGCCGCGAGAGGCGTCAGCCATTTTTCCTGCTGGGCGGCATCGCCACCCAACGACAGCGCTTCGCCGGAAAGCACCGCCGCGAGAAAAGGTTCGGGGGCGAGCGTTCGCCCGAGAGCCTCCATCACGAGCACCATCTCGGCGTAGCCCATGCCTCCGCCTCCGACCGACTCGGGAAGGGAAATCCCAACCCAGCCCATCTCCGCCATTTCCTTCCAGAGGGAGTCGGAAAAGCCCGCGCCCTCCTCCCCCGCATCCCGGAGCTCCCGGGTTCGCGAAAGTGGCGCCCGCTCGGCAACGAAGTCCCGCGCCGTCTTGGCGATCAGTTCCTGGTCTTCTGAAAGCACCAACTCCATGTTCTGTCTAGCCTCCGCGGTCGATTCCGTCCTGCCGTTAGTCCGGCAGTCCGAGCACATGCTTCGCGATGATGTTCAACTGCACCTCGGAGGTACCGCCTTCGATGGTATTTCCGCGCGAGCGAAGCCACTCCCGGGTGAGATCCATCTCGTCCTCCTCGAACCCCGGCCCTTCCCAGCCGAGGCCCTGGGGGCCCATCAATTGAACCATGAGCTCATGGCGCTGCTGGTTCAACTCCGTGGCAAAAATCTTGAAGAGCGAACTCTCGGGACCCGGCTGGTGACCCGCCTTCGCCGCATCCCGTGAGCGCTGAACGGTGAGTCCGAAAGCCTTCGTCGCCATCTCCAACCCGGCGACCTTGTCCCGGGCCACGGGGTCGGCGATGCGCTCCCCCTCTTCTCCGAGGTAGTGCCGGGCCATCTCCGCCAGGCGGCTCCCACTCTTCTTGTCCGACGGAGCCCCACCGCCGAACGCTCCGGCGATCATGCTGCGCTCGTGCCCCAACAGCGCCTTGGCCACGGTCCAGCCGTTATTGATCTCGCTGATGACGTTCGAAACGGGAACACGGACGTCGTCGAAAAAGGTCTCGCAGAACGGCGACTTCCCACTGATCAGGAGAATCGGCCGAACACTCACTCCCGGGTCGTCCATGTCGATAAGGATGAAGGTGATCCCTTCTTGCTTCTTGACCTCGGTATCGGTTCGAACCAGGGCAAAGATCCAATCGGACTCGTCGGCGTACGAAGTCCAGATCTTCTGCCCGTTGATGAGGAACTCCTCTCCGTCGCGCTCGGCCCGGGTCTGAAGCGAAGCGAGATCGGAACCCGCCCCGGGCTCCGAGTATCCCTGGCACCAGCGAATTTCCCCGCGACAGATCTTGGGCAGGTGCTCCTGCTTCTGCGCCTCGGTGCCGTAGCGAACGAGCATGGGACCGATCATCGAAAGGCCAAAGCCAATGAGCGGCGGCGGCAACTTCAGTGCGGCCATCTCCTGGCGGAGCACCTTGCATTCCTCGGTAGAGAGCCCCCCGCCGCCGTACTCGGACGGCCAATCCGGCGCCGTCCACCCCTTGTCGGCCATGACGTCAAGCCACGTCTTGAGGTCGGGGCTCGAAAATTTCCACTTGCGACCACCCCAGACTCCCTCGAGTTCGGACGCCGGCACCCCGACGAGACTCGCCGGCGCATTCGCCTGGAGCCAGGCCCGGGTTTCGGACCGGAATGTTTCGAGATCGGGCATGAGCAACTCTTCCTCCCGGTGACGAGTACCTTGGATCGGGTTCAGAAGGCACGAGGGCGGTTCCCTTCGGCCAGCGCAGCTTCCCAAGGAGGCGAGAGTGTAACGCCGTCCGGGACCCGGCGCGCCCCGGGCAGGGGCGCGCGCTAGACTCCCCCTGTGAAGATCCTACTCGCCAACCCCCGAGGCTTCTGCGCCGGCGTCGACCGCGCCATCGAAATCGTCGAGCGATCGCTCGAACGCTACGGCGCCCCGGTTTACGTTCGCCACGAAATCGTGCACAACGATCATGTCGTGGCCGACCTCCGGGAAAAGGGCGCCGTGTTCATCGAAGACCCCAAAGAGGCTCCCCGGGGAGAAAAACTGGTCTTCAGTGCCCACGGCGTTTCGCCCGAGGTCCGCGCCGCCGCGCAGGACCAGGAACTGAAAACGCTCGACGCGACCTGTCCCCTCGTAACCAAGGTTCACAACGAAGTCATGCGCCTGGTCGAAGAAGACTTCGAGATCGTCATGGTGGGCCATGCGGGCCACGTCGAGGTGGAGGGAACGATGGGGCACGCCCCGGGGCGGATCCACCTGGTCGAAACCTGCGAAGACGTCACCCGGCTCTCGGTTGAAAATCCCGAGCGACTGGCGTGTGTCACCCAGACGACCTTGTCCGTGGACGACACGCGCGAAATTCTCGAAGCCCTGGGCCACCGCTTCCCGCACATTCGCCTGCCCAAGCGGGACGACATCTGCTACGCCACCCAGAACCGACAGGACGCCGTGGCCACGCTGTGCAAGGAAGCGCAACTGATCCTCGTCGTGGGCGCGCCCGCATCGTCCAACAGCAACCGGTTGGTGGAAGTCGCTGCGCGTCGCAGCGTCACGAGTTTCCTACTGCAGAGCGCCGAAGATCTCGACCCGGCCTGGCTCGCCGGCGTGACCTGCGTCGGGGTCACCGCCGGGGCGTCCACCCCGGAGTTCCTGGTCGAGCAACTCGTCGAACGGCTGAAGGAACTCGCTGGCGCCGACACCCAGATCGACTCAATCCACGAGATCGACGAGACCATGAGTTTCAAGCTTCCCACCGAACTCCGCGCCTAGCCGACCCCCTACGAACTCGGGAATCAGTTAGCCTGCGCGCCCCATGACCGACCCCCCCAGCAACTCGCGCGAGCGAGAAATCGAGGAAGCCAGCCTCGCGGTCGAACGCGAGATCGAAGAACTCGGCGATCCCGAGGGCGGACCGAGCCTCCCCTCGACAACTCTCGCGGCCCAGGCCACCGTCAGCGCACCGGGCGAAATTCCGCGCCGCTTCCTCGGGGCGGGCTCGCGCACCCGCGAAATCCTGATCCTCTCCTGGCCCGTGATGCTCTCCCAGGTCCTCATCTCGGCGGCCGGCCTGATCGACCGGGCGATGGTCGGACGACTGGGCGGCGAGGACTCCGCGGTTCCGCTGGCGGCGGTCGGGTTTGCCACGCAGTTCTTCTTCTTGATCCAGTCCACCCTCTTTGCCGTGGGCCTCGCCTGCGTCGCTCTCATGGCCCGGGCCATTGGCGCGGGGGATCCCGCTCGGGCACGGGGAATCATGGCGGCGTCTCTCGAGGTCGCCCTCGTCACCGCCGTCGTGTTCACGGTATTGATGTGGCTCGGAGGCCCGTGGGCACTCACCTGGCTCGGGGCCACACCCGAGGTGACCGCCGCAGCGGTCCCCTACCTGAACCTCATCCTCGGGTCGTCGGTCCTGATGGCGGTGGCCCTGCTGGCCGAGAGCGCTTTACGCGCCAACCGGAACATGCGCACCCCGCTGGCAGTGGCCATCTTCGTCACCGTCTCCAAGCTCGGCGTGAACTGGCTGCTGATCTTCGGCAACTGGGGATTCCCGCGTCTCGAACTGGTCGGAGCTGGCCTCGCCACCGTCGTGTCCCAGGTTGTCGCGGTCGCGCTTCTGCTGGGGTTCATCGCAAAGGCCCACCGGGATTCCCCGGTGGCGCTGCGGTGGCGCGACTGGAAGGGAGCCCGGACGTTCCGCGGCGAAATCGTGCGCATCGCGATTCCCAGTATCGCCGAACGTCTCGTGATGAACGGGGCGATGCTCATCTACTTCTGGGTGCTGGGCCACTACTACGGAACCGTCGCGGTCGCCGCGTACACGGTCGGGGTCGCCCTGCTCTCATTCTCGTGGATCCCGGGCACCGGTTACGCCCAATCCTGCGCGACGCTCATCGGCCAGAACCTGGGTGCAGGAAAGCCTCGCGAAGCCGTACGAATCGGGTGGCGAAGCGCTGGGCTCGCCCTCGGAACCTCCGTCATCCTGGGCGTTGTCTTCGCCGTCAATCGCACTCCCCTGGCCGAACTGTTCACCGACGACCCGGTGGTCGTCGACGCCCTCGGGCCCTTCATGCTGACGCTCGCCCTGGCCCAGCCCTTCCTGCAACTCCACTTCACGCTGGGCGGCGCCCATCGCGGTGCTGGCGACACCTGGACGCCCCTCGTGGCCGCGACCGTCGGCAACTGGTTGTTCCGGGTTCCGCTGGCACTGGCGTGCGCGATCTGGTGGGAGACATCGGTAGTCTGGATCTGGGTCGCGATCGTTTTCGATCACGTCTCCCGGGCCGCGTGGCTCACGATTTCGTTCGCGCGTCAACGCTGGCTCTATCGCCTCGAGACCCCTTGACCGCGGCGTC
>JAZAOF010000057.1:0-7535 GCA_036228265.1 Myxococcota bacterium | reverse complement strand
CGTGACCGTTCCAACTGATCACACCCTGCATCGGGAGCACCGAATAGACTCCGTCGGCAAAATCGGTCTCGTTGTAGGGCTCCTGGGAACCCCCGAAAGTCGGCGCTGTGATGTTGTTGTTGTAGTCGGGCGGGCCGTATTCTGCGAGCGCACCGGCCGAGAGGCAGGCGATCGTGCTCACGACCTTCCCGCTGCAATCGGGGTTGTAGCCGAGCGCGGGATCGATGGCTTTGGGGTCGCACGACGACCCTTCGCTGGCACCCGCCTTGTAGGTGAAGGGGCCGAACTGGCGCCCGCCGGATCCGGTGTAGCCCACCGCGTAGTCGCCGGTGTAGATGTGGATGATGCTGTGGTGCGACTGCGGATCTTGCCTCAAGACCTGGCGGTGGTAGTAGAAGCACTTGTCCGAGGGATTGTTCGCGCCGAAGGCTCCCGGACAATCGAACTGGAATTCTGCCGGAACCAGGTCGGGGTCCTGGGTCAGGTCGTAGTAGGTCGCCATGCAGATTTCGTCTTCGCTATTGGCGGGGAGCGGCCATGGCGTCTGGCGAAATTGCACGCCGACCCCCTCGGGCGGTGCCGCGGGCGGATCGATGGTGAGCGGCGTCGGCGGGGGCAGGCAGGTTGCGAGCAGGTCGGCGGTACCCTCCACGACGCCCGTCTCGGGGGCCCCCCCGCGAATCCACTTCTCTACGGCCTCGAGGTGATCGCTGGTGAGACCGGGACCAATCGGCGGCATGCCGTTGCCCTCGCCCGAGGGCAGCGTCGACCCGTTCGTGATCGCCGCGAGTTTCTGGTAGAAGAAGCTAGCCACAGGTTCGCCGGGCTCGATGTAGTCATCCTCGTTGAAGAAATTGTCGGAGGCGACGTTCACGAGGTTGGCGTAGGCCACCGAATCCCGTAGGTCCAGGGAATTCGAGGCGGGCACCTCGCCGTGGCAGAACAGGCAATTGTAAGGGGTCATGATCGTCCCCTGGATGGCGGCCCAGGTGCTGTCGTAGTCGGTCCCGACGCAGGCGGCGATCGCGCAGGTGCTGGTGCAACCGTCGGTCTCGTCGAAATCTCCGTCGTCGCATTCCTCTCCGAGTTCGTGGATTCCATTGCCACACACCGGACTCGGGCAGTCGCCCGGCGCACTCGCACCCGTGGCCTCGAAGTGGTTCGCCGCGTTCTCGTCGATCGAGGCGCCGGTGACCGAGGAAAAATTCGCGCAGAAGGATTCTTCTTCGATCCAGAACTGGACCCAAACCGCCTCCTGGTCGCCACCGATATCCCACTCCCAATTGGAGCCGGCGGCATCGATGCTGACCGCGCCGCTCTGCAGGGTGACCGCGGTAACACCGCCGCGGCTCCCGGTGGCATCGCTATAGGCAAAGCCTGCTGGACCGGTCGTAGCCGACCAGAAGTTCGAATCGAGTTCGATCCGCGAGGTGCGGCCCGAATCGGTGCCACTGGCATCGCCGGTGCCGCGTACCAACAGCGAAAAGCCATCGGTCGCGGGATCGTGTCCGAGGCCGATACCGCTCTCGCCACTGACGTCAAAATGAAAGCTCCAGCCCGAGGAAGACCCGCCGGTATCGATCGAGATGGCGTCTCCGTCGATGGGCGAACTCGCGTCATGAGCCGCCACGGGAGCGGCGAGCAAGAACACGCTGCACAAGAGCCACAGCCCCGGCCTCAATCGGGCGCCGCTTTCGCGAACCTTCCCGCCACAAAACCGTTCAGCCAACATCCAGTGTCCCTCCAGCGCATCTCAACGGGTCTACGTGTTCCATTGTCGCAAAACCGAGCAGAACCGACACCTCCGCCCGCAACGGGCCCGCGATGGGCGCTTTATCGCCCATCCTCTAATCTTTCCGGTGATATGGGCCGTTTTTTCTGCTCCCTGTTCATGCTGGTTACTTGCACATCGGCTCTCTCCCCGGCTCACGCCACCGAACTGGTCTTTCAGAACGGTTTCGAGAGCGGAGCGATCGAGTTGACGCTGTGGAACCCCCAGGTCTACGACGTGGTGGAGGGAGCCACGGTAGTCAGTGCCGGCGGCGGGCCGGTTCGCAGCGGCGACTACGCGCTGCGCATGAAGCTCGCGAAAACCGACCCCGTGGATCCGGGCGGCAAGCACCGGAGCGAACTCCGCCCGCGACCCGATCCAGGAGAACTCTCCTACCGCGCCCCCTTTGGCGTTCCCCACGTCTACGAACTCAGCATCCAACTCCCCGCCGACTGGGAACCCGACGCCCCGGAAATCGTCGCCCAGTGGCACGGCATGCCCGATCGCGACGAGTTCGGAGTCGCAATCGAGCCAAACCGCTCACCCCCGCTGGCGCTGCGCATGACCTATCTGGAATCGCCTCCCGGCTCCGAAACGTTTCTTCCCGCCTGGCACATCGTCGCGCACTGGGACGACCAGCCCGTCACGCCGCCCGACATGAGCAGTGTCACCACGGTGACCGTGCTCGAAGCAACCGATGCCTCGGCGGATCTCGGTGAGTGGGTCGACTGGCGCTTCGAGGTGACCTGGGATTGGAACCCCGGTGGCGACGGGCACGTTCGGGTTTTGAAAGACGGGGTCGAGATCGCCACCTACGAGGGACCCAATGCGTTCCACGACGAAGAGGGGCCGAACTCCAAGATCGGCCTCTACAAGTGGAACTGGCCCACGGACGTCGATCTTCGCGTCGCCTACTACGACGACATCCGCATCTTCACCGCGAGCAGCAGCAGCATCCCCTCCCTGGGGCCAGGAGGGCTCGTGGCGAGCGTTCTGGCACTGGGCGCCGCGGGATTCGCCCTGAATGCAGCCCGGGCGAGGCGGTCGCACCCTGCATCTCGCAGTGGCGCCCGCCCCGCGCCCCGTACCTAGGGCATTCCCCTTGCTGACCAGATCCCCAGGAACAAGGAGACGTCCCCCCGTCGAGCACCGATCGCGGGGCGTCCGATCCATGCCATACTTTTCACTCTTCGCGGGCGGTGGAATCGAACGAAAGGGTCGAAAACCACTCCAGAACATCCAAGGACACGTTTCCCCCGACGTGCGACAGCGCTTGTGAACCAGTCCCCGGAAAACATTCGAGCGGCCACTTCGGCCCAGCAACAGCCGTTTGACCGCGACTTCACCGCGCGGAGGAGCGACTGGCTCACCCAGCCTCTTCAGGGAATTTTCGACGAATCGGCACAGCGGCGCGTCCTCAATGCCGTCTCCTTGATCGCCGCGGCGTTGCTGTCGCTCGAGTTCGTGTACATCTTCGCCACCGACCAGACCGTCGCCCCCGCAATGCAGTTCGCCTTCTGGATCGGATTGGTGGGATTTCTTTCCGTCCCCTTCATCATCCGGGCTACGCAATCGACAGCCCCCGGTGCGTTGATCGTCCTGGTCGCGGTGGCCAGCCTCATCATCGTTCCCGCCTACTACCAGGGTGGCACCTCCGCTCTTTTCACAGTCTGGTTTCTCCTGGTTCCACTTCTCGCGGGGATCTTTCTCGGGCATCGCATCGCCATCGTCATGGGCGTTGCAGGCATTGCCGTCATGACGGGACTCTTCGCCCTTGAGAGCCTGGGCCACCTTCCCGAACCCGCGGCCCCGATCGACACGCTTCCGGCTTGGCTCAACCTGGTGGCGGTCATCGGCTTCTCGGCCGTCATCGGCGCGGTCGCCGCGAAGTCTTTCGTCTCTTCGTCCAACCGACTGCATGCCGCCCGCGCCGCCGACGCAGCCAAGGCCCGAGCCCTCGAGGAAGCCATCGAGGGGATCGCGCGGATCGATGGCGACGGCCGGCTCCTGACCGTCAATTCGGCCTTCGCGGCCATGCACGCCGCCGAAACCGCGACCCTGGTGGGCGCGCAAGCCAACGACTGGATCCTCGAACAGGACCGGGACGAACTCCAACGTGCGGTGGCGTCCCTCGCGACGCAGGCTCGACAGGAAGTCACCGTCCGAGGTCTTCGTGAAGACGGTTCATCTTTCTACGCAAACATCTTTCTGATTGCCATCCCGGACGGGGAGCCCGGATCGCACTACCGTTTCGCGCGCGATGTCACGCGCCAGCGCGAACTCACCGAGCAGTTGAGCCAATCTGTAAAGATGGATGCGATTGGCCGACTCGCCGGAGGAATCGCTCACGACTTCAACAATCTTCTCCAGACGATCCTCGGCGCGAGTGACCGGCTGAGGCGAGAAATCGAATCGCTCCCCGAACCCAACCCCGGGCCCGAATTTCTCAGTTGGATCGACACGGCCGCCCAGCGGGGAGCTTCTCTCACCCGTCAACTTCTTGACTTCAGCCACGTGCAGGGCTCGGAGTCGGGACCCATCGATGTTCACCAGAGCCTTCGGCGCTTGATCGACATGCTCGATTCCGTCCTGGGATCGTCGATTCGAGTCGAAAGCGATCTTTGCGAGACCACCCCCGCTACGATCGGTGACCTCGCACGTTTCGAGAGCGGGTTGATGAACCTGGCCGTCAACGCCCGCGACGCCATGCCCCACGGTGGAACACTTCGGTTCCGAACGACGGAGCACAACATCGATCCGTCGACTCCGCGCTTTGCGTCCTTTCACCTCGAGACGGACCGCTTCGTCTGCATCGAAGTCACCGACACGGGAGAGGGAATCGACGCCAGCATCCTCGATGACATTTTCGACCCTTTCTTCACGACGAAACCCGTCGGGAAGGGAACGGGTCTTGGCCTTTCCCTTTTCTACAGCTATGCCCGCGAGGTTGGCGGCGCACTCGAGGTGAAGAGCCGACCGGAAGAAGGAACGACGGTTTCCATCTACCTGCCCCTCACGGATGTGTCTCCCGCCCCCATAGCCCGCCCGGACCGGGGAGATACCACCGGCAATGAAACCATCCTCCTGGCCGAGGACGAACCGCTCGTCGCGCAATTGATCGCCGCCCAACTTCGCGAAGCGGGCTTCCGCGTGATCGTCTGCGGAGATGGCCAAGAGGCCATCGACTTCTACCAAAAACATTCAAACTCGATCGACCTGGCCCTTCTCGACTACCGAATGCCGCGGCGCGATGGAGTCGAAGTATTCGACTCGATCCAGAACATTTCGCCCGATTTTCCGGCGATCCTCATGAGTGGAAATCTCGCGGGGGCCGAGATCCGGAACCTCGAACGACGGGGGTTGCGATCCGTTCTTCGCAAACCCTGCTCTCGAGATGAAGTCCTCCGGACGGTGCGCGCTGCTCTCGACACCGAACCCTAGTCGGTGCGCGTGTCACGCCCCCGGGACGCGGAACCCCATCGCCCCGAACTCACGTCAAGCCACGGACAACGTCACGGGCGGTCGCTGCTCCGCCTCGATCCGGGTCGCGTCCGCGATGGCCATGAAGGATTGTGCGAAGAGTGCCGTGAAGGCGCTCAGGTCGGGGACGAGATCGTATTCTGCGTTCAAACCGACGTGGAGTTTTCCGTCGTAGCTGAACAGGGCAATCCCGAGGCCGGTGCCGTCCAGTAGCGGAACCAGCGGATTCATTTCCACGAGCTTCGCCCCCAGCGTGTAGAGGGGAAACTGCGGCCCTGGCACGTTGGTCACGATCATGTTGACCGGACCCGCGGCAACACGCGCCCCCCACGCCATGAATCTCGGCGGGACGTATTCGGCCGCCTGCATCAACATCTCGACGCCAAGCGATTGCTTCGACCGCTTGAGTTCCGCCGTGGTCTGGCGGACCTCCTCGACCCAGTCGAGCGGATTTTCGGCGCCCACGGGAAGGCGAAGAATCCAGGTGGAGACGCGGTTGCCCATGGAACCGCTCTCTTCGGGGTCTCTCATGTTGACGGGAGCGCCCACCCGGAAGTCGATCGTCTTGGGATTCGCGCCTCGTCGAAACAGGTACTGCCGAACGGCGCCGGTCACCGCCCCCAGCACCACGTCGTTCACCGTGCACTCCAACTCGCGGCGAATGGCCTTGACGTCCGCCAGCGGGACGGTGAGCCAGTCGATACGGCGATGGGGTCCGAGGGTTCCGTTCAGCGGGGTGTCCGAGGAACTGTTGAGCGCGAATCCCACGACTTCGCCCACGGCCCGGGCCCGCGCCTCGAGCCCCTCCCAGCCCGGTGCCCCCCTCTCGCCGACGACGCCGAGTCCGCGCAATGCCTTCCAGGGAATCTCCGCGAAACGGGAAGCCGCGTCCAACAGAAGTTCGCCATCCGTTGGGGATGGACGAGGGACGTAGGGGCGCGGCTCCTGGATCTCGCTGACGGGAGCCGGCGAGTGAAGGATCCTGGCCAACTCCGCGCCCGCCGCACCGTCCACCATGCAATGGTGGATCTTGCTGACCATGGCGAATCGCCCCTCTTCGAGGCCTTCGATGACCCAGAGTTCCCAGAGCGGACGGCTGCGGTCGAGGACCCGGGTCGTTATCCGCGCCGTCAACTTCTTGAGTTCCTCCACCCCGCCCGGACGGGGAAGCGCGGCGTGGCGAATGTGGTAGTCGAGATTGAAATGGGGGTCGTCCACCCAGACCGGGCGCTGCTCGAGCGGCACCCACAAAAGCTTCTGCCGATAGCGGGGAATTTCGTGCAAGCGACCTTCGATAAATTGCCGGATCTTCCGGATCTGGACGCCTCCCCCTTCCGTCGCCACGTCTCCGCTTTCGTAGATGGCGACGGCCGAGATGTGCAAGGGCGCGTTGACGTGCTCGGCCACCAGGAAACTGTTGTCCTGGGCCGACAAGCGCTCGTAGGTATAACTGGCCAAGGCGGTCCACTCCCCGGGGACAGGTTGTGCGCTCGAGGCCTCCCGGCCCGCGCCGACCCCCGGCGCACGCCACCCGGTCGCGCACGCCTCCCAGAAGAGCAAGTCTCATGCCACGGAGAAGCTCTCTACCCAAATCCGGAAATTCAAACTGAAAAATCGGAGACTTAGAGGAAAGGGCGGAAGGCCCGGCGACTCGCTCACCCCACCCGAGCGCCCGTTTTCGGATCAGCCCCTGCCTCCACCTTGGGCAGTTCCGCCACGAGTGCCCGGCACGCAGGCACACCCGGGTTCGTGATACGCTCGGCAGCCCGGAGGAGACGGCATGGACGAAGCGGTCGACGACTACGAACAGGTATCGATCTATCCCCTCGACGACGACGATCGCGAGGCGTTGCTCAACGCGCACGCCGAGTGTTCCTTCGTCTGGAGCACGCGCGACGGCCATCCCCTGGGCGTGATCATGTCCTACCTATGGCAGGACGGCCGTTTCTGGCTGACCGCTGGCGCCCACCGTCACCGCATCTCAGCGGTTCGACGAGATCCGCGAGTTTCGGTGGTGATCACCAGCACCGGAACCAAGATCGGTGGCGGCAAATCGATCACGGCCAAGGGGCGATGCGTCGTCCATGAAGACCCTGAAACGAAAGAATGGTTCTATCCCGCCTTCGCCGCCCATCTCCACCGAGACCCGAAGATGGCGAAATGGTTCGAGGATTTTCTCGACTCGCCCCTCCGCGTCGTCCTCGAGGTCGTCCCCGAGAAGTGGATCACCTACGACGGGGCCAAGATGGCGCTCGACTCCGTGGGCAAGCTTCCCGCCGAACGC
>JAZAOF010000056.1:0-6395 GCA_036228265.1 Myxococcota bacterium | reverse complement strand
TGACGGCCGATTCCTTCCAGGCCGTGCGCGCGTTGCTCGGGGCCCGGGCGCGGGAGGCGAAACGGCGGGTGCGCCATTCGCGGCGGCGCGGACTGCGTAGCGGAGCCCGGGGACGGGCACGCGACGGGGTGGACGGGCGCTGGTCGCTCTTGCCCGGTCGCGGGGAGTCGGCCCCCGAATCCGATGCTCTCGCGGAAGCCGTGGCAGAGCAACTCCTCGCGCGTTGGGGCGTCGTCTTCCGAGACCTGCTCGCTCGCGAGGCGATCCGCGTCCCCTGGAGAGACCTCGTCTGGGCCTTTCGCCGGATGGAAGCGCGCGGGGTCATTCGCGGCGGGCGCTTCGTCACCGGGTTCAGTGGCGAACAATACGCGCTCCCGGGAGCGGTGGATGCCTTGCGACGCACGCGACGGCTCCCGCCCAGCGGGGAGATTCTCGAGCTCTCGGCCGCGGATCCGCTGAATCTCGCGGGCATTTTGACTCCCGGGCCGCGGATTCCCGCGCTGCGAACCAACCGCGTCGTCCTGCGCGACGGCGAAATCCAGGGGGCAACGGGGGCGCGTCCGATCTCTCGGCGATAGACTCGCGCGTTCTTGTTCCCGGCCGTGTGCCGGGTCCTTGTCCAATCCGGGGAACCATGGGCCACGAATTCGTTTTCACGATGCAGGATCTTCGCAAGGTCGTCGGGCAGGATCGCGTGATCCTCGACGGCATCACCCTGGCCTTTCTCCCCGGGGCAAAGATCGGGGTGCTCGGTCATAACGGTGCTGGAAAGAGCAGCCTGCTTCGGATCATGGCGGGAATCGACAGCGACTTCCTCGGCGAGGCGCGACCGGCTCCGGGCATCCGCGTGGGTTTTCTTTCCCAGGAGCCGGAGCTCGACCCCGCGAAGGACGTCCTGGGGAACGTCGAGGAAGGAGTCGCCGAAACCCGAGCCCTGCTCCAGGAGTTCGAAGAACTCAGCGCGAAATTTTCGGAGCCGATGGAAGACGACGAGATGACCGCCCTGTTGGAGAAACAGGCCGCGGTCCAGGATCGCATCGACGCGGCGGATGCCTGGGAACTCGACCGGACGCTGGAAGTGGCGATGGATGCGCTGCGGTGTCCTCCGGGAGATACCGACGTTTCGGTGCTCTCCGGCGGAGAACGTCGCCGAGTGGCTTTGTGTCGATTGCTTCTCTCGAAGCCCGACATGTTGCTGCTCGATGAACCCACCAATCACCTCGACGCCGACTCCGTGGCCTGGCTCGAGCGATATCTCCAGGACTATCCGGGGACGGTCGTGGCTGTGACCCACGATCGCTATTTCCTCGACAACGTGGCGGGCTGGATCCTGGAACTGGATCGGGGTCGGGGGATTCCGTGGGAGGGGAATTATTCTTCGTGGCTGGAGCAGAAGGGGAAACGTTTCGAGGTGGAAGAGAAACAGTCGAGCGCCCGAGCCCGCACCCTCGAGCGCGAACTGGATTGGATTCGGATGAGTCCACGAGCGCGGCAGGCGAAAGGCAAGGCGCGGATCCAGGCCTACGAGAAGTTGTTGGCAGATAGCGAGTCGCGGGAGCGTGCGCCCGAGCGCGTCGAAATTTCGATTCCCACGCCAGCGCGCCTGGGCGATGTCGTGGTCGAGGCGGCGGGCATTTCCAAGGGCTACGGCGACGATCTACTGATGGACGACCTTTCCTTCGCGCTTCCCCCCGGCGGTATCGTGGGCGTGATCGGGGCCAACGGAGCCGGAAAGACGACCCTTTTTCGAATGATCGTCGGGCAAGAGGCTCCCGATGCCGGGACCCTGGAGTTGGGCGAGACCGTCGAGCTTTCCTACGTCGACCAGGACCGCGATGCCCTCGACGCCGGAAAGTCCGTGTGGGAAGAGATCAGCGGAGGGCAGGACCTGATGAAGGTTGGCCGGGGCGAGGTCGCTTCGCGGGCCTATGTCGGGGCCTTCAACTTCAAGGGGCCGGATCAGCAGAAGCGCGTGGGAGATTGCTCGGGCGGCGAACGAAACCGGGTTCACCTGGCGAAGTTGCTCGCCAGCGGGGGCAACGTGATCCTGCTGGATGAGCCGACGAATGACCTCGACGTCGATACGTTGCGGGCCTTGGAAGAAGCGCTGCTCGAGTTCCCGGGATGCGCCGTGGTGATCTCCCACGATCGTTGGTTCCTCGATCGGATTGCGACACACATGCTCGCTTTCGAGGGGGAGAGCCACGTCGAGTGGTTCGAGGGAAACTTCGACGACTATGAGAAAGACCGCCGACGGAGGCGGGGTGCCGAGGCCGATCGGCCTCACCGCATTCGCTACAAGAAGATCGACGCCTAGCCGACGCCGGTTCTCTCAGTTGCCGAACGCCTTCCGAATCCGCGAGATGGCTTCGTCCACGTTCTCGGCGGAGTTGAACGCCGAAAGCCGGAAGTAGCCTTCTCCCGACGGACCGAACCCCGATCCCGGGGTGCCGACGACGTGCGTCTTCTTCAGGAGTTCGTCAAAGAAGTCCCACGACGAGAGTCCCTCGGGCGTGCGCATCCAGATGTAGGGCGCGTGTTCGCCGCCGAAGACCTCGAAGCGTGCCGAGGTGAGTCCTTCGCGGATGCGGCGAGCGTTTTCCATGTAGTAGGCGACCTGCGCCGCGGTCTGCTCCTGGCCGGACTTCGAGAAGACCGCGGCCGCGGCGCGTTGAATGACGTACGGCACTTCGTTGAACTTGGTCGCCTGTCGACGGGCCCAGAGCCCGTGGAGCGGTACGTCTTCTCCGGCGCCGTTTTGCCCCAGGAGTTCGCGCGGGACCACGGTGTACGCGCATCGCACGCCGGTGAACCCGGCGCGTTTCGAAAAACTGCGCATTTCAATGGCGCATTCTCGGGCCCCGTCGATCTCGTGGATCGAGCGGGGAAGTGAAGGGTCCGAAATGAAGGCGTCGTAGGCGGCGTCAAAGAGCAGAACCGCCCGGTGTTCTCGTGCCCAGGCCACCCAGGCCGAGAGATTCTCCCGCGTCGCGACGGCCCCGGTGGGGTTGTTGGGAGAGCAGAGGTAGGCGAGGTCGGCGCCTTTCGCGGGCGGTTCCGGGCAGAAGCCGTTGTCGGCATTGGCCGCCAGGTAGTGGATGCCTTCGTAGTATCCCGAATCGGTGCCGGGGCCCGTGCGCCCGGCCATGACGTTGGTGTCCACGTAGACCGGGTAGACGGGGTCGGTCACGAGAACGCGACAGTCCCGCCCGAAGATCTCCTGGATATTTCCGCTGTCCTGCTTGGAGCCGTCGGAGACGAAAATCTCGTCGGGGTCGATCGTGACACCCCGTTGTCCGAAATCGTTTTCGGCGATGGCTTCGCGCAAGAAGGCGTAGCCTTGCTCGTCCCCGTAGCCATGGACTCCTTCCGGTTGCCCCATTTCTTCGGCGGCTTCGCAGAGCGCTTCCACCACCGCGGGGACCAGGGGGAGGGTGATGTCGCCGATGCCCAGGCGAATCAGCTTCGCCTCCGGTTCGAGAGCGATGAACTCGCGGGTGCGTCTCCCGATCTCCGGGAAGAGATAGCCCGCCATCAGTTTCTGGTAGTCGTCGTTGATCCGTGCCATGGCGTCGCAGCTTACCCCTCCGCCCTGGGACCGGCAAAGGTCTTCCGGGCCGGGAGGGGCGGTTAGGCGCTGGGGTCGAAGAGGACTCCCGGGTTGAGTACGCCGGAGGGGTCCAGTTCCCGCTTGATTGCGCGAAGGCCCTGGGCAAAGAGATCGGGGCGCTGTCGGTCGTAGCCCGGCCGATGATCGCGCCCCACGGCGTGATGATGGGTAATGGTGCCACCGCCTTCGATGATGGCGTCCATGGCAGCGTTTTTCAGGACGGCCCACTGCTCGAGTTCGCTCCCGCGACGTCCGGTCGCGGTCACGCTGTAGTACGGCGCGGGACCGTCGGGGTAGACGTGGGTGAACCGGCAGGTGATCCAGCCCGTCCCGCACTCGCTGCGGATTGCTCGGCCCATGTCCTCCATGATCCGGGCGTGGAAGGACTCGAAGCGGTCCCAGGTGATGGCGGTTTCGAAGGTCTCGCAGACCACGGCCATCCGGGCCAGGACATCGCGGACATAGGGAGCCTGGAGGAAGGCGTTGCGCCATGCCCCGACGGCGCCCTGGCGCGGGGCGGCGGCGCTCTTTCCGCCGCTCTTCTCCGGGGGGGAGGTGGAGTCGAACTCGCCTCCGGCGTCGAGGCAGCATTCGAGGGCGCGCGCCATCCAGGGGCCGAGTTCGTGGTCGGCGGACTCGAAGCCGAGTACCAGCACGGAGTGCTCGCCGCTTCCCGCCCCGGTCCCCGCGGCTTCCCGGGCATCGAGAAGGCGGCAGTTGGACGGGAAGAGTCCCGATTGCGAGAGCGCTCGCACCGCGCGGGCGCCCGCCAGGAAACCGTCGTCTCCAGGGAAGCGAACCGAGGTGGACTCGCGGAAGGTCGGGCGGTCCTGAAGCCGCATCCAGGCTTCAGTCAGGACCCCGAGAGTTCCCTCGGAGCCGAGCCAGAGTCGGTCCGGGCTGGGGCCGGCGCCGGAGCCTGGAAGTCGGCGGCTTTCCACGACTCCCCGGGGCGTCACTGCGCGCGTGCTTTCGACGAAGTCGTCGATGTGGGTATAGAGGCTCGCGTAGTGCCCGCCCGATCGGGTCGCGATCCACCCTCCAAGCGTCGAGAACTCAAACGACTGGGGAAAATGCCGAAGCGTGAGCCCGTGGGGGCGGAGTTGATCCTCCAGGGCGGGCCCGAGTACGCCGCACTGGATCCGGGCGGCGCGCGACTCGCGGTCGATTTCCAGAACGCGATCGAGGCGGGCCAGGTCGAGGGTGACCGTTCCCGGGTGGCTCGTTTCGGCGGGCGGTTCGACGCCCCCGACGACGCTCGATCCCCCGCCAAAGGGAATGCAGGCGATTGCCTGGTCCGAGCACCAGTCGAGGATGGCGGCGATATCGCCCTCGTCGCGGGGATAGGCGACGACGTCCGGCGGGTTGGGGAATTCGCCGCGGCTGCCGCGGACCACGTCCCGGTAGCTTCGTCCGTAGCTGTGAAGCGTTCGCTCGTAGGGGTCCTGGGTGCAAAAGTCTTCAAGGCTCGCCGGGACCGAGAATCGGGGAGCCGGGAGATCGATGTCCTCGAGACGGGGTTCGTCCTGCAATTCGAGGTCCGGCGCCTCAAGGCGGTCCGCCATCGATTTGAGAATGCCCCGTTGCTGCGCGGCGTCGGGACCCTGGCCCTCGAGTCCCCACCCCCAGAAATTTCGGCGACTCGTCATTCCGCGGTGGCCGGGGCGAGGGCCTCCAGGACCCGGAGGTCGGGCCCCGGTCCTCCATCGGCGCGAATCGGCTGGATGCAGACATGATTGGCGCCGGCGTCGCGGTGCGCGCGAATCCGGTCGGCGAGTGCTTGCTCGTCTCCCCAAGCGACAATGGCGTCGACCAGGCGATCGCTTCCCCCGTTTTCGAAGTCCGAAGCCTCGAAGCCGAGTTCGAGTAGGTTGTTCTGGTAGTTGGGCAGTTGCACGTAGACCGCCATGGCCTCGCGGGCCACCCGTCGCGCCACGGCGGGGTCGGTCTCGAGAAGAACCTTCTGTTCAGGACAAAGCCAGGCGTCCGGACCGAGGGTTTCCCGGGCCTTCTTCGTGTGTTCCGGGGGAACAAAATAGGGGTGGGCGCCACGGGTCATGCCTGCAGAGAGCCGGAGCATCTTTTCGCGCAAGGCGCCGATGACGATGGGGGGTTCGCCCTCGGGACGCACCCCGGTGAACACGGACTTTTCCATGGCTTCGAGGTATTCGCGCATGGCGGGGACCGGCGGCTTGTACTCGTGCCCGCGCAAGCCCGTGACGATGTTGGTGTGCGACACCCCGAGTCCGAGTACAAATCGCCCCGGCGCCATTTCGCCGAGGGTGAGTTGGGCCGCGCGCATCGTCATCGGGTCCCGTGCGTAGATGTTGGCGATTCCCGTGGCGAGAACGAGGGTCTCGGTGTTCGCCGCGAGGTAACCGAGCATCGCGAAGGGGTCGCGTCCGACGGCCTCGGGGATCCACAGGGCGCTGTAGTCCCACGCTTCGAGCTGACGCGCGAACTCGGTGGCGTCGGAAGCGCTCATGGTGTCGATCCATGTCCAGACGCCGAGTTCGCCGATCGTATTGGGTGCGCTCATCGAACTTCTCCTGTGGCCGCGGCGGCCGGGGTCGTGGGCGAGGCGGTAGGCTAGCGGCAAAGGCCACGGAACGGCGAGGGGCGCGGGGTGCAGCGGAACCGCGTGGGAATGGGAGTCCGGGGTTGTTGGGGTCGGGAGACGCCGCCTCGGCCTTGGGTAGACTCCCAGGCCCGGGCTGGGAGGAGGTTCCCGATGCCGGGTCATTCGAAGAGCAACAGAGAAAAGGGGGGGCGTTCGCGGCCCCTC
>JAZAOF010000055.1:0-30056 GCA_036228265.1 Myxococcota bacterium | reverse complement strand
CGTCGGTCCCGGGGGACCCGGGAGACCTCTTCGAAGCCACCGCCGACGGCGTACGGGAGCGCCTGCACGCGACCAGCGAGGCCCGGGCGCTTCTCGACAATGTACAGATACCGCCGGTGGGACGTGGCCGGGAGTGTGGCGAGGCCCTCGGCCTGGGAGGCGAGGGTGGGCGCGGTTTCGCTGTGACCGCGGGCGAAGCGCGCGGTGGCCTCGAGACCGGCGAGGCACTCGCCGATGGCCCGCAGGTCGCCGGCTGCGAGCAACCCGCCGCGGCGAGCCCGGTCGAGGGCCTCTTCGATTTCGGGTCCACTTCCCAACGGCGGTATCTGTTCGTTGTCGAGAAGCGCCCGGGCCTCGCTGGTCTCGTGCAGGCGCTCCCGTACGCCTTCGGTGGTGGCTTCGAAGAGCTCTCCCGGCTCCCCGGAGACCGACGGCAGGCTGCTCGCCAACCAGCGGCGCGTTGGAGCGAGGCGGCAGTGTCCGGCCAGCCGGTGGATGACCTCGGGCCACTCGAGGCGGTCGAGCACCCTTCTTTCGACGGCGAAGGCCACGAGAGGAATGTAGCGATCCGATCGGCCAAGGGGCGATTTCAACTTTTTCGGCCGTTTGGCCGACAAGCCCACCCATGCCCCGGTTGGCTCCCACGGAAGGACTCCTGGAAGCGGCCCGGTCCCTGGACCGGATGCCGGTCGCCGATGTTCTCGGCTTGATCTTCGAGGAGGACGCCCGCGGCCACCGAGCGATTCGGTCGGTTCTTCCGCGACTGGCCGAGGCGGTTGATGTGCTGGCCGTCGGGCTCGCTGGCGGGGGGCGTTGGTTCAATGTCGGTGCGGGTACCAGCGGTCGAATTGGGGTTCTCGACGCTTCCGAAGTGCCCCCGACCTTCGGGTGGCCACGCCAGCGCGTCGAAGGGATCATGGCTGGGGGCGACCGAGCCCTGCGGGAGGCGGTCGAATCCGCCGAAGACGATGCCGAGGCAGCGATCGCTGCGCTTGGCGATCGCGAACTGGGACCCGGTGATGCGGTGCTCGCCATTTCGGCGAGCGGCCAGACGCCCTTCGCATTGGGGGGGCTGGAAGCCGCGTATGAGGCGGGAGCTCGTCGCCTGGCCCTCACCTGTGACCCGGGTTCTCCTCTCGCCGAAGCCGCCGAGATCGTGATCGCACCCGAAGTGGGTCCCGAGGTCATCGCGGGTTCGACCCGGATGAAAGGCGGGCTGGTTCAGAAGGCTTGCCTCCACATGCTTTCGACCGCGGTCATGGTTCGGTTGGGTCGCGTCGAGGGGAATCGAATGACCCACCTTGCTCCGGCTTCCGCGAAACTTCGAAAACGCGCCGAGCGAACCCTCTGCGAATTGTCCGGGGTGGGTGGAGAAGAGGCCCGCGAACTCTTGCGCAGCTGCGGTGGTGATCTTTCGCTCTCGCTCGAAAAAGCGCGTCGTTCCGGACCTCGCCGGGTCTAACCCGGAGAGCAGGTGCGCCGGAGAAAATGAAGGACGGCTCCCCGGTGGCGCCCGCCCTTCGTTCGGCGGAAGTCCTTCACGAGCGAACGCCCGTCTTCGTAGTCCCCGGCGCGGCAGCGGGCGTAGGCGCGGAAGGGCAGTAGGCGCGGGGTCCAGTCCCCGGTTGACGCGCTTTCGAACAAGCGGGAGGCCTCGGACCAGTTTCCCGCGACCAGTTCGCCCGCGCCCCGGTGGTAATCGATTTCGGGGCTCCTTCGCCCTTTCGAATCCGCGGCCTCAGCGGCGCGCTGAAGGCCGACGCTGCTTCCGAGCAGCCATAGTGGAAGCGTTTTCAGCGCGCCCTCTTCGAGAAGTTCGTGGATCCGGGGGAGTTCGGCCGAGTTGGCCTCGCGCAGAGTCATGTTCTCGTCGTAGCCGAGAATGCGGTTGATGTCGTCCTGGGCGTCGAACCATGGAAGCCCCGCTTCCACGAATCCCTCCGGCCAGGTTTCGCGTAGGATTCGGCTGTCGGTGAATCGTGGGAGCGTCCTTTCCGGAAGCATCCAGTTGCGGTAGCGCCCCGAGGCCACGCGGTCCGAGAGCCGCTTGGGGAAGTCGTCTGTAAGCGGCGCGGTGCCTTCCGTAAAACGGTCGATCTGGTCTGCATCTGCGAGAAAGAGCGCCCCCACCTGGCCCGGCTGCTCGAGTCCGAGAGCCCGCAGTTCGGGGGCCACGAGCGGATCGCGCCATTGTTTCTGGAAGTGGTCGAGAGAGACCCGTTCGCCGTCCCCGCGGCTTCCGACCAGGATCCAATCTCTTCCGGATCCGGTCCACAAGGTGCAATCGGGAAAGACGTCGCAAAAGGCCCGGAGAATCGCGAGTGCGTCCGACACCATCAGCGCATGAACCGGCAGCCAATAGGTGGCGACCCCGCCTTCCTCCAGTCGGTCGCGGACGAGTTCGAAGTATTCGAGGGTGTAGAGATTGACGATACCGGCGAGTTTCGGCGGCGGCGGTTCCCCGGTGATGAGGTCGAAGCGTCGGTCGGTGGTCTGGAGAAAGAATCGACCGTCCTCGATGTGAACGGCGACACGGGGGTCCTCGAGGGGGGAGTCGCCCGGAGCGGGGGCGAGCGAGCGACGCCCATCCCCAGCACTGGTGGCGCTCATGTCGAGGATGTCGCGTGAGATATCGACCACGTCGATGGTTTCGATTTCCCGGGTATCGACGAGCGCGCGGGCGGTCACCCCGACGCCGTAGCTGATCAGCAGGGCACTGCGCGGCTCGGGGTGTAGCGCGACGGGGAGGTAGACGAACAGCTTCATGTAGCGCTGGGAGGGGAGATGGGTCGCTGACATCGAGTGGCCGTTGGTCACCAGGCGCGTGTGGAGCGGCTCTCCAAAGCGGCTGCCCCGCGTGTAGACGAGGGTCTCGGTCAGCCCTTCTCTCGCAGTGACCACGGTTTCCGGTGGGACGACCCGCTTCAGGGAGGCGCCGAGGAAGCGCTCGTCCATCAGTCCCGACGGAAAGAACCCGATGACTCCCACCAGGGCGAGGGCGGCCACCGCACCGGTGATCCGACCGGCCGGGTGACGAAGCCGCGCTCCTCCGAGCCAGGCGAAGGCGGCGACCAGGCCATAGCCCGCCGCCAGCAGTCGGATCGAGTTCTCGATGCCCAGTTGGGGCAGGAGGACGAAGCCGCCCACGAGGGATCCCAGGGCTGCCCCTGTCGTGTTGGCCAGGGTGAGAAGGCCGGTCGAGCGGGTCTCTCCCCCTATTTCGCGGTGGAGTCCCTCGCCGAGGGCGGTGAAGAGCACCCCGGAGAGAAAGGAGACCGGGAGCATCAACGGGAGGGCCAGTTCGAGGATCGCCCCGACGGTCAACGCCTGGGGACTTCCGGAAGCAGAAAGCTGGAAGCCGAAACCGGCGTAGAGAAGAGCCGCAAGGCTGCCCGCGACGAGGGCGGCGGGGGTGGCCGCGCGCCAGTTCGAGCCGTCTCGCCCGAGCCAGGCGGAAGCCGCAAAGCCGCCCGCCCCGATGCCGAAGAGAACGACGGCGAGCATCAAGGCGAAGGCGAGGTTGGTCCCGGCGACGAAGAGCAGCAGAAACCGAAACCAAACGACCTCCATTGCGAGTAGAAGCCCGCCGAAACCGAAGGCCGCGAGCAAGAGCCAGCGCGCCCGCGACCCCAGGGGTAACGCCCGTGGTTGCTGGCTTGGAGCGACCCCGATCGCTCCCAGTGGCCGGGCCAACCCCAGGACCAGGGCGGCCGCGAGAGCATTTCCGCCCGCGGCAAACATGGCGGCTCCTCGGATTCCGAACCAGCCGATCAGCAGGGCTTCGCCGACCACGGCGCCGGCGACCGCGCCCAGGGTATTCCATCCGTACAGCCGACCCAGGACGGCCCCGAAACGACGGTCGCGCGCGTACAGCGCAGCGACGAGAAGCGGAAGCGTGGCGCCCATGGCGGTTGCAGGGACCAGCATCAGGGCGAAGGCGATCCCCAGGCGCAAGGAGTTGAGCAGCCAGGGTTGATCCACCAGGGGTCCGAACGAGGGCGCGAGCGCCGGGGTGAGGGCCGGCAATCCGAACACCAACCCCATCCCCGTGATGCCGATCGCGATTTCCAATGCGGCGTAGAGGGCGATGGGATTCCGCACGCGGTGCCCCAGGGCCCCGGCCAGGCCGTTTCCCAGGGCGAGCCCCCCCATGAAACTGGCCAGTACCAGGCTGGAGGCCCAGATCGAGTTGCCCAGGGCCAGCCCGGACTGAAAGAACCACAGGGTCTCAAAGAGCAGTGCCGAGGCACCCGAGAGGAAGAAGATGAGCCCCAGGACGACGCTCAAGGGAGACGGTTCCTAGAGTGCACGCATACCCGTGATGTGCTCTCCGAGGATCAGCGTGTGAATGTCGTGGGTTCCCTCGTAGGTGCGCACCGTCTCCAGGTTCACCATGTGCCGCATGGATTGATAGTCATCCACGATCCCGTTGGCCCCGAGGATGTCCCGGGCGTCTCGGGCAATGCGGAGAGCGACGTCGACGTTGTTGCGCTTGGCCATCGAAACCATGACCGGCTGGAGTTCACCGCGGTCCTTCAGTCGACCGAGTTGCAAGGAGAGAAGTTGTCCCTTCGTGATCTCCGTCAACATGAAGACCAGCTTCTCCTGAACCAGCTGTTTTGAAGCCAGGGCGCCGCCCTGGACGATTCGATCCTGGCTGTAGCCGAGGGCTTCGTCGTAGCACGCCATGGCGGCTCCCAGGGCACCCCAGGAAATTCCATAGCGGGCCTGGGTCAGGCACGAGAGGGGTCCTCGAAACCCCTCGACGCCGCCGAGCCGGTTTTCTTCGGGAACCTCGACGTCCTGGAGGAAAAGTTCCGAGGTCACCGAGGCGCGCAACGAGAACTTTCCCTTGATGTCGCGGGTTTCAAAGCCCGGGCGATCGGTTTCAACGACAAAACCTCGAACGCCCTCGTCGGTTGTCGCCCAGATGATGGCCAGTTGGGCCAATGAACCGTTCGTGATCCAGCGCTTGGTTCCGTTGAGAATCCACCCGTCCCCGCGTCGCTCGGCCCGGGTTCGCATGCCCGTGACGAAGGACCCAAAGTCGGGCTCGGTCAGTCCGAAGCAGCCGATGAGTTCGCCCGTTGCCATTCGGGGGAGCCAGCGATTCTTCTGCTCGTCGTTGCCGTAGCTGTGGATCGGGTACATGCACAGCGAACCCTGGACCGAGGCGAAGGAACGCAGCCCGGAGTCGCCCCGCTCGAGCTCCTGCATGAGAAGGCCGTAGGCCACGTTGTTCATCCCGGCGCAGCCGTAGCCATCGAGGTTGGCGCCAAACATTCCGAGTTCCCCCAGCTGGGGGACGAGTTCCATCGGGAACGAGCCATCCTGTCGGACGTGTTCCTGCAGGCGAGGCATGAATTCCTTGGAGACCCACTCGCGCGTCGAGTCGCGGACCAGGGTCTCTTCCTCGCTGAACTGGGAGTCATCGAGTCGTAGGAAGTCGGAGTCAGACACGTAGTATTCCCTTCGCCGCCCACGCGAGATTAGCGAAAAACGCAGAAGGCCCGCTCGCTTGGAGGCGAGCGGGCCCTTGCCTTGGAGCCGTGGGGAAGGGATTTAGGCTTCCGTTGTCGTCTTGGCCTGGTCTTCGAGCTTCTTCAGGCGGCGACTGATCTTGTCGAGCTTCCGGTTCATCTTCTGGAGCTCGGTGGCGGATGCGATCGAGAGGGTTTCCAGAAGCGTCTGGATTCCGGCTTCGGCCTGGCGCGTGGCATCCCGGCCGAGGTCCACTGTGCGCTTTCCGAGCGGGGTATTGCGGAGGTCCTCGCCGAACTGCTCGATGCGCTTCTGGGTCTGTTCTTCCCACTTCTTGCGCCCCTGTTCGGCCTGGTCCTGCAGTCGTTCGATCTCTCCCGAAACCGATCGCACCGCGTCCTGGACCCGGTCGATCGTGTCTCCCACGAAGGTGGCTTCCGTGGCCATTTCACATTCCTTTCCGGGCTCCCAGCGGGGAGCCTCGAGGCGGGGTAGCTGGGGCCAGACTCGACCCGCGCTCGTCTCCGCTGATGACGCGATGCATTATAACACGTCGCGTCAGGTAGGCAATCGAAATAAAATCCAATAAAATCAGTATTTTACGGATTAAGAGCGATTTATTCCGACGCGCAGCGGCACGGCGGAGGCCTCTCTACCAGCGCACAAGGGCGCTGGCCCACGTAAACCCGGAGCCGAAGGAGGTCATCGAGACGAGTTGCCCCGCCTGGACCCTCCCCTCGCGGCTCGCCTCGGCGAGCAGCATCGGGATCGAGGCGGCCGAGCAGTTGCCGTACCGCTGGATGTTGTTCAACACCCGGTCGGAAGGGATCTCAAGTTGGTTGGCGACGTATTCGTTGATTCGCAGGTTCGCCTGGTGGAAGAGAAACAGGTCGATGTCTTCGAGTTTGACGCTGGCTGCGTCGATGGTCTCGCGCAGCACCTCGGGCATTCGCGTTACCGCGTGCTTGAACACGAACTTGCCCTCCATCCGTGGAAACATGCTGCCGTCGTCCAGCATCTCGTGGGTAAACCGAACCGGTCGGTGACCCGAACTCGGGTTCTCGATCCACAGACGTCTCGCGTGGCGTCCTTCGGCGTGCAGGCGAATCCCGAGAAGGCCTGAACGGTCTTCCGGATCATCGGTGGCCTCCAGGAGGACCGCGCCAGCACCGTCCCCAAAGATCACGCTGACATCCCGGCCCCGGTCCGCGATTTCGAGCCCCGTCGAATGGACTTCGCACCCGAGGACGAGGACCCGCCGGTAGCGGCCCGCGCAGATCATCGCATCGGCGAAGGAGAGCCCGTAGAGAAAACCGCTGCACTGGGCGCGCAGGTCAATGCACGGGATCTCGCCGGCCTCAAGCCGCTCATGGAGAAAGAAGGAAGTGCCCGGAAACTCGTGTTCCGGGGAGAGGGTCGAGAGGAGGATGCAGTCGATATCGCCGATCTCGAGGCCGGCGTCCTCGAGAGCCTGCCGCGATGCGGTCTCGGCCAGCGAGGCGGGGCTTTCCCCCTCTTCGATCCAGCGCCGTTCGATGATCCCCGTTCGCTGTTGGATCCATTCGTCGCTGGTGTCCATTTTTTCGGCCAATTCGGCGTTCGTGACCACTCGATCGGGCACAGACATTCCGGTTCCGACGATCTTGCTACGTACCCCTTGCATCATCCTCCCCCTTCGCTGCCCATGCCGGCGATTCGGTCGAACTCGTAAGACGGTAGCCCTTCCTGCCATAAGAGAGTTTCAGTTTTTTCAAGCAGCTCGCGCAGCCCCGTGCCGCGAAGGGCCGACACCGGGACGCCTCCGTGGAGCCTGGCGAGCGCGGCGCCTTCGTCCGGGGGGAGCTGGTCGACCTGGTTGAAGACGAGCATCTCCGGCGTATTCGCGAGACCGATTTCATCGAGGACCTTTCGGACCGCCTCGATGTGGCGTTCGAAGTCTGGAGCCGAGGCATCGACGACGTGGAGGAAGGCCGCGGCGTCGAGGAGTTCCTCGAGCGTGGCCTGGAACGCCGTAACGAGGTCCTCGGGGAGGTCGCGAATGAAGCCCACGGTGTCCGTGATGATCACCTCGCGTTCCCGGGGAAAGCGAAGCCTTCGGGATACCGGGTCGAGCGTGGCGAACATCTTGTCTTCGATGGGGACATCGCTGTGGGTCAGTGCACGCAGAAGCGTGCTCTTGCCCGCGTTGGTGTAGCCGACGATCGACAGCACCGGGGTGTTTCGTCGCGAGCGGCGCTGCCTTCGACTCGACCGTTGGGAGCCCAGTTTCTTGAGTTCGCTTTCGAGCCTCGTGATTCGCGAACGAACCCGACGCCGATCGACTTCGAGTTTCGTTTCGCCGGGTCCCCGGCCTCCAATGCCACCGGCGAGGCGTGAGAGCGAGACGTCCGAGCGCTGCGCCAGGTGCGGCAGCCGGTATTTCAACTGGGCGAGTTCGACCTGGAGCTTGCCGTCCCGGGACGTGGCGTTCTGGGCGAAGATGTCGAGAATGAGTTGGGTGCGGTCGATCACGCGCAACTCCATGCGACTCGCCAGGTTTCTCGCCTGGGTCGGCGTGAGATCCTGGTCGAAGATCACGAGATCGACGTCTTGCTGGAAGGCCTGGATGATGAGATCACGTAGTTTCCCCTGTCCCACGACGGTCTTCGGGTCGACCCGGGGACGGTTCTGCGTGAGAGTCCCCGCGACCTCGACATCCGCCGATCGCGCGAGCTCCATGAATTCGTCGAGGTGGATGGCGTGGTCATCGCGGTTTCGTCCCGCCGTGACCGAAACCAGGATCGCTCGCTCCGTCGCGCCGACTTCCCGCGCGGGAAGACCGCGGGCGAGCTCGTCTTCGAGGTCGCGGATCCAGGCTTGGAAATCGAAGTCCAGGCTCGCCGGAGGCGCGGCGGGCATCCGTTCGGTTCCGTCGTCCCGGGTTTCGCCGCTGCGTCCGGGGGGGCAGAGCGTGGCGGTATGGGCCAGTCCGGGCAGGCCGTCTTCTCCGCAGCCGAGGGTGACCATGGCGTCGAGTCGCAGCAGCGCCAGGTCCGTCGCGTCATCGCGCGTGAGGCCTTCGTCTCCGAGGTGGGTATGGATGCAGCGCAGCCCCCTCAGGCGCCCGCGTCCCGCGCGGAGGCGGCCCCAGTCCGGGAGCTCGATGGAGTGGGCATCGCCCACCATCGCGTGGGTCACCGAGCCCCGTCGGTCGATGAGAACCCCGACCTGGCGCCGAATCTCGCTGCTGATAGCGGTGAGTTCGCGAGCGAGTTCCTGGGTCAGCAGCCGATCGGCCGGGATGCGTCGTCGGAGAAGTCGCTCGAGGGAGCGGACTTGATTGGCCTTGAGGCCGTGGGTGTTTCCGTGGATCTGGATTGGGGACTCCGGCTGAGCAGGGAAATCGATCTCGCCCCCTGCTTCTCGTGACACTATATACGCCGGATGGCGCACTCACCCTAGGAAGTATTGGTTATTCCCCACGGGGGCCGCGAGGTTTGGGGTGGACCGGGGGAGGTCCGCTTTTGCTCCCCCGGTGCGGTATCTCTTTCTTTCCGTGGACGCACGGGGCAAGGAGGCGCATGCCTGACGGGATCCGGGACATCGCGGTCGTCATCCTGGCAGCGGGCCAGGGGACGCGCATGAAATCCCGGCGCGCCAAGGTTCTCCACGACCTTTGCGGCCGGTCGATTCTGGAGCACGTGGTGATGTCGGCGGAGGCGCTCGAGCCCTCGCGGCTCGTGGTGGTCGTGGGGCGGGACGCTGAAGTCGTGGAAGAAGCGTTTCGCGGGCGCGCCGACTTTGTGCGCCAAGACCAGCAGCGCGGCACCGGGCATGCCGTCATCCAGGCGCTGCCCCTGCTGGACGATCACCGCGGGGACGTGTTGGTGCTCTACGGCGATACGCCGTTGCTGCGTATCGAGACGCTCGAAGCGCTCCGAGCGCTCAAGACCGAGACCGGGGTTTCGTTCGCGATGCTGACGTGCCCCGAACCCCTTCCGGGCCGGGTCGTGCGCAACTCCAGCGGGGCGGTGGAGCGGATCGTCGAGATGACCGACGCGTCGGCCGAGGAGCTGGAGATCCAGGAAGGCAACACCGGTGTCTATCTTCTCGACCGCGACCTTCTTTCCGAAGGCCTTTCTGCCCTCAGCGACGACAACGCCCAGGGCGAATTCTACCTGACCGACGTGGTGGGGACCGCCGTCGAGAAGGGACACCGGGTGGAAGCCATGAAGCTCGAAAACGCCCGGGAATGTCTTGGGATCAATACCCGGGCCGAACTCGCACAAGCCACTGCGGAACTCCGCGAGCGCACCGCCCGGCGCTTGATGGCCGGGGGGGTGACGCTTGTCGACCCCGACCATACCTACATCGATGCGGACGTGGAGATTGGTCCAGATACCGTGATCGAGCCGGGATGCGTGATTCGGGGTTCGAGCGTGCTGGGCGCGGGGGTCCACGTGAAATCGAACTGCACGATCGAGGACAGCCGGCTAGACGACGATGTCGTCGTCGGACCCAGTGCCCATCTCCGCCCGGGGACGCACCTGATGGAGCGATGCCGGATCGGGAATTTCGTCGAAGTGAAGAACAGCATTCTCGGGCCGGGCGTCAAGGCCGACCACCTTTCCTACATCGGCGATGCCGACGTGGGCGAGGGGTCGAGTTTCGGCTGTGGTTCGATCACGGTGAACTACGACGGCCTCGCGAAGCACCGTACCCGGCTGGGAGAGGGCGTTTTCGTCGGTTGCAACGCGAATCTGATCGCCCCGGTAACACTGGAGGACGGGAGTTTTGTCGCGGCGGGTTCGACGGTGACGACCGATGTTTCGGCCGATTCCCTCGCGGTTGCGCGGTCCCGGCAGCGGGAGATCAAGGGCTGGGCGGCTCGGAGACGTGGAGCGTCCGCGGGGCGAAAAAAGGATTGAGGGGGCGCCTGCGCCCATGAACCAGGAGGCGAATGGATGTGCGGAATAGTTGGCTACATCGGGCGTGAACACCCGGCGGTGGACGTACTCGTCGATGGTCTACGTCGGCTCGAATACCGCGGTTACGATTCGGCTGGCGTGGCGCTTCTCGACGGGGGTGACGTCGAAGTGCGTCGAGCCGAGGGGAAACTGGCTGCGCTGGAGGCCACCCTGCGAAGCGAACCCGTGAGCGGTCATCTTGGTATTGGACATACCCGTTGGGCGACTCATGGGAAGCCCTCGGAACGAAACGCCCATCCCCACCGGGCGGGTTCCGTGGTCGTGGTCCACAACGGGATCATCGAAAACTACAATGAACTCCGAGAAGAGTGCGAACAAGCGGGGCGCGAGGTCTTGTCCGAAACGGACACCGAACTCATTGCCCACCTGATCGACGCCGCCATCGGTGAGGGCCGGGACCTGCTCGAGGCGACCCGGGTGGCTTGCGGTCGGCTCTCGGGCTCCTTCGCCCTGGGAGCGATTTCGTCCACGGACCCCGCGCACATCGTCGCCGCCAAGAGCGGGGGAAGTCCGATGATTCTCGGCGTGGCGAACGGGCAGTCCTTCCTCGCGAGCGATATTCCCGCGATTCTTCCCTATACGCGGGAGATGATCTTTCTCGAGGATGGGCAATTCGCGGTTCTTGGCGAAAGCGGAGTCCAGGTCATCGATGGCGAAGGTCGCCCCGTGGAATGCGAGTTCAAGACCGTCCAATGGGATCCGGTCTCGGCCGAAAAGGGTGGCTACGACCGATTCATGCAGAAGGAGATTTTCGAGCAGCCCCGGGCGATCACCGACACGATCGGCACCCGGGTGGATCTCGGGGGAACCGACATCGACCTCGACGGGATCGTTTTCGATCGCGACCAGGTCGAGAAGATGCAGGGGATCACGCTCGTGGCCTGCGGAACCGCGTACTACGCGGGGATGGTGGGCCGTTACATGATCGAACAGCTCGCAGGAATCCCCTGCGAAGTCGACCTGGCGAGCGAATTTCGATACCGGCAGCCGATCCTCGGGGAAAACGGGCTCATGGTCGCCATCTCGCAGTCCGGGGAGACGGCCGACACCCTGGCCGCGCTTCGCGAGGGTCGTTCCCAGGGTGCGCGTATCCTCGCGATCTCCAATACGCGGGATTCCACGATTGCCCGGGAAAGCGATGACGTGCTCTATACCCATGCCGGTCCCGAGATCGGCGTGGCTTCGACCAAGTGCTTCAGCTCCCAGGTGGTTGCCCTCTACCTGCTCGCGATGAAACTGGCGGTCGTCCGCGGGCGGCTTTCCGAAGAGGAGATCCATTCGAAACTCGCTGACCTGGTCCGGCTGCCTCGGCTGGCCGAGAGGGTTTTGCGGCTCGATGGAGCCATCGAGCGGATCGCCAGCCGGTATTTCCATTCGCGCGATTTCCTGTTTCTGGGTCGTGGGATCATGTACCCGATCGCCTTGGAGGGAGCCCTCAAGCTCAAGGAGATTTCCTACATCCATGCCGAGGGCTATGCCGCCGGTGAAATGAAGCATGGCCCCATTGCGCTCATCGACGAGAACATGCCTGTCGTCGTGATCGCGACCCGGGGGGCGCTCCATGACAAACTGATTTCGAACCTCGAACAAGTCCGTGCCCGAGACGGGCAGGTCATTGCCTTGGCCACCGAGGGCGACGAAGAGATCGCCGAGAAGGTCAACGAGGTCATCTACATCCCCGACCTGGGCACGCACCTGACGAGTCTCCTCGCCGTCCTGCCCCTCCAGTTGCTCGCCTATCACATCGCAACGCAAAAAGGCACCGATGTCGATCAGCCGAGAAATCTCGCGAAGAGCGTAACCGTCGAATAACGCGTCTCCGTTCGCCGGATGGCGGGAGTGGGCGGTTTTCGTTGGGACGGCAGCGGTCTTTTTGATTATCCTCCGACCGCATTGTCACGCCGCAGCCTCTGCGAGAGAAGGAATCCGTGTCGGTCGAGTCGATTCTCGAGGGTTTGAATCCCGACCAGGCGCGGGCCGTGGAGACGACGGAGGGCGCCCTCCTCGTATTGGCTGGGGCCGGTAGTGGGAAGACGAGAGTTCTCACTTCGCGGATCGCCTACCTGATTGGCGTCTGCGGAATTCCGGCGGATTCGATCCTGGCCGTGACCTTCACCAACAAGGCCGCCGGCGAGATGCGCGACCGCGTGGAAAGCATCCTGGGCGCGGAGTCCCAGGCGTTGTGGCTGGGCACATTCCACTCGGTCTGCGTTCGGATCTTGCGCCGGGAGATCGGCCACCTGGGCCTTTCCCGGGGATTTGTCATCTACGACGAATCCGACAGCCTGGGTGTCGTCAAGGAGGCGCTGAAGCGCAATTCCCTGGATCCGAAAGTCGTCGACCCCAAGCGAATTCGCTGGAGGATCGACCAGTGGAAGAATGCCGGGTTGCTTCCCGCCACGGTGGCCGAACAGGCCCAGGATTTCGATTCCCAGCAGGACGCCGAGATCTACAGCACCTACCAGCGTCTTCTCATGGACGCGAATGCCCTCGACTTTGGGGATCTTCTCCTCCTGACGGTCGAACTCTTTCGGCGTTTTCCCGAGGTGCTCGCCCACTACCAGCGCCGCTGGCAGTACGTTCTCGTGGACGAGTACCAGGATACGAATCGGGTCCAGTATGACCTTGTCAACCAACTCGCCGCCGAACATGGAAACCTCTGCGTGGTCGGTGATCCCGACCAGTCGATCTACGCGTGGCGGGGGGCAGACATCCGGAACATTCTCGATTTTGAACGCGACTACGAACAGGCCGTCGTGGTCAAGCTCGAGCAGAATTACCGGTCGACTCAGCCGATTCTATCGGGTGCCACGGCGGTGGTGAAAAACAACCTCGGGCGAAAGGAAAAGGAGATGTTCACGGAGCAATCCGGCGGAGCCCGGATTGCCCGATTCGATGCACTCGACGATCGCGAAGAAGCCCAGTGGGTCATTCGCCAGATTCTCGGGGGACACGCCGAGGGGAGGTCGTTCGGCTCCTACGCCATCCTCTACCGAACGAACAACCAGTCCCGTGCCTTCGAAGAGGAACTCCTGAAGTACGACGTGCCCTACACCGTCGTTGGGGGGATGCGATTCTACGACCGGGCCGAGGTGAAGGATGCCCTCGCCTATCTCCGGCTGCTGGTGAACCCCAGAGATGACCAGGCGTTGCGGCGTATCGTGAACCGGCCCGCCCGTGGCATTGGCAAGACGACTCTCGATCGTGCCTCGGAAATGGCGGCCCAGGAAGGCCTTTCGTTGCTGGATGCCCTGGGGCGGTTCGCGCGAGAGCGGGGCGGGCGAACCGCGGCGCGGGTTTCCGATTTCCTGGGATTGATCGAAGAACTCGGCGCAGAACTCGGCGCGGCTTCGGTGGACGAGATGCTGTCGCGCATACTGGACCGTTCGGGGACGTTGGCCGCGTTGGAGGCCGAGGCGAGTCCCGAGGCCGAGGGCCGACTCGAAAATCTCAAGGAACTCGTCGTGGGGGCCGAGGACTTCCACGCCGTGAACGCCGAGGCCCTCGAAGCGGAAGAGCGAACCGAGGTCGAACTCTATCTCGACCAGGTGTCGCTTCTCACCGACCTCGACAACTACTCGCAATCCCAGGACCGGGTTTCCCTGATGACGACGCACTCCGCCAAGGGGCTCGAATTTCCGTGGGTTTTCCTCGTCGGCATGGAGGAGGGCATCTTTCCCCACGCGTCGTCGGCGTCGGATGAAGAGGGTCTCGAAGAGGAGAGGCGTCTTTGTTACGTCGGAATGACTCGCGCCATGGAGAAACTGACGCTGACCTGCGCGAGCGAGCGCCGACGCTGGGGATCGATCAATTATTCCTCCCCGTCTCGTTTCCTCGACGAAATTCCCAGCGATTTTCTCGAATCCGAGTCCTCGGTGCAGACCGCGGGCGGGTCGCGTTCACGAGGAGCAACGCGGAAAAAAGGGGGGCGCTCCCTTGACTTCTCCTATTCCCAGGACGCGAGCGAACCGGGATCGGGACAGCGCGTGCGTCACGCGGTGTTTGGAGAGGGAACCGTCGTCCAGGAACTGGGTTCTGGCGAGACGGCCAAACTCAAGATCCAATTCGATCGCGCAGGGCTGAAGACCATCATGGTGAAATACGCGAATCTCGAGCCCGCGTGAAGGGGACGAGGATCAGCGAGAAGCGGGAGCCGCTTCGAGATTGAGGCGCACGATGTCGCGCCAACGGTCCCGCGTGAACAGGGGGCCGCGAGTCACGTTGCGGATCGCATCGGTGTAGTCAGCCAGGTTCGGGTCCTGGACATGATTTTCCGCCCCCTGGACGGTTCGGGCGTAGCCGGGCGGAATGGCCCGTTCGAAATGCCCGATGCGCCACGATCCCTTCCGGGCGGGAAGTCTCGCGAGCAAGGGGTCGGTCAAGGCCACGACGTCGAGAATGTGGACTCCGGGACCCGCGTGGAACCCGTGGAGTCCGAGAGCCTGTCCGGCGGCCCCGCCGGTTCCGGCTTCCCGGGCCTCTCGACCCTGAACGGCGAAGGGATGATCCTCGGGCCGCCCCCGTCCGAGCCAGACCCGCAGCAGGCCCGTGTGCGGAGAGTAGAAGGCTCGTTCGTTGACGATGCCGTGGATCGGTCGCGCCAGGTGGCCGCCGACACCGAAGTCCGGACCGCGCGACCACGGGGGAGCGCTCCCCAGGGCCGCGAGTCCTACCGCGGCGGTCCAGGCGCCGGCCAGGAGCGATCGGCCAGGGGCTTCCCAGCGCGAAAGCAGTCCGCAACCCACGAAAAGAGGTGCAGCCAGGAAACGACCGCTCATGAAATCTCCCCCGATAAAGACGACGTAGAGGAGGTAGAGCAGCGAACCGCCGGCGAGGGCCTGCTCGCGTCGGTCTCCGCGAGCGAGACCGCCCCCGATCGCGATGCCCATCGCAACGAGGGTGACTGGATCATTGCGAAGCGAATCGAGCAGATACAAACCCCCTTGGGACCAGAGAAGAGCCGACTCGATCCCGGTTCCAAGCTTGGCGTAGGCCGTGTTCGGCAGCGGGAAGCCGTAGTAGACGATCGAGAAGACCTCCCAGGCCAGGAGCGGCGCCATGCCGAGAAAAACCGAGCCCGCCGCCCGGCGACTGGGCTGTCGAAGGAAGGCCTGGAGAAGGGCGGGTCCTACGAGGACCAGGAGGTCGATCCGGCTCAGGGCCAGTAGCGCTGCACACGCGGAGAGAGCGGTGAGCGATCGGAGATCGCTCTTCCGGACCAGCCAGAGCCAAAGGAAGACGGCGAGCAGCAGGTGAGACAGGGGGTTTTCGAGTCCCGAAGTGGAGTAGTCCACGAAGGCACTCGAAAAAAGAAGGGGGGCGAGTCCGAGCAACGCCGACCCCGGGGTTCGGGCGATGCCGAACGCGAGAAGGGCGACCGCCGTCATCGAGCACGCGAGCGAAGCCGCGATGGCGCCGGCGTAGAGGGAATCGGTGAATGCACCGAGAACCACGAGGGTTCCCATCCACAGCGGGTGGGTGAAGACCTGGACGCGCTCGGCGACGTTCCAGCGGAGCCCGTAGCCGTGCAGGAAATTGTCCACGGTTCGGAAGGTGATGTAGGCGTCGTCGCACACCCACGCACTGGCCACGATCATCGCCAGGAAAGCGGCCAAGGCCGCGATCACGAGGACACGGGTCCCGGTCAAATCACGGATTTCCCGGTGAAGGCGGATGACCGCGAAAACCGTCTGGGGGAGTCTTGGGGCCTGTGCTCACGCGGGGCGCGTAGATTTCGAAGTTTTCAAACGTTCGATAGCGGCCCACGCGGCGATAGTTCCGTGCCAGGGCTTCGCGCATTTCCGGAGTGTAGCGGGAGGCTCCTGGAGCCCCGCCCGGGAGAGCCGTGAAGACGACGAGCGCCACCTTGCGCGCTTCGAGAAGATCGATGACGGGCTGCGAATTCCAGTCCCCGTTGTACGCGAGTTGGGTCATGACAAAGGGTCGAAAGAGAAGTGGCTTGTCGAGTGCGATCAGAAGCCCGGCGTCGTCGGAAATCACCGGTCCGTTCACCGGGGGCAGTGCGTTGACCGCGCGGTCGAATCGCGGGTAGGCGGGTTCGATCCAGGCATTCTGCTGGCGCTGGACCTGCCAGTTTCCAATCGCGACGGCCACGGTGAGGATCGAAAGGAGTACCGTCGACCACCGGAGAGGGGCGTTCGGGGCGGCCGACCGTCTCCGGGGCCACTCGTGCGCGACGAGGAAGGCCGCCGCCGCCAGGGTTTCGAGAAAGTAGTTGGTGTCAGCCCCGATTCTTCCAACGGCCAGGGTCGAGATCGCGGCTGCGGCAAACCAGAGTGCAAAGATCGAAGCGCGACGGCGCGCCATGCAATGGCCGAGCACGAGGATCGCCACGAGGATTCCGGGCCAGTGATGGCGCAGGAACGCGAGCTCCAGGACCCCGGCCTTCGTCCAGGAGAAGGCCGCGAGGTTGGCGTAGAACGTGTGGAAGGTGAACCATCCGCCGGAGGCCACTTCGAGAACGAGTCCCGCGAGCAATCCTCCGACTGCACACAGCGAGACCAGCCCGATGGCCCGCCGGGGGGAGGTCCAGGCGAGGTAGAGGATAGCGGCGAGCAACCCCAGCCCAACGGATTGCTTGGCCAGGAGAGCGAGCAGAAAGAAAAACGCGGCGAAGAAAAGCCCTCGCCCTCGCGGATTGCGGTCCACGCACACCACGCCGAGTGCCGAGAAGAAAACGGCCACGGTGTCTGGACGGACGACCGCTCCCCAGAGGCCCAGTAGCGGTTGCGTGAGGTAGAGAGCGGCGACCGCCCAGGCGATCCAGCCCGAGCGTCGCCTCCCGGACATCCCGATCAGGAACGCGGTGGCGAGTACCGCGCCGTAGCTGAGCAGGCGCCCGGTCGCGAGTCCATCGAAGCCGAGCGCTGCGAGTCCCCCCACCGCCACGGTGTAGAGCGGGGTGTACACGTGCAGGGTCCACGGGACCCCGGAAGGATTCGCGTAGAGAGCCGCTCCTTCGGCCAGGGCACGAGCGTCGACCAGGGAGAATCCCTCGACGTAATTCAGTGGAATGGGGCTGGCGACGCGGACGGTGAAGGTTTCGACCACGACGAGAGCGGCCACGAGGGCGGTGACGGCGAGGACGAAGCCCTGCATTTCAGTTGCCCGCCCCGAGTCGCCGGTGTTCCCGGTGAATGGCGACGAGACCCGCGGACAGTCCGGCGCTCCAGGCGACAAACAGGGACACGGCGAGTTCCGGCTGGCCTTCGAAACCCGTCCAGCCGCCTGCGAGTCGGATCAGCCAGGGATCGTAGGGTCCTCCCGCAAGAAAGAGGCGTGTCATTTCCGCGATCGGGGCGTACTGGGGCACGAAGAGAAACGACCAGCGGGGTTCGAACTCGAGGTAGTTCGCCAGTGCGGGCACCGAGCCCCACTGGACGACCGTAGACACGACCTGGACGGCCAAGCCGACGAGAGCCAGGCTTCCGACCGCAATGGATCGGCGGGCTCCGCCCGGGCGATCGAGCCAGGGTCCCAGGCTCAGAAGAAGCATCGGCGTCCACAGGAAGAGATAACGCGGACCGGGAGCCGACCAGAGTCCCTCCCAGCCGTTGAAGCTCGAGTAGACGAGGAGAAGAAAAATAGCCAGGCCCACGACGGCGCTCGCTTCGGCACGCCAGCGTCGAAAGAAGCCGGGGAGTGTCCAGGACAGAAGCAGGAGGAGGGGCGAGTACACGAATACACTGGCGCCCGGGCTGACCAGGAACCCCGTCAAGCCGATATAGATGGGATTATCCAGTCGCGCGTATTGGTCGACCATGGGCGAGCCAAAAAAGTCATCCCAGCGCGCCTGGTTCCACGCGGCATGAATCGCCAACGCGAGAGCCAGGGGAATCAACGCAATGAGTGCGGCGCGAAGAACCTGGAGCGGTTGGCCGAAGCGTTGGGTACGAACGAAGATCGCCCAGCCGAGGTAGGCCGCCAGGGCCGGCGCGGCGAAGGCATTGGGCACTCGGAGGAGGAAGGCCAGCGAGGCGAGTCCCGCGCCCCAGAAGAGTGGCTGGAGCCGCCCCGATTCCTTGTAACGGAAGAACAGGAAGAAGGCCCCCAGGAGGCACAGCGCTTCGGAGGCGTGCCGCAAGAAATAGGTGGACATCAGCAGCACGTAGGTACTCGTAGCCAACAAGCCGGTGGCGATCAGTGCGCTGCGCCGCGAAGTTCCGAGCCGTCGCTCGAATCGAAAAAAGAGAGCGATGAGCCCCGCGCTGGCGAGGGTCGAGAAAAAACCCACCGCGGTAATGGCAAGCGTTCCTCCGAAAATATAAGGGCCGTACCCGTTGGGAGGGCCACGTAGCGCTCTGCGCCAGTCCAGGGGCAGGACGTGTTGCGCGGCGTCTCCCAAGAAGTAGAGCGGGAGAGCCAGAACGGACTGTCCCGGGCTGAAAAAGCTGTACCGCCTGCCGTCTCGGCCCGGCGCCGTGTGCTGCAGCGCCGGCACGGCGAGTTCTCCCTTTTCGGCAATGGAGCGCGTCATTTCGAAGATGGCGACTTCGTCCGATCCGATGAAGTGCCCGTGGTTGAAGACGGCGAAAAACCAGAACGCCGTGAGGCCGATCCACAGGGTGAGCCGCGCCTCCGAACGCCTCGATGATGCCTCTCCGGGGCGATGGATTCTCACGGCGCGACCTTTTTGTCGCCGCGTACCGCATCGAGATCCCAGACCGCGATGACGCCATCCTCGTAGAAGGGAGTGCCCCAGGTCCGACTCAACTCCAGGAACATGACGTTGCCCGCCCGTCGAAGGGGGGCCCACAGCTCTCGGCGAGCGCGCAGCCAGTGATCGAGGTGGGGATCGCTGCTCTCGATCTGCCGAGTCTCGGAATGGAGGTCGAAGTGAACGATGAAATAACGGGCGTTGCTTGCGAGGATTGAATCCGGATCGGGGTCGACGTGATTCGCGAGCGATAGGCGCTTCTCGCGACGGCGGTCAATGACGCTCGCGACGAGAACCGGTTGGCCGTGGATACGCTGATAGGCGTCAAATGCGTGAAACGACATGTTTTGCCAGGGGTACTCGATCACCGGGGAGTCGATGGAATTTGCGAGGTCCCGGTAGAAGCGCGAAACCCGGGCCGGGTCGATGCGGTTTCCCTGGGCGTTGAAATCGATCGAGGTCAGGCTGTGCCGAAACGAATTTCGTGCGCGGTCTTCCGAGGCCAGGGGGCCTCCCAAAAAGAGGAGAATGAGACCGCCTGCGGCCAGGGCGACCTCGACCCAGCCTCCTCGACCCGAACGTCCCGGCCACCACGGCTCCGTGGCCCCCACCGCCAGCGGCATCAGTGCCAGGGGGAGAACCACCAAGACGTACCGGTTGAGTACGACGGCCTCTTCCAGTCGGTCCGGAGCCAGCAGAACAAGCCCGGCGAGTTGGGCTGCGATGACCGAGGCCAGGGCGGTCACGAAAACGCGCTCTCGCTTCCAGAGTACATGGACTCCTCGGATCGCAACGAGTCCGGCCACGATGAAACCCGCTCCCGAGAGGCTTCCGACCTGGAGGCGGAGCACGGAGAACCACGCCGAAGCGCTGGGAGGTTGGCCGTCACGCGTGGTTGTGATCACCGAGACCAGGGATTCCCACGCCGGTAGGAGAAGTGCGCCGACCAGCAACCCCGTTGCCGCGACGAGTCCGAGCAGTGGGCGTGCTGCGCTCGGGTGGGGTCTCAGCCGCATCGTCCCGAAGAGAAAAAGCCCGGCGACGGCGGGAGCCGTGGCCAGGTGGCTGTAGATTGCGAGCGACGCGGCCACGGCACAGGCGACCGCCGTGGACCGGGATCGCTCGCGAAGCCAGCGGTCGAAAAGCAGAACGGCGCAGGACAGGAGCAGGGCGGCCAGCATGTAGGGGCGGGCGATCTGGCTATAGGTGGTGAGCATGGGCGAGATCGCCAAAAGCCAGGACAAGCCGATCGCCCCGCGATGGCCGAGCCGGGGGGCTGCGAGCCAGGGGATCAAGACGATTGCGACCAGTCCGGCCGCGAGCGAGACCGCGCGAAAGGTGAGTTCCGAAAAGACCAGGCCCCGGTCCATGGCGAAACGATGGATCAACGTGGTGGGGACTCCGTAGTCGGCTCCATCGAAGGTCCAGGTTTGGAAGATCTCGCCCACGGGCATCGCGAGGGCCGCGTGCACCGAATGGAGTTCGTCGTCGGCGAGTACCTGCCCCTCGATTCCTGTCGCACGCAAGACGATGGCGGCGGCCAGGGCGAGGGCCAGGCCGAGGATCGTCGGTATGCGATGCGCGTTGGTCAAAGTCACGCCGCGAAGTCCGATGGGTAGAGCCCGGGGAGACTCAAAGGATAGCGTTTCGCAGTTCGCCGCATCGCTCGGGGCTGGTTAGTCAAGAGAGACCTTTCGGACGCGCCCCCGTTCCGGGGCATCGGATCTCGCGATGAAATGATGCTGCGGTTTCCAGCGGGGCGGTTCGTTGCCAAGGCATGCGAACACCCAGCGCAGCGAATTGACCGGTGCCAGGTCCGTGGTGAGAGACGCCATGCACTCGGGCGGGGCTCGAAACGCCTGGAGAATGGAGAGGCTCTCGCGGAGTTGGCGCTTCGAGAGCGCATAGAGAGAGGTGCCCTTGCGCACGCTCAGCCGCGGACCGTGATCGGCGGAGACGAGCACGATGGCTTCGGGATCTCGCTCCACGATGGAGTCGAGCAATTCAAGGAGCTGGAGATTCACACATTGGAGTTGCGCGAGGAAGTGGCGGTTTCCACTGCGGTCGAATTCGAGGGGCAGCAGGTTGCAGAGCGCGTCGTTGGTGTACGGGGGGTGGGGCGAAGCGATGTGGGCGTACAAGAAGAAGGGTTCGGGGAGGGGGCGTTCCTCCAGGTCCGCCTGCAACTCGGGAATACCGGTTCCCGAGGCGGCGGGTGTTCGCGGGCGCAGTGGGACGGGAAACGCATCGAGGTTGGAGAAAAACCATTGGAGAGGGGTCAGGGCCACCAGCCGAGAATCGAGATCGCTCAGTCCCGTGGAGCCCCCTTCCAGGCAGACATCTTCCGTACCCTGGCAGCGGGTCACCAGGAACAGTCCGCCTTCGTAGTGGATGTAGCGGTAGCCCAGGGCCCGGAAGAACGAGACGCTGCGATTGTCTCCGCCGATGGAGGCATTCACTCCGGAGCGCGTGAGGCCGGGGAGGCGGCGCCAGGAGCCGGCGCGCGGGACCTCGTAGACGGGGTCCTCCTGGTCGAACACGTAGTCCATCTCGAGGGTCGACGGAACCGAGAGCAGCGTCGTGCTGTAGTTGGCGTAACTGTCGGGGATCACGGTGAACCCACGAGCACGGAGGTCGTCGACGAACACGCGGTTGTCGAATCCGTAGAAGTCGAGAAGGTCGCGAGCGTTGGGGTAGCTGTCCACGACGATCCAGTAGACGTTGGGCTCTCGCTGGGGTGTTCCCGTCCAGACATCGTTTCCCGCAAGCTCGTGTTCGAGGGGGGGGCGGGTTCGTTCGAGGGCGGTCGAGCTGCGGTCGATCGCGATGAGAACCGTGGGGACGGCGAGGTTGATCATGGCGAAGACGAGCAGAAATTGCTGGAAGCCCCGACGCGTACCGAGAAGGGTTCCGATCGCGATGGCGCCCAGGGCGACGCTCCCGTAGAGCAGAGCCGCGCCATCCGGGGAGTACCCGATCTCGACCCCCGCGTTGGCCATGCCGTGGTAGTGGAAGAAGAGAAACACCGCGACAGCGACCCCGCCGGCTGCGCGACCCGGGCGTGACCGGGGGAGCGCCTCGAGAGCGACCACGAGAGCGAGGGCAAAGGCCGAGGTGCAGAGTGCGTAGAGAGCAAGGTCACCCCACCGTATGGGTTCGTGGAGGTTCCCGGCGTAAAACCACGCGAAGGGAGCGATCGACAACAGCAGTATCGGCGCGAGGCGGTGAGGACGCGGCATCATGCCGTTCCTTTCACGCACGCGAGGCCGGGGGGCCACTGCGCCACGGGATGCTGCACGCGCCCAGTCTATTTCAGGCGAGGCCGGTTGGCAGGCTCGGGTCCTGGGCCCGGGCCGCCAGCACCGGATGCCCCGAGGGGATAGTCTTCCTTCGGTGAGGTTTGCGGCGTATGGTGAAGCGACGCGTGGTCCAGCGATCCTTCGAAACCCGCTTCCGAATCGTGGTACGCGCCGTCGTGGCGCTCGGCTTCGCCGTGGCGTGCGCGGTCGATGAGCCTTCGGATTCGCGTCCCGATGTCCTGTTGATCACGGTCGACACCCTGAGAGCGGACGCTCTTCATGCCAGCGGTTTTCCCCAGGATTCGACTCCCCGGATGGATGCCCTCGCGGCTCGCGGGGTCCTTTTTGAGCGAGCGATTGCAGCCTCGAGTCGAACGGTTCCTTCGCATGCTTCCATGATGACGTCGCGCTGGGTACGCGGTCATTCGGTTGGGAGTTTCAACGGTTCGACCCGGCTCGAGGGAGCGTCGACCCTGGCCCAACGCTTTCGCGAGGCCGGCTACGATACGGCGGCTTTCGTGAGCAACTTCGTTTTGAAGCGGCGCACGGGTCTCGATGCCGGTTTCGATACCTACGACGATACGATGCTCGAAACCGAGTCGAATCGCGAGATTCTCACCGAGCGGACAGCCTCCGAGACCACGGCTGCGGCCCTGGCCTGGCTGGCGGACCGGGGCGACAACCCCGTTTTTCTCTGGGTGCACTACCAGGACCCACACGGCCCCTACCGCCCCCCGGATTCGTTCCGCGACAAGCTCGCACCCGTGCAAACCCGGGTTCTTCGCGATCTCCCCGTATTGGACCGCGATAGCGGTCGCGGTGGAATACCGCGCTACCAGGTCATCGAGAACGAGCGGAGCCCCGGGTTCTACGCCCAGCGTTACGCGGAGGAAATCGCGTATACGGACCAACAGGTCGGGGAATTGGTCGACGTTTTCGAACAACGCAGCGCCGAGCGTGAATCGGTAATCCTGCTGACCGCCGATCACGGCGAGAGCCTGGGGGAGAGAGGCTTCTTTTTCCAGCACGGTGAACGGACCTCCCCGGACCAGGTCGTCGTCCCGTTCATCGTGGTGGGGCCGGGCATCCCTCAGTCGCGCCAACCCGACCTCGTCAGCCACGTGGATCTCGCACCGACGCTGCTCGAGTTGGCCTCTTTGCCCGGACTCGAAGACGCCACGGGGCTTTCGCTCGTCGCCCGGGCGAAGGGGGGCGACCCCCTTCCAGGGCGAACCCTCTTCAGCGAAAGTCCCCGCGAAATCACGGCGTATCGCGATCGGCGCTATGTCCAGGCCCGACCGGGCCCCGGGGCGCTCCCGGTGGAACCCCTCGATCCGGATGGGGCCCTGCGGTGGTACGGGTTCGAGAGAGCCCCGGACGGCCGATGGTTGGCCGCGGAGCCCTTCCCGGAACTGCGCGACGAAGTCATCGACCACCTTCGAGCGAAGACACCGCGGGCGGCTGCCCCCGAACTGAGCGACGAGGACGTCGCCCGACTCCGGGCCCTCGGCTATCTCCCGGATCCTACTCCCGGGAAGTCGACCGGGGACGACTAGCCCTTCGGTCCGCGTCCTCGTGCTCTAGCGCGAAGCCCGGACGGAAAACCTTCCGTCGTAGACGATTTCGTGGGGGGTTCGGAAGCGCACGGTGACGAGCGCCGACTGCCCCCGACCGTCCGCGTAGGAACGGATTTCGTAGGAGTCCGGGGCCTGGGCTCGAACCGCTTCGAGAAACGGTTCGCCGTAGCCGAAGAGATCGAAGGGAGGCTGGTGGAGAACGTACAGGTGGTCTTCGTTGCCCCGCATTCGCCACGACCCGGTTCGGCGCAAGGCTCCCGGAATTCTCCAGTGGACTTCGTCGAGAGACGTCCCGGCGCCGAGGAGCGCCAGCGGTTCGTGGAGTCCCCAGTCGAGGCTCATGACCTGGGTGGGCGTTCCCCGCAGTTCGCGGGCGAGTTCCGACGTGGCCGAAGACCAGCGTCCCCGGCCTCCGGTTTCCGCAAACGCATGTCGCGTCTCTTCGTACACGGCCACCTGGAGGGTGACGACCCCCACGACAAGCGCGGTAATGGCGAACCGCGGAACGAACCGACGCACACGGTCGGTTCCCAGGGTTGCGAGATCGACGAGGACAAAGGCGACGAGCAGGTGAGGAAAGGGAACGATGTTGAGCGCATGGTGAATACGAACGGCGCCAGGAAGTGCGAGGAAGGCCATGATGGACACGAGATTGGCGAAAAGCAGGAAGCGTCCACAGCGGACCCGGGGATCGCTTTGGGACGGCGCCGTCGCCCATCGGAAGACGACGAATGCGATTGCGAAAGCGAAGAGAATGACCAGTGGACCCGCCGGTGCGCCCTCGACCTCTCCGATGCGCTGGAACAGTCCCCCGTGCTCCATCAACCGGTGGAAGTGGGAACCGTCGAGGAGGGTCCAGAGCGTCTGGGCCTTCTCGAACCCCTCTCCTTGGAAACCGAAGGCGGAAGGGCGCTCGAAAATGGTGGGTAGGTAGAGCAGCAGGGGGCCGAGTCCTGCGAAGAAGGCCACGCACGCGCCGGCCCACGCAAGGGCGTTTTGTCGGATCAACCCCGCGACTTCGCGTCCGGCGCAAAGGCCCAGTGCGACTCCTGCTCCGGTCGCGAAGATGGCGAAGTCGATCTTGTTGTAGAAGCCGAGCCCCAGCGCGAAAGCCGCGATCCAAAGCAGGCTTGTGCGACGCGTCTCCCAGTAGAGCCACCCCGCCAGGAGCACGACACTGCGCAAGAGCAGGGAGATCGAGAACGATCCCCAGTCGTGGCGGGCCAGCAACAAGATGGATGGGTCGGACGCGAGCAGCAGGGTGACGAGCCACCCCGTGGGTTTTCCGAAAGCACGCCGCGCAAAAAACGCGAGGCCGCCGATGCCCAGCAGGGCGATGCCGAGCGTTACCCCTCGCAGGACGCGCACGTCGGGTCCGAACAGCCAAAAGGGTCCCGCCAGGACCTGGGATTTGAGCCCACCCATGTAGGGCTGCGTCATCAAGGGGAAGGGACGTCCACCGACCCAGACCGCGTGGCTTCCGGGGAGCGCTGAGGCCCGGGTCTCGCCGGTGGCCCATTCAAGGGCCGGCCGTGCCTGGACCGCTTCGTCGTAGTACAGCCCGGGCCACTCCAGGGAGCGCCCGGCGACGAGGCCTGCCGCCAGGAGGATCCCGACGACACCCAGGGCGAAGAGCCCGGCGGTCGAATCGCGGTGGTTCTGCGTATTCATGGGCTCAGTTCCCAAAGGCCCACACCAGGGCCGCGACGAAAGCGGCTGCCCAGGCGTGAAAGAGAACGCGCGCCCAGCGCAGGCCGGGTTGACTGAGCCGATCGTGAATCCAGAGAAGCCCCCGTGCGCCGGCGAGCGCGAGGGGAGCGGTAATCGCGAGGGCGTAAGAGGTCTTGGCCTGGGCGTAGAAGGGCAGGCGCATGTTGATGAAGAAAACGGCGAACCCATAGGTCGTGATCGCACTTGCGAGAAAGGCGAGGGCGAGTCGTTGCGGCGTGGCGTTTTCGCGCAGGGCGTTCCATCCAAATCCGACCCAACCGATCACGAAGGCGCAGGTGGCCGGGAAGGCCAGCCAGGGGAGCATCGCCATCCATTCGTAGTTCCAAACCGGGTGGCGGTAGGCGATGGACGAGACCCCTCCCAGCAAGCTGTCGGTCCATAGGGTCGCATAGAGCCCGTCGGCGAAGGAGTGGTAGCCCGCGAAGAACGGCTGGCGAAGGGATTGTCCGAAATCCGTGAAATAGCTCCAGGTATGGAACCCCGGGTATTGCCACCACTGGAAAGCACTTCCGGGAACATCCCAGTTCCCAACGAACGGTCGACCCAGCAAGATCCAGTTGCGCAGATAAAACCCTCCGGCGAGGAACACCACGGGGCCGGCGATTGCTGCGATGCGCACGAGGAGGGTGCCTCTCGTCGTTCCGGGGGATTCGGTAAAGCACGCTTTCGCCACGAGAAAGAGGCCGACCACGGGGAGGAGCAGCAAGCCGGTGACTTTCGTCAACAGGGCGAGACCGAGAGCGACACCGAGAAGCAGTAGACGACGACCGGGCCACCCGGAGACGAGGAGAAGATCAACGGTCCAGTACAGCACCAACGCAGAAAGAGCCGCGTGAAGCGGTTCGTTCGAGAGATAGGAGGCCATGTAGAGGTTCACGGGGAGAAGCCCGGCGACCCCGATGGCGAGGGCCGCCACGCGTGCGTCCGCCGGGAACAGTCGCCGCGCGAGCAGAAAGGCGATAACGACCTGGAAGAGACCCGAAAGAAAGGGGAGCAGACGGATCAACGTTCCGGGTTGCTCACCTGTGACAGCGCGGAGTCCTGCTGCGATCACGTAGAAAAGAGGGGGGTGGTACATCGCCGGTCCATCGGAAGCCAGCGGAAGAGACCATTGGTCGCCGACCAGGCGGATGTAGGCGAGATGGTCGGGGCCGTCGAACCCGGCATAGAGAGGGAGGTGCTGGGTCTTGGCCAGGAACAGGAAGAGCCAGAAAAATCCGACCGAAAGCCCCGCCACCATCGTCGCGTTTGCGGTCGAGAAGGAGAGGGAAGATCGACTGGAGAGGAGCGAAAAAAATGCGCCCAGAACCGCGAAGCCAAGAAGCGCTTCGCGGTGTTTCGCGAGTAGGTTCCAGGCCTGCGGCGCTACCTGCGCGTCGCCCGGCGGTCGTTGGTCATCCGCGGCTTGGGCCGCGTGCGGGGGGGTTCCGGGTTCCTCGACGGTCCAGGTTTCATCGGATCTCCAGGCGGGCGTGATGCCCACGCTGGAAAGCCTGAGGAGGGGCGGGCCCCGGGGGTTGGAGACGTCGATTTCGACTCGATTCGTTCCCTCCTGCAAGGGCAGCGCCTCGATCCGGGTCATTTGCTTCCAGTTGGATAGAGGCTCCCCGTCGCTCGAGGAGACGGTTTCGCCGTTGACTCTCACCTCGAAGCGCCCGAGGGCCTGTACCTCCAGGTCTACGGATCCGGGAGACCCGGGGAAGTCGATTTCGCGGACATAGGAGACGACCCGAGGACGATCCGGCCGCGAGGCTACGGCGCCGGTGACGACGCGGTCGTCGGGGCCGATCCATGCTTCGGGGTCGCTAAGAATCGGGAAGTCGGGCGCGATGAGCGCCGCCCAGGCCACCGCGGAAACGGAGCCCATGAGGGCGATCGCGAACCCCCAGAGCAGGAAGCGCGTGACGTTCGGGTCGGAGCGCGCGGGCATCACCGTCGGGTGGATCTCCTCGGGGGCGAGGGAACGTTACCTCACCGTGCCCGGAGAACCGAAACTCGGCCCGGCGACCGGGCGGCCGTCCCGGACCTCGGCTTCGCCCACGTCGAGCACGTGCTTTTCTCCGCCGGATTCGAGGCGCCAGGTCGCTTCGGGATGGGCGGGGGAATGGCTGGCGTAGGGCAGCCGCAACGCGTACCGCCCCAGGGAATCGGTACGAGCCTGTTGGCGGTAGGTGAACTGGCGCCCGCGGTTTGTTCGCACGGCGATTCGCGCGATGACGGACTGGCCGGGCGCGGCGCGGCCGCTCACCGCGGCACCGGGAACGCGCTCGAAGACCTTGGGCGGCGGAACGTTCTGGCGGGAGTTGGCGCCCAGGCGGGAAGCTTCGAACACCAGTCGCATTCCGGCGAGTCCATTGCCATCGTCGTAGACCAGGCGGTCGAGTATTTCCCGGCTCTTGGAATCCGGTCCTCGAACGGACCGAGCGGTGGCGATGACGTAGCGAGCGCGAAGTTCGCGAGCGATCGATTCGGCCTCGGCCTCGGAATTTGTAGAGAAGTAGCGTTTGACCTGTTCGTAGTTTTGTTTCCCAATGTCGTCTCCGAAGTTGTCGGAAACCACGGGCCGTTGTGCGCGGTATTCGAAGAGGTGCCCCACCCCGGGCATCGTCAGCAGTCCGTAGGCCGGGGCCTGGGACGCGTCCAAGAATCCGGCCGTGGGTGGCGTGTTGTCACGGATCCATGACGCGGTTTCGAAGAGGGCCGGAAAATCGGGTCCCGCGGTTCTCAGCAGGACCTGTTTTCCGGTGAGGGCGCGTTCGAGGTTGGAGAAGGTAAGGCGATAGGAGGCTTCCATGGGGAGCAGCAAACCGATCGCGAAAGCGGTGACGGTCACGGCGACCCCCCACCGGCGCCCGGGCGAGGGAGACGAACCCATGAAATCGCGCGCCGTGGCGACCAGGGTCCAGGCCATGACCAGGGCAAGGGCGACGGAAAAGCTATTGAAGAAGCGGCGTTGGGCGAGGGTGACGAGGGCGAGCCCCGCGGTCCAGGCGAGGAGCAGCCAGAGCGATGCCCTGTCGGTCCGGCGGCGAACCTCCCAGGCGAGAAAGAGAAGAGCGGCCGGGAGGATGTAGATGAAATACGAGAGACGTCCTTCGGCAATCGCTCCCGAAAATTTCCCCCGCACTTGAAACAGCGGCCGCGATTCGAGGACGCTGGCCTGGAACGCCTCTTCTTTTGCCAACCACTGCCACGCTTCCAGTGCGCCTTCTCTCAAGCCCGGCAGGAGGGTCGCGCTGAGAACGAGGATGGCCAGTCCCACTCCCACGGTGGCGAATGGACGGGATCCCCGTTCTGGACCACCGGGCACGAGGGTTCCGGCGGCCAGGAAGTACAGCCCCACGGCTCCAAAAAACCACGGCTGGAAGTGCGAAAGCACGGTGGGGCTGAAATCTCCCCACGCCGCCCATTCGTTGTTCCAACAGAAGGGCAGCAGCAGAACCAGGGCGATGCCTTGTGCGGCCGCCAGGGAACGCGTTCGCCTCCGCAGGTCCGGGGCCGAGGCCGGAGCAAGAGCGAAGACGACCAACCCGGCCTCGATGAGTCCGACATGCAGGAGGCTCCCGGGCCACAGAAGGAGGTTCCCCGCGAAGGCGCAACCCAGGGCCAGCGTGGCTCCTCGGGGAAATTCGGTGCTCGTATCGAGGCTTCGAAGCAACACCATGGCGGCAGCGAGGAGTCCCGTGGTGGCGAGTGCGACCGCGGCGTGATGGTCGAGAAAGCCAACCTGCGAGTACCAATAATGGGCCGAAACGACGCTGAGAATGAGCCCGGCTGCGAGGGCGACGTGGAAGCCCAGGAATGGGAGAGCGAGAAAATAGAGCGCGACCACGGTCAGGGAGCCGAGTACGGGCGCGAGCCAGACGAGGGCTTGCTCGGCGGAATCGACCCCGCCCGCGGCGTAGAACGGGAGCGCGATCCAGGTGGCGACGCCATCGAAGAGCGGAGGCCAGATCGCGGTCGCCCCGCTCGGAAAATTGATATAGGGGTCGAAACCCAGGGACTCCGGGAAGCGCTCGAGTCCGTAGAGGATCCGGCGCATGTGGTAATAGGCGTCCATGCCCAGGAAGTGGACGGGGTCACCGGCCCACACCGTAGGCAGCGGGAGGCTTCGCACGCAGAGTGCAAGCAGAAACAATCCGGCCGGGGCCGCTGCGCGCACCCGGATCGGGTGAGAAGATCGGAGTCCGGCGTTCGTGATCGTGCCCCCCGCCGCGGCATACTGGGAACGCCGCCTCTCGCTTCAGGCTACCATTCCCGGCATGAGAAAACTCGGCGCTGTGGACGGCGGCGTCTTTCCCGGCGCTCTCGCGGTGGCGGCGCT
>JAZAOF010000054.1:0-5030 GCA_036228265.1 Myxococcota bacterium | reverse complement strand
GATCCCGCTGCCCCCGCCGTGAACCAGGAGCGCATCGCCCTCCCGAAGCCCAGCGAGTTGGAAGACGTTCAAAAAAACGGTCAGGAAGACTTCGGGAAAGGCACCGGCCGCCTCCAGGGAGAGCCCGCTGGGCACGGCCAGGACGCTGCCCTGGTCCACGACGACTTCTTCGGCGTAGCCGCCGCCGGCGAGCAACGCCATAACGCGGTCCCCGGCACTCCACTTTTCGACGCCACTCCCTACCTCGGTCACGACTCCGGCGCATTCGAGCCCGAGAATCTCGCTCGCTCCCGGAGGCGGCGGATAGTGCCCGCGACGCTGCATCAGGTCGGCCCGGTTGACGCCCGCGGAAGCCACGCGGATCCGAACCGTCCCGGGCTCGACTTCGGGCGTCGGCGCCTCTGCGAGTTCGAGGACCTCCTCTTCCCCGGGTTCGCGGACGTGGATTGCCTTCAACGCCCCGCCTCCTCGCAATGACCGTCAATCGCCATCCAGTCGTTCACCACCGAGTGCCCGGTGTGGTCGACCGTCCCCCTCTCCGAGACGTGGTAGACCATCGCGGCCCGGGCCGAGGAAGATTCGTTGTCCTTGGAACAATGCATGAGTCGGCTGTGGAAGACCAGCAGATCTCCCGCTTTCATCAACACGGGAACCGGGTTCGCCGTGTCGTGATCGACGATTTCCACGTAACCGACGTTGGCATTGGGCCGGCGGTCCGGAACATGCTCGTGGACCGGCTCGCGGTGAGAACCCGGGAGGACGTTCAAGCATCCATTCTCCGCGGTCGCATCGCTTACGGCGAGCCAGAAACCAACCTGGGGGTGGCGATCGAAGGGAAAGTAGTACTCGTCCTGGTGCCAGGGCTGTCCCCAGGCGCCGGGGTTCTTGAAGATGAACTGGGACAGGAAGCAGTCCACGTCCGATCCCAGCAGCTCGTGCGAGAGTTCGACGATGGGATTCGAATCGATGAAGTCGCGGAATACGCTGTCGCGGTGAAGCTTGAAGACCTTCGAGACGAGGGTCTCGGCCGGATCGCTCTCCTGGGACCCTTCGCGGAGATTCGACTCGGGAAGAATCAGCTTTTCTTCCACTAGGAGTTGCCCACGGCCCTCCCGGCAGATTTCGATCACCCGGGAGAGCATGGCATCCGTCACGCTTTTCGGAACAAAATCGCGAACGAAGAAAAACCCGTCCTCTTCCCATCCGCGCCGTTGCGCGTCCTCGATCACGAGTGCCTCCAATCCCCGCCGACGGCCTAGTTCAGATCCGCACGCGTATAATCCAGGAGCCCCCGGGCAATGATCAGTCTCTGGATTTCTCCCGTTCCCTCGTAGATATCGGTGATTCGACAGTCCCGGGTCCACTTTTCGAGCAGGTGCTCCCGGGAAATCCCCATCGCCCCGAGAATCTCGATACACCCCTGCGTAACCGCGCGCACCGCCGAACCGGCGTGCCCCTTGCTCACCGAGGACTCCATGTTGTTCGGCTTCCCCTCACCGGCCAGCCAGGCCGCCTGAAGAGTCGTCAAGCACGAAGCCTCCCAGATCGACTCGAGCCGAATGAACTTCTCGGCTGCCGCCACCTGGGTGCCAAGGCCGGCGCTGTAGTCGATTTCGACACCCGCTTCGTGCAATTGGTCGCGCGTGAAGTCCAGGGCGGCTTCCGCGAGCCCGAGGCCCATCGCAGCGGTGAGCGGACGGGTCATGTTGAACGTCTTCATGACGCCGCGGAACCCGCCCGAATCCTTCTTCGCCACGGTCTCGTCGCCACCAAGAAGGTTCTCCCGGGGAATACGACAGTCCCGAAATACGTAGGCCGCGGTGTCGTCGGCGCGGATACCGAGTTTCTTTTCCTTGTGGGGCACCTCGAAGCCGGGCGTCCCCTTTTCGACGAGAAAGGATTTGATGCCTCCGCGCCCCGCCGACTTGTCCAAAGTCGCCCAGAGAACGACGGCGTCTGCGCGAATCCCCGTCGTCACGAAGATTTTTTCACCGTTGAGGATCCACTCGTTGCTTTCCTCGTCGAGAACCGCCGAAGTCGAAACCCGCGAGGGATCCGAACCGCACCCCGGCTCCGTAATCGCCATGGCCAGGCAGAGATCGCCCCACTTCAGCCGCTGTTCCTCGGTCCCCGCGGCACTGAGTGCCGCGTTGCCAAGGCCTCCGGTTTCCCGTCGGAGGCGAACGGTGTAGTCGCCCCAGTAATTGATCATCGTGAGCCGCATCATCCGAACGGGATACGAAGAGTCTCCCTCCCCCGGCGCCGGCACCGCGGGGTGGCTCGCGTCAAATTCTTCCGTCTCGGGAAGACTCTCCGGGGCCATCTCGTGCTCGTTTTCGTCGTAGTGGCGCGCATACTTGCGACAGATCAGCGCCGCGGCCCGCGCCCGTTCAAAAGCCTTTTCGTCGTTTTCGCTCGGTGTAAAATCAATCATGTTCTTCCTCGATTCGAAAGCCGAAGCCTGGACTCCGGCGAAAGTGTGAGTTGAAAAACCCGGAACGCGGGTCAGAGACCGGTCGCTCCCTCGACCACGCTCAGGGTACGGGCGTGTCGAAACCACATCTCGACGGGATGCTCCCGGATGAACCCGTGGCCGCCGAGAACCTGGATACCGTTGTCAGCGATCCAGACGGACTTCTCGTTGACGTAGGTTCGAGCCAACCGCGCTTCGCGAGTGGCGTCTTTCCCCGGCTCCACACGACTGGCTGCCCGCCAGACGAGATTCCGCATGGCCTCGCACTCCATGTGCATCTCCGCCAGGCGGAAGGCGATCGACTGCTTCTTGGAGATCGGCTCATCAAAGGCAACCCGGTCCTTCGAATACGGGATGCAGTACTCCAGGACGGCTCGGGAAAGCCCCACGAGAAGCGCACACTGGGCCACGCGGCTTCCGTTGACGAGGGCCACCACGTCGCACCCCGCTTCGCCTCCGAGACGATCTTCGGAAGAGACCGAGACACGTTCGAGATCCAGGCGCACGGTGCTGACCCCCTTGAGTCCCATGTTCAACTCGGGTGCGGAGATCGTCAGCCCTTCCGCATCGCGAGCGACGAGGAACGCCTCCACGGCATCCTCGGTGCGCGCGACGACGAGAAAATGACTCGCACGGTCGCCGAGTACCACGAAGGATTTCGCCCCCGACAACACCCACCCGTCATCCTTCACCTCGGCCACGGTCCGCGGTGCGAGGGGCTCGCTGAGCGGCCCCGGCTCCACGATGGCCACGGAAGCGGCGTGGAAACGCTCGGTGCAAAAAAGCGGCAGGTACTTCTTCTTCTGCGCGTCCGTGCCCTGGTCCAGGATGGCATTCGCAAACTGGGAGGGAGCCACCACCGCCAGCGCCAGTGCCGGGTCCCCGTGCGCGAGTTCCTCGAGGAGAATCGCATTGGTCACCATCGACCGCGGCTCATCCCCACCTCCGTAGGCGGAGGGGATCTGCGTACTGGTGAGGCCCAGGTCCCAGACCAACTGCAACAGTTCGTCGGGAATCGACGAGTTCTCGTCGCATTCGCGACCGTGGGGACGCAATTCGTCCCGCGCAAACTCACGCATCGTCTCTTGGACGAGTTCCTGCTCTTCCGTCATTCCAAATGAAATCATCTCGATCTTCTCCTCGAACCGGGATTCGCCTCGTGTGACGTCCCGTTTTCATTGTGTCCCTAGTCGGCTCCGACGGCGGATCCAGTCGGCACCGCCCCCTGTTCATGTCGTGGCACCTGGTGGAAGTACTCGTCCATCGCCTGCTGCCCTCCCTCTTTCACGAGAGCTCCGCTCTCGTAGAGGGGACGTGCGTCCACGAGCCCCAGGGCAATTCCACACCAGATCCGGGCGTCCGCGGTGTAACGGACGTCGGCGCGGGGCGCGAATCCCGAACAGACTTCGCACGAACCCTCCGCGATCAGAATGGTCCAGACGCCGCCGCCCTCGCCGGTCAAGCGCACTTCGAAAGTGACCCGCACGTCTTGTCGAAGATCCTCTCTCAACATCAGGGGAAGACTCTCGATGATGCTCTGGGCGGAAGTCTCGGTAAAACGGCCCGTGTCGATCCCGAGGTCCTCGATCCCGTGATTGATCCACCAGCGCCCCAAGGCGACGATCGCGCCTTCCAGGGAGCGCCCGCGGTCGGTGACCGCGTAGAGCGACCGGGTATCGACCGTCACCGGCTCCACCAGGCCATCGGCCGCAAGCTGGCGAAGTCGCCCGGAGAGAACGCGCGGGGCGATCCCGGTTGCCTTGCGGAGTTCTTGGAACCCCTTCGGTGCCACCAGCAGTTGCCGAACCAGCACCAGTGTCCAGCGGTCTCCCACGACGTCCAATGCCCGGCCGACCGGGTCGAAGATCTCTCCCGGGCGGGGGAACGACGGCGCAACGCGCGGAGCAGAAGTCACTCGCCGGCGCCTCGACGGAAATGGGAGTCCAGGGGGATTTGAACCACGTTCGTATCCTATCAATACTAGGTATGAATCAAAAGGATATTCGCTAAATGGGCAATCAGGTACTCGCTTGACCAAAAACATTGCCTGGGAACCTTTCGGAGCCCCCTCGGGGAAAGGCGTTGCCTTTCGTGCTGCGCATTCTTAGGCTGTGACTGGCTGGAGGTGGACGGAGGATCGCTGGTGGACGGAAATCGTCCGCGAGAGGAAAGTCCGGGCTCCGTTGGGCAGGGAGGTCGATAACGCCGACCCGGGGCGACCCGAGGGAAAGCGCAACAGAAAGGACACCGCCGATGGCGGGCGACTCCGGTCGACCGCACAGGTAAGGGTGAAACCGTGGGGTAAGAGCCCACGCGCGACAGCCGGGTGACCGGCGGCGAGGCAAGCCCCTCCCGGAGCAAACTCGAATAGGGATGCCGTCGAGGACGGCCCGTCCAAATGCCGATCTCTTTGAGATCGACACGGCATCCGGGTAGAGCGCTCGAGCGATGCGGCAACGCACCGCCTAGATGAATGATCCTCACCGGCTCTGGGGCAACTCGGACCGGCACAGAACCCGGCTTACAGTCCACCTCCGGCCACGCCGGCCGTCTCCAA
>JAZAOF010000053.1:0-7607 GCA_036228265.1 Myxococcota bacterium | reverse complement strand
CACCGACTTTCCATTCCAGCGGCATGGGCTGGGGGAGCCGGGCGTCGGCGAGCAGCTACGTCTACAACCACCTCGGAAACTTTGCAGCCGCCGGCGAAGCGATTTGCCGCTCGCTTTTCCTCGATGGCGTCACCCATCGGTTTCCGGAACTGCACTTTGCCTTTCTCGAGGGAGGTGTCGCCTGGGCCGCCACGCTTTACTCCGACATCGTTGGACACTACGAAAAGCGAAACCGCGAGGCCGTCGCGAAGTACGACCCCGACCTCATCGACAGGAACCAACTCCGGGAACTCATCGAAAAGTACGGAGACGAGCGAGTCCGGAAGCACCTTCCCAACCTCGAAGAAGCGCTGTGGCCATTCACTGACCCCGGGGGCTCCGAAAACACTCGGGACGAATTCAACGGCAGCGGCATCGAGAACGTCGATGACATCCGACAGGTTTTCGATAGAAACTATTTCTTCGGATGCGAGGCCGACGACCCCTCCAATGCCACTGCATTCGACACCAAAAGGAACCCCGGCGGACTGTGTCTCAACGCGATCTTCAGTTCGGACATCGGGCACTGGGATGTTCCCGACAACCGCGAAGTCCTCGCCGAGGCCTTTGAACTCGTCGAAAAAGAACTCTTTACCGTGGACGATTTTCGCGCATTCACGTTCGAGAACGCCGTTGCGCTCTACACCGCCGGAAGACCCGATTTCTTCGCGGGGACTTCGGTCGAGGACGCAATCCCGGCCGCGCCCCCCGCGTCCTAATCGTTCATTTCATAGGCGCTTCCCAGGGGAAGAACCTCGCTCTCCCAGACGCGGCTCGTGCGATCCACGTCGACCACGGGCTTGCGAATCATCTGGAGGCAAAAGTTCTGCTGGGCCTCGGTACTGCTGGGCTTCCCGTGAAGGTCGACAGCGAATGCGGACAGGTCCCGAATGAACACGTCAAACACCTGGCCAATCAGGTCGTCTCCGATCTCGTAGATCTTCGCGTTTTCCAGGAAAAGCTGCGCGTACACCACGAGGGCAAACAATTCGCCCACGGCCATCAGGAAATCGATGTCGTTGGCCTGGTTGTCTCCGGGAGTCGCCTTCTCGAGAAACTCCCTGAAGGCTGCGACCTGTTCACGAAAGACCCCAACGTTCGGCAGATCGAACTCATCAAAAATGGGTCCGTAGTCGTGAAATCGGATCTGGCCCAACCCACGAGTCGCCCCCTGGGCGAAGAGGTAACTGTCGTCTGCGGCATCGTCACGACGCGGAATTTCGGGATAGGACTCCGGGTTGAAAAAGAAGTTCGGCATGAACTTGATGATCAGCGCAATATTGACGTGGACGGTCCCTTCGAGTTTCGGCAGCGCGCGAATGTCCCGAGCCGCCATCTCGAAATACATGTCACTCTCGAAACCCTTGGCCGCAATCACATCCCAGAGGTGATTCATCACGTCCTCTCCCTGGGTGGTCACCTTCATCTTGACGACCGGGTTGTAGAGGAGATAACGACGATCGTCTGAATTCGCGGACCGCATGTAATCCGCAGCTCGCAGGGCGACAAGCTTCATCGCAACCAGCCGTGCATACGCATCGGTGAACAATTGTTTCACGTGCGGAAAATCCGTGACCGCCTGGCCGTAGAGGTGTCGATTCGCGGCATGCCGGATCGCTTCGTACATCGCGTGAGTACAGATCCCAATCGACGCCCACCCGAGGTTGAACTTCCCGATGTTGACGGTATTGAGCGCCGCATTCCACGCGTCGGAGCCACGCTCGAGGATGTCCTCGTCGCCGATCGGATAGTCGTTCAAAGCATAGTTTGAAACGTAGGACTGGACGTTGACGACGTTCCTCTTGCACTCGTAGTTCTCGTGTTGAGAATCCACTGCAAAGAACACGTAATCGTCTGTCCCTCGAATTTTTCCGAACGTGGAAACGATCGCCGCCTTGTTCCCGTTCCCGATGTAGTACTTCTCGCCCTGGGCCTTGTAGCCTCCCCCCTCCTGGGGAATGAGTTCCATGTCCGTCGAGTAGACATCGGCCCCGTGAGCGCGCTCGGAAAGCCCGAAGGCGAAGATCGCCCCATCCTCGAGCAACTTCGCCGTGCGGTCCTTGATCGCCTCGTTGTCGCTCATCCAGATGGGCCCGAGACCGAGAACCGACACCTGCCACGTGTACCAATAATGAAGGCCATAGAAGCCGAGGATCTCGGCAAACTCGCAAATCCTCCAGGTATCCCAACGCGAATCCTGGCCCCCGTAGCCGGCGGGTGTACACATCGTCGCGAAGATTCGTTCCTTCCGAACGAACTCCAGGAAGTCGGCATACCAGACGCGGTCCCGGTCATCCCGTTTCAGCGCTCGTTTTCCTTTTTCCTCGAAAAAGGCAATCGTCTTGCGCATGACTTCGCGAGAGGCCTCATCGGGGTAATGGCGGTCGTGATTCTTGGGGTCGAGAAGGATCATCGAAATCTCCTGGAGAACACCCGGAAAGCGGGAAGACAAGAAAATCGGCATCGGCCGAGGAGTCGGAAACGACTCGATCCGGAGCGTAGCAAGAACTCGTCGCCCGGAGATTCCTGCCCCCCATCCTTTCCAATCGCTAGAATCAAGGCCATCGTAAAGCTGCCCACCCTCCCCGGGCACGAGGAGCCCCCCGTTGAGCCACGTCCATACGCCGCTGATTGCCGAAGCCAAAACCCTGCTGCCCCGGGCGATCGATCTCCGCCGCCGGATCCACCGGCGCCCCGAACTGGGCCTTCACCTCCCGGAAACCCGCGAGTCCGTTCTGGCCGCCCTCGAGGGCCTGGATCTCGAAATTCAACTGAGTTCGGACACCAGCGGCGTGGTCGCCACGCTCCATGGAGCGAAGCCCGGACCGACCCTCCTGCTCCGAGGGGACATGGACGCCCTGCCCATGCCCGAGGACACGGACCTCGAATTCCGCTCCGAAATTGACGGCGCCATGCACGCCTGTGGGCACGATGCCCATACGGCCATGCTCGCCGGGGCCGCCGATTTGCTGACACGCCACCGGGCGGATCTCGCTGGCCAAGTCCGCTTCATGTTCCAACCCGGGGAAGAAGGGCACTTCGGAGCCCGAATCATGCTGGAAGAAGGGCTCCTCGACGGCGTCGACTCGGCCTTTGCCATTCACATCTTTCCCTTGCTTCGATCGGGGCAGATCTCGACCAAGCCCGGGGCCTTCTTTGCTTCGGCCGATGAGTTCGAGATCACCGTTCGGGGCCAGGGGGGCCACGCTTCCATGCCGGACTCGGCGAGGGATCCGATTCCCGCGGCGTGCGAGATCGTCCAGGCCTTGCAGAGTTTCGTCACGCGCCGCACCCCCGCCTTTGACCCCGTCGTGATCACGGTGGCCAGCGTTCACGCGGGTACGACGACGAACGTGATCCCGGAAACCGCCACCCTCGCCGGTACCGTGCGCGCCGTTTCCGAGGCGTCCCGGAAACTCGCACTCGAGGGCGTCGACCGCATCGCCCGGGGTGTCGCTGTCGCCCACGAACTGGATGTCGATGTGCGCGTCGATTCCGGGTACCCGGTCACGATCAATCACGACGGTTTCACGGAATTTGCCCTTGAAACCGCCCGCGAACTTCTCGGCCCGGGAGGCGCGATCGAGCAACCCGCGCCCTCCATGGGCGCCGAAGACTGGTCCTACGTTCTCCAACGGGTCCCGGGCTGCATGGTGATCCTCGGGGTGCGCCCGAAGGACGGACCGGGAGCCCCGTGCCATTCCAACCGCATGGTTCTCAACGAAGAAGGCATGGCCGAAGGAATCGCCCTCCACGCGGCAATCGCCCTTCGGTATCTCGATGGGAGCGAACGGCGCTTCCGCTGAACCTTCGAGAGAGAAGGAGCCTTCGAAGAGTCCGAGAGGGCGCGGTCCCAACAGCAACCTGCGGAAACGGGGAACTCAGTGTACGTTCCGGGTGTCGAAGCGCGCAATGCAGAAGATGGGGAAGGCATGAGCGGAAACCCGGAATCGAAGAAACACCTCTCGACCCGCTCCGCGTGCCTCGTCGCGGTAGCCGTCGCGATGTTTTCCGGCGCGGATACGGTTTTCGCAGCCGATCCCCGCATCTCCTTTGAACGACCGCTGGACCGCGCCATCGTCGACGAGGCGGACCTTTCCTTCTCCCTTCGACTCGATGACCCCGACGTCGACCTCGACACGCTGAACGTTTCTTTCGACGGAAACCCCGTCGGTTTCGAAATCGACCCCGAAGACCCCGGCCCAGGACGACGTGTCATCGGCACCGCACCCACACCGGGAGGACAGGCGTCTATGACCCCGGGCCCCCACGAGTGGGCTGCGGAAGCCAGTTACTGCCCTGGAACGACGACCACCGCGACGTGGATCGACAAGAACCGCCAGACGGTGCCCTCGCTGGACCCGCCCGAAAACAGCGGACGCACCGGATTGCGCTGCAGTGCCGCGCTGAAGCGCGCCGATTCCCGTGATCTCACCTGTCGATTCCAGCGATTGGCGCGGGCCCTCACGCGAGGGACATCGGGCGACGACTCCTACTGCGACCAGAGAATTCGACGCACCTTTCAGCGGGCCCAGTCGCGATACCACTCCTGTCCCGCAGAAAGCGTCGAGGCGCGGATTGCCGCCAATCGAGATCGGGCCGCAGCTGAACTGGCCGAACTCGGACTCGGTTCCGGGTCGAATCGGGGCAAGCGCTGCGAGAGGGCCCAGGTGTCTTCGATTCTCCGTCACCGATCGTGTGAAACCGCAGCGCAATCCCGAGAAAACCGGGGAAGGGATGCGTCATCCTATCGCGCCCGGTGCGACCAAAGGCTCCAAGCGGCGTGGGATCGAATCGCCTCCCGGTTCCACATCCAGGCGGTCAGTTCCATCGAAGCCGCGCATTTTCCCCTGGGCGACGAATGCGATCCGACCAACAGCGCATCCTGCGGACTCCCCTTTCCGAGCATGGCCTTCCTGGACGAGGTCGGCGCGCAAACGGCTACCGGCTACCGGATGAGCATTCCCCAGGAGGCACTCCCCGGCGTCAACGGGGACCCGATCCGGGCGGACCACTGGGATCATTTCGATGGCTTCAGCCCGACCGTCCCGATTCTCATGAATTTCCCGAATTCCCAGGTCGACCTCGAAGCTTCCGGGGCCCCGATCAACCTGGAAGCCCGTTGCTGCGGCCAATCCCAGAGCACTCCCTACGAGGGCATTCGAGTGCGCGGTCCGATGAACCCGAATGGACCCACCGTCCTGCTGGATCTCGACACGGGGGAGACGGTCCCGCACTTCGTCGAACTCGATAGCCGCACCTCCGATCCGGCGCGCCGAACTCTCATTATGCGACCCGACGCCAGCCTCAAGCCCGGTGGATATTACGCCGTGGCTATTCGCAATCTCGTCGATACCGAGGGGAACCCGGTGGCTCCCGAGCCCGCCTTCCGCGCCCTCCGCGACGGAAATCCCACGCGGGTCCCATCGATCGAAGCGCGGCGCCCGGACATGGAGGACCTCTTCGAGAGACTCCGCGGGAACGGCATCCCCACCGACAACCTGACCCTCGCCTTCGCGTTCGTGGTACGAAGCGATGAGCAACTCACGCAAGACATGCTCTGGATGCGCGACGACGCGCTTCGTTGGATCGACGAAAACCGATTCGAACCCTGGCTCGATCTCGCGTTCAATATCGATCCCGACAATTACGACTTCGATTGCGCCGCCACGGGCTCGCCTACCGCGTGGAGATTGCGAGGAACCTTCCCGGCCCCGTTCTACCTCCAGGGGGATACCCCCCGAGCGAATCCCCAGTTCTACGGCAACGGGCAGACCCTGGCCCGGGACGAGAACGGAAAGCCAAAACGGGTCGGCCTCTTTCCGCTTCCCTTCGATATCGCGATCCCCTGTGCCGTCTTCACGGGGGAGATCGAGCCGACCACCCTCCTGGTTGGACACGGCCTTTTCGGGACGGGAGCCGGAATGGTGGACGCCGTGAGCGCACTCGGCAGTGCTCGGGAGGAGTACGGAATCGACGGCTTGGAGTTCGTGACAGTGGGAACCGATTTCCGCGGGCTCGCCAGCCCGGATCTGCTCTGGGTCGGCCTGAATATCATCGGGACCAACGAAAGCAGGCTCAACAACTTTCCGCAGTTCTCGGCACGCCTGCAGCAGAGCATGATTGGCCAATTGGTCTTGTCTCATGTCATGAAAAAAAATCGCTTTGTCCACTGCAAGCCCGCCGATGACCCGGAACCGTGTCCCAGCTACGTATTCGCGAACTATCTCGCGCCCGCAGAAAAAGAGACGTTCTACTACGGAAACAGTCTCGGCGGAGTCATGGGAATCTTCCATGCCGCGCTGAGCGACGCCATCACGCGTTACGCGGTCGACGTCGGGGCAAGCAATTTCCCGATGATGCTACAGCGCTCGACCCAGTTTTCCGCGTTCGAACAGTTGACGGAAGCAATCGGTCTCACGGACCCGATGGAAACGGTCCTCGGCCTCAATCTCCTCGGCGAACTATGGATCTCCGCAGAACCCGCCGGCTACATGCGCCACGTCACGGGGCTGGTCGACCCGCCTCTGCCCGGGAGCCACCCGAAAAAAATGCTGATGCCCGTCGCCTACCTTGACAAGCAGGTCTCGAATGAAGCCTCGATCATCACCGCCCGCTCGCTGGGAATTCCGAATGTGGAGGGATCCCTGCTTCGAAACATTCCGGGGATGGCCGACGCCCCTTCTCCGCAGGACTCGGGCTTTTTCGTCTGGGACACCGGCTCCTTCGACATTTTTGACCCCGCCTACGACGACGTCATTCCTCCCCTGTCCAACCAGATACCGAGCAGCGCGTGCGATCCGCACGTGTATCGCGTGCCGATCCACGCCGCCCTCCAACAACTCGCGACCTTTGCCCAGCCGGGTGGCCAGGTGATCAACCCGTGCGAGGACGGCGTCTGCGACGCATCCACGGACTGGGAACGCCCGGATGGAACCTCCGAGGTCTGCAACCCGCTCTAGCGGGGAACACTCCCGGTCTTCCATCCCCATTTTCCTCCGCCACCGAGAGCCTGGCCTCGCGGAAACTCCGGAGACGCATTCCGTCACCCGGACTCGCCCGGGTGTACGTTTTGGTACGGGACTGGGACACCCGGGTGCAGCCATGGCCGAACATCAACGCGGAGCGTCCACGAAAGGCCCTGTCGCAGGCATGACGGAGAAACGACGATCTTGCGCGTCTGGCACCCAAATTGCTGTTTCCAAGGGAAGTCCCAAAACCATCAATCCGCAGGGCATCGATCCAGGGAACGATTCCTCCAATATCTGGAGCAAAGAGGTCCCCTGAATCCCCGGCCCCGGGAAAGCGGAACCCCCATGCCCCAGCCCCCCCACCCGAAACGTGCTCGCGTTCTCGTCGTCGATGACGACGAGCTATGTCGCCGGCACCTGATGCGCCTCCTCGAATACCAGGGGCACGAAGCCCTACCCGCGTCCGATGCCCAGACCGCGCTGGGCATCCTGCGTGAGGGAAAAGCCGACGTCATCATCACCGATCTCTGCATGCCCGACATGCAGGGCCCCGATCTGATTCGTCGCGCAAAAAAAATCGACGCCCACGTTCCCTGC
>JAZAOF010000052.1:0-6358 GCA_036228265.1 Myxococcota bacterium | reverse complement strand
TCACTTCGTCACCCGGGCGGGCGCTCTCGGTGTCTCCGTAGAGCTCTTCGTGGGAGAGTTCGAAGAAGACCTTCTTTCGCTCACCAGTACCGGAAAGAACCCGCGATCCGGTTCCGCGTCGGAGTGAAGTGGAACCGGTATGTCATTCAGTGCATTGCGAAGAAGGCGTCCGACTTCGGAGATCAATGTCACGCCGTTCGTCGACGTGATGCTCGTGCTGCTGGTCATCTTCATGGTGACGGCCCCGCTGCTCTACCAGGGGGTCGATGTCAATCTCCCGGAGACGAACACCCAGCCCCTGCGCCTGCAGAATGAACCGCTGGTACTGAGCGTCCAGAAGAATGGGGACGTCTTCATTGGGCGAAAAACGATCGCGCTCGACGAACTGAAGCCCAAGCTCGAAGCGTTGTTCGAGTCGCGGGACTCCACCGAGCTCTTTCTGCGCGCCGACCGCGAGGCGCCGTACGGGCTCGTGGTTCGCGCCATCGCGGCGGCACGCCAGGCGGGCTCGACTCGAATGGGGATCGTCACGGAAGCGGAGCGCTAGGCTGAACGCTCATCCCACCCAGGATCGAGGAAGATTTGGTCGCTTCGTGGCGGCGTCGGCCGCGTTTCACCTCGTGGGCGGTCTCGTTGTCGGACTGGCTTCGACGCCGTTTGCGAATTCGGCCCCCGCGGCCATCCAGGTGAGCCTCGTCGCTTCGCTGCCGGCCCCTCGTCCGAAGCCCGCGACCCAGAGTCGCCCCGCGCGCCCGCCGGCGCCCCGCCAGAAGCAGGTCGTTTTGCCCCGGCAATCCACCACGCGCGTTGCGAAGAAGCAGCCCTCGAAGCCTCAAGAAATCGCGTACGAGGATGTGCTCTCCCAGCTTCGCGATGAACTCGGGGAGTCGGACGATGTGGAAGAGACCGAGGACACTCCGGACGTCCTCGCCGGAATTCGCGGCTCCGAGGGCGGGAGGCCTGTCGATCGAGAGGTGGCGGCCTGGATGGTCGCAACCCGGCGTCATGTTCGGTCGGTCTGGGTCACGCCCCCCGAGTTCCTGGAGCGCACTCTTCGAACCGAGATGTGGATCGAGGTGGCGGCCGACGGCACGATCGTGGACGAGCCCCAGGTGGTCGAGTCTTCCGGGGACCCCTTCTGGGACGACAACGCGGTACGAGCCATGCTCAGCGCGAGTCCCTTGCCGGCGCCCCCTGCCTCGGGCCGGTGGCGCGTGGCCTTTCCGACGCGGGGCGACGAATGAAGTGGCGCCAGGTTCTCGCAGCGTGGGTCGGCGGCATGGGGGTCGTGGGGCTTGCGGCGGTGAGCGCCGCGCAGTCGAATCCCGTGCTCGAGATCACCCCGGACCGGGCGCGCTCGTTTCGTGCGGCGGTCCAACTCTTTGCCCAGCCCGTCGCGGCCTCGCCCGAGTCCGAGTCCGAATTCGAATCCGGGCCCGGGGGCCCTTCGCCGGTTCCCCTGGCCCCGGCCCAGCTGGAGGAACTCCGCCGCGCAATCGAGGAAGGCCTGGAATTTTCGAGCGTGGTATTGCCGCTCTCGCGCGACGCCTACCTGGTGTCCCAGGTGAGCGAATCCATCCAGGGCGGACCCCGGACCGTATGCCCCGAGTGGTCGCAGAGCGGCGCGGAGGCTTGGGTCGAGGGAGAAATTCGGAAGCGGCCGACGGGGATTGCGGTGGCCTACCAGGTGTGGGACTCCGCGCGCTGCACCCGTCTCGAAGCCGAAACCGTGGACGGGCGCGTCACGAACCTCCGGCGACTGGGGCAGCGAATCGCCGATCGCGTGGTGGCTGCGCTCACCGGGCGTGCCGGCGCTTCCGAAACGGAGCTGGCCTTCGTATCGACCCGGACCGGGCAAACCGAGATCTTCGTGATGGACGCCGATGGAAACCGAGCACGCTCGGCGACCCGGAGCCCCGCCCTGAAGAGTTTTCCGGCCTGGCTTCCGCGCGGCGGGGCTCTCCTCTATACCGCCTTTCAGAGCAGCGGAGTTCCCGCGCTGTTTCTGACCTCGCGCGGCGGTGTCCGCCCGGGGCCGTTCTTGCGGCGGACCCTCGCCGGGCGCCCGAAGTACCGCGGCGTCTTCTCGCCCCAGGGTGACTGGGTGGCGATCGTTTCGAGCGTCGCTGGCGAAGCGGAAATCTTCCGGGTTCGACCGGCGGGGAAGGATCTGAAGCGCCTGACCCAGAGTTCGGCCATCGAAGTGAGCCCCAGTTGGTCACCGGATGGAAGGCAGATTGCGTTCGTATCGGACCGGTCTGGCGCACCGCAGATCTACATCATGGACGCCGATGGCGGGAACGTGCGACGTGTCACCTTCCAGGGCAGCTACAATACCTCGCCAGCGTGGTCGCCGGACGGCCGCTGGATCGCTTACGAAACCCGGTTGGAGGGGCACATCGATATCTGGATGGTGGATCCGACGGGCGAAGTGAATGTCCCGCTCGTGGCGCATCCGCGCGACGACGAGGGGCCAACCTGGTCTCCCGATGGGCGGAAGATCGCGTTCAGTTCGAACCGCCGCGGCCGAGCCGACATCTACCGGATCGATATCGATGGTCGGAATCTCGTTCGAATGACGAAAGACAGCGGACAGAATACCCAGCCCGCGTGGAGCCCCTATCCGCGCCTGGAGGACGACTGATGAGTAGAAACCGCCGCAGATTCGCGGCTTGCGGCTTCGTGGGCCGGAGCCCGAGAGGCTGGGTCGCGCTCGGGCTGATCGCGGTGTTCGCGATGTCGGGCTGCGTGACTCCGGCCGAGCATCGAAAGCTCAAGCGCAAGGTGCTGGCGCTCGAGCGCTCGGAGGGAGGCTCTGCGCAGGGAGCCGGCCTGGCCAATGTCTCGGCGGAACTCCAGTCGTTGAAGGCCGAGATCGCGGGCCTGCGGGGGCAGGTGGAGGTCGCTGAACGCAAGGCCGACGCGGCGCTCAACCAGGCCAAGAAAGCCCGCCTGGAGGCGGCCCAGGGCACGGCGTCGGACCCGGGCGAGCCGCCCCGGGAGGATTCGGACGCACCGGAATCCGCCTCGGCGGAGCTGAAGAGCTACCGGGAAGCCTACGCTTCCGCGCGGGCCGGGGACAACGAGGTCTGCATTGACCGCTTTCGGACTTTCTTGCAAACTTACGCGTCCTCGCCATACGCCGACGACGCGGCGTACTGGATGGCGGACTGTCACTACAAGCAAAAGGACTACAGGACTGCGGTACTGCGCTTCGACGACGTGGCGCGCAAGTACCCCAAGGGAAATAAAGCCCCGGACGCGTTGTACCGACAAGGCGAATCCCTCTTGAAACTGGGACCCGGTTTCACGAAGGCGGCTCGGAGGGCATTCGAACGGGTGGCCAAGGAATACCCGGACTCGGCGCGGGCTTCCGAGGCGAAACGACAGATTCAATTGATGGATGCGAGTTGACGTTCGCTTTGTGCGAACGATCGAGGTGATTCTTTGAGAAAGCGCGAGATGATGAGGTTCCAGAAGATTCTCCTGCAGCAGCGGGAAGAGCTCCTGGAGAATGCAAAGAAAACCCTGTCCGGGGACATTCACCTCGATCCGGACGACTTCCCCGACGAGATCGATACGGCCTCGTCGGAGATGAACCTGGCCTTCCAGGGACGCCTTCGCGAACGCGAGCGCGGTCTCCTGTCGAAGATCAACGAGGCCCTCGAAAAGATCGAGACGGGTATCTACGGCGAGTGCGAAGCCTGCGGCGAGGACATCGGCGTCAAGCGCATCCAGGCTCGACCCATGGCCCAGCTCTGCATCGACTGCAAAGGCGAGCAGGAGCAGCTCGAACGACGCGAAGGCTAGGGCGCGCTTTCGGCTCCCCGGCTGGATCCCATTCATGCGTCGCGCTGCCGCTTCTTGTGTCCTGGGAATCGAGAGCTCGTGTGACGAGATGGCGGCGGCGATCGTGTCCGAGGGGCGCGTTCTCTCGAGCGTGATCCACGAACAGCACGCCATTCACCGACCCTACGGAGGCGTAGTTCCCGAACTCGCTTCTCGCGATCATGTGAGGCAGGTCTCCTCGGTGGTGGCCGCTGCGCTGGCCGAAGCCGAACTGAATGCCGAGGAGGTGACAGGGATCGGGGTGACGTCCGGCCCCGGCCTGATCGGGTCGCTCTTGGTGGGGCTCAGCTTCGGAAAGGCCCTGGGGTATCGCCTCGGGGTTCCGGTGGTGGGCGTTCATCATCTCGTGGGGCACCTGGTGTCGGCGGAACTCGACGAAGAATCCGTTCGCCCGCCCTACATCGGGCTGGTCGCCTCCGGCGGGCATACCGCGCTCTACCGGATCGAAGCCGATGGCGAAGCCCGGGCCCTGGGGGCGACCCGCGACGACGCCGCCGGGGAGGCCTTTGACAAGGTCGCGAAGTTGTTGGGGCTTCCCTACCCGGGTGGCCCCTCGATTTCGGCGGCGGCCGAGGGCGGGAACGATGCCGCCGTGGATCTGCCGCGCCCGATGCTGCGTTCGCCCGGGTTCGATTTTTCATTCAGTGGGTTGAAGACCGCCGTGGCCCTGGAGGTCGAGCGTCGCGGCACGCTCTCCGAGCAGGACGTTCGCGACATCGCGGCGTCCTTCGAAGCCGCCGCAACGGATGCGCTCGTCGTGCGGACGCTTCGCGCCATCCGCGCCGAAGCCCTCGACCGCCTCGTTGTCGTGGGCGGCGTCGCCGCGAACGCCCGGTTGCGATCCCAGTTTGAAGCGGTGGCCGAGAAGCGCGGCTTCCAGGTGACATTTCCGCCCCTTCGTTTCTGTACGGACAATGCGGCGATGATCGCGGCCGCGGCGGCGCGCCTGCTCGACCGCGGCCAAAGCGATGGTCTCGAGTTGAACGCGTTTTCCCGCGCGCCGCTCGAGCGCGCGGTGGGTTCCCGGCCCGCAGCGTCGTGAAGGCCGTCGAGGTCCGCGCGCTTCTCGATCGCCACGGTCTTCGGCTGCACCGCGATCGCGGCCAGAATTTTCTCCTGGGCGAGAGCCACGCCGATCGCCTGGCGGTTCTGGCGGGCGTGCAAGAAGCCGACACCGTGATCGAGGTGGGAACCGGGCTGGGCGCTCTTACCCGGGCGCTGGCCTCCCGGGCTTCCCGCGTCGTGACGATCGAGGTCGACGCCGGTCTCGTGCGTGCACTGGAGAGCGAGGCGCTGCTCCCCGACAACGTCGAACTCCTTCACGCCGATGCCCGCGAGGTCGATTTCGCGGCGCTGGCTTCGGCGGCTCCGGGCCCGTGTAGGCTCGTTGCGAACCTGCCCTATTCGGTGGCCACGCCGTTGTTGCGGCAGTGGCTCGACCTGGATCGCGCGTTCGTCGACTGGTCGGTGATGGTCCAGCGAGAGGTCGCGGCTCGCCTGTTGGCGGAGACGGGGAGCCGCGACTACGGCTCGCTCTCGGTTCTTCACCGTTTGTGCGTGGATGTCGAACTCGCGACGCAACTGGGAGGCGATCGTTTCTACCCCGCTGCCCGGATCCGGTCGAGTTTTCTGCGAATGACGCCGCACGCCGCGCGTGAAGTCGACGCCCCGGAGTTGCGCGCCGTGGAAAAACTCCTGCGCAGCGCGTTCGGTCAGCGGCGCAAGATGATCGGAAATTCACTGGCCGAGGCGGTGCGCGAAGCCCCCGGGGCTTTCGAGGCGGCGGGGGTCTCGCCGCGGGATCGCCCCCAGTCCATCTCGGCCGACCAATGGTTGGCCCTCGTGCGCGCGTTGTCGGGGGCGACGAGAACGCAGCCCCCGTCGCCGGGCTGCTAGGGTCTCGCTTCGGGAGAAGCGCGTGCAACCGGCCGACGTCATGGAAGAACTCCTCCAGATCGCCGAAGCCGCGAACATCGAGGTTCGCAGCACGCGGTCCGGGGGTCCGGGAGAGGCCGATGCCGCGGCCGCCAGCGGTGTTTGCCGGGTTCAGGGGCGCGTTTGGATCGTGCTCTCCCACGCGGATCCCGTGGACGTGCAGCTCGACGTCCTCGCCGCGGCTCTTCGCGACCACGCCCGCGAGGAAGTCGAGCGGCGCTTCCTGCCGCCGGCGGTTCGAGAGCGGCTCGACGCCTGAACCCCGGGGGTGTCGAGGGTCGATTTGCCGTCCAACGGTGTTTGTCTACACTCCGCGGGTCGGTCGAGAGGAATCGCAGGGACGCGATCTTCATCCAGGTCCGACGCAAACGCGCCCCGCCGAACGGTTTTTTGGTCGGGCCACGAGACGATGGGAACCACCGTACGCGAACCATCCGGGCACTCCGAGCCCGGAAGACAAGATTGACGCCAGTTTCGCCCAGAAAACGCTTGGATCCTCCAGGGACCGAGACGGGGGCGGGTCGGGGGCTCTCTTTGTTACCCCGCTGCGCCTCCGGATTTATCCGGCAGGCGC
>JAZAOF010000051.1:0-16607 GCA_036228265.1 Myxococcota bacterium | reverse complement strand
GCCCCGGCGCGCGAAGAGGAAGCTGTGGTTCGCGGTGGCCTTTGCGGCGGCGGCGGAATCGAAGTCGTCGAAGCCGGGTGCCGATCGCCGGGGGAAGCGCCCGCCGTCGTCGAGCACCAGGGTTTCGCCTCCCCAGGCGGGATCCCAGTCTTCGTCGGAGTTCATGTAGAAGATATGGGAGCCCAGCTTGTGGACGGCGTCGCAATGGGGCGACACCGAGCACCCCCCCGGCGTGTAGTGCCAGTGAAAGGAGAGTTCAGTGGGGGCGCCGAGCATGCGCTGCAAGAAGGCGTGGTACCGCTCGGAGTGAAGTTCGGCCATGAAGTCGGTCCAGGCGGGCGAGAGGTCGAGTTCGGGGCGGTACTCCAGGGCGTAGCGGTCGTGGGGTTGCTGCCCGTGGCGACGCTCCTCGCCCATGCGCTTTTCGAACAGCGAGAGCGGCGGCAGCGTGTCGCGCAAGGCCTTGCGACCGGCCTCGCTGAGGGCGCCCTCGGGGTTGGCCCAGGGGTAGGGCTTTCGCGCCTGGAAGGCGCGCTCGTCGAGGGCGTCGAGGACCGAGTAGTCCAGGTAGACCATGGGAGCAGCGTAGACGATGCCGCCGAGGCTCGGAACCGCGGGTGGCGGCGCCGGAGTGCCCAGGGATGGCACCGAAGGGCTGTGGCACCATAGGGGGGCTCCCCAGGGGTTCGCGACCCGGGGAGATCGGGGGAGAGAGGACGCTTCGATGTCGAATACGGAAACCGGCGCCGAAACGGGCGAACCCGCGGGCTTCGAACTCGATCGGATCGTCCTGCCGGTTCGGGCTGGGGTCGAGCCGTCCGGCCGTCCGCCGGTTCGGATCTTCTTGGGCACCGAGTCCGCCCAATACCGCGCCGACCGCGTCCTGGTATGGTCGATCGAAAAGGTTCGCGATCCCTCGCGGGTCTACGAGATCACGCTTCTCAAGGATCTTCCCGGCTTCGATCGGCGGGGCTGGACGACCTCCTTCACGAACTACCGGTTCGCGATCCCGCACCTGATGGGCGGGGAAGGGCGGGCCATCTACAACGACGAAGACCAGGTCTACCTCTCCGATCCCGGCGAACTCTTCGATCTCGAGATGGGCGACCACGGTTACCGGGCGGTCTCTCCCCAGGACACCTCGGTGATGCTTCTGGACGCGGCCCGGATGAAGGAGGTCTGGCCTCTCGAGGCGAGCCAGAAGGCGACCAAGCGTTCACTGCTGCGAAGGGCGAGCGGGGTCGCCGGCCTCTACGGGGCGCTCGATGGAGCCTGGAACGTGCGCGACGAATCCCTCGAAGAAGGGGCTCCTCGTTGCCTGCACTACACGACGCTTCATACCCAGCCGTGGAGGCCCTTTCCCGAGCGCTTCGTCTACGACTCCCATCCCGATGAAGAGACCTGGTTCGAACTCGAGCGCGAAGCAAGCGCGGCGGGCTTTCGATTGTTTCGACAGGACGCCCCGAGTCGCGCCTTTGTTTCCGGGGTCGGCTGCGAAACCCCTGGGACGGGGGCTGAGGGTGACGCCGACGCGAAGTCGGACGAATCGATCCAGAGGCTGGTCGCGGCCTTTGGCGCGGAGGACCTGCTCGATGTTCGACCGAAAGGCAGCGGACACGAAGAGGGAAACAAGCCTCGCTGGGGGGCCTCGGGCTATCGCGCCTGCGCTCTCCGAGCGTGTCTCGACGAGGTCGGTCTCGAACGCGATGTCGCGGGCGTGGTTTGTCTCGATGGACTCTCGGCGGTTCCACGGGCCGACGTTCCGTGGGTGGTCGATCGTCTCTTCGATCGAGCCCGGGATTTCGTATTTGCGCGAGTTCGCTGCGAGGTTTCCGTGCCGGTGGCCGGTCGTCGCGGCCCACCGCCGGGGACCGACGGGGGAAGCCCCTGGTGGAAGTTCGTATTCGAGAGCGCCGCCGCGCGACGCCCGGGCGTCCACTGGGAGCTCGAACTTCTCGACGATCCCCGGTTTCCGGAAAGCCCGTCGTCCACGCTCCGAGGTGGAGCCTTTCCCGGGGCGGGTGCCCCGCGCGTATGGGTTCTCGAGGGCGGCGGCTCCAGCCACGATGAGTCGTCGCGCGCGTTGATCGAGGAGTTGGGATGGCCCTTCGAGGTGAAGCGGGTCGAGCCAGGAGACGCGACTTCGGAATTCGAACCTCCCTGGCCCGACCTTGTCATTGCGAGTGGACCCGGCCTGGCCGAAGCCTCGAAGCGCGTGCGTCGCTCGGCGGGTGGGCGAACCCTAAACGTTCAACTCGGCGAGGGCGGAAGCGATCCCGCGGCCGATTTCGATCTCAGCGTCGTGTCGCTTTCGGCCCGCCGTTTTCCCCACCCCCAGAGGCTCGAACTCGTCGGACCCGTGGTGCCGGCGACGGATGCGAAGCGCCGCCCCCGCGTGCCCGGGGCCGAGCCCCGCGTTGCGTTGCTTTCGGGAGGCGGTTCCGAGCACCGGGTCTGGGACAGGGCATTGGCGAGAAAGCTCGGGGCCGACGTCGCGCATTTCGTCCGGGAGGCGGGGGGGCGACTCGTGGCCGGGAGTGTTTCTGCGCTGGATTCCAGGGTGGAGGCAGAACTTCGAAGAGGGCTCGGTGAGATCGAGGAGTTTGCGCCAGGGAAGGTCGATGGCGACATCCAGCAGAGATGGTTCGAGACCGCCGACGTCTTCATTGTGACTGGAGATGACGATCGGCTGCTCGCCCGCGCGTGCGCAACGGGCCAGCCCGTGTTGATCTACCCCGTGCCCCGCAAGCCCGCCGGCCTGCGACAGTTCGCCCTCGACCGCTTTCGAGAGGGGGTGTACCGCGGGTCCCGCTCGACACCCCTGAACCGGAGGGGGACGACGCGTCCCCAGAAGCGAAACGAACTGCGCTGCGCGCGGTGGATCGAGCGCGGCTGGGTTGCCCCGGTGCCGGAGCCCTGTCTCTTTCACGAACGCCTCGTTGAAAACGGCCAGGCGCGCTTTTTTCGAGACGGACTGGGGGCCGTCTCAGCTCCCCTATGCGAGGTCCGGCGGGTGGCCGAACGGGTCCGGGCGATGCTCGGGGCCCCCGATCCCCGGGGCTGATCCCTTTTCCCCGGGGCGAGGCGGGGGTTGTGTCTCGCTGCTGCTCTGTGATAGAAGCAGGGGCGAGGCCCGGATGACCGGGAGCCTCGGTTTCGGTTCGCCAATGCCCTAGAGCCCACGGGAGGTCCGACATGAGTCGAATTCATCGAGCCAGCGCGGTTTTTCTTGCATTTTTCTTCGTGCTCGCCAGCGTCGGTATGGCGGCGGCGCAACCGGCGTCGAGCGATCGGAAGGCCTGGAACGCCGAAGAAGTCCAGGCGCTCGCGGACAAACTCGCGAAGGAACTCACGGAAGCGCGCCATGCGGTTCGCAAGGAAGCGGGTTTTAAGAGCACCACCTCAGGCTCCGATCGGGCGGCGCAGCAGTTCGACGAAAAGCTGAGACTGCTCGAGAAATCGGCAAAGCAGTACGCGGCTCGGATTCGCGGAGGCGGTGGCTTCGAGGAGACGTCGGGCATCGCCCGCAAGGTCGGCGTCCAGTTGCGCGATCTCGAGGTGCTGGGCCGTCGCCTGCTGATCACGAAACCCACCCTGGAAACGTTGAACGCGGCCCAGAGAACCGTCAATCAACTGAGCCCCTACTACGGGACAGCTCCGCTCTACCCGGCGTTGGAAGAGAAGTCCGAAAACGGCTCCTGAAAGAGCCTCGGCCACTCTCGCTAGCGCTCGCGCTTTCCTTCCGAGGCTGTTCTGGGGTGGGTCTTGAAAGACCCTCCGGCTTGCTACACAATGCCGGGTCTTCTGCGCCCTGGGCTATGCGTCTTCGGGTGATTCCCCCAACACTCCGGAGAGTTTCCCGTGGCCCGATACAACTACGATCGTCTGTCCGTCCAGGATGCGAGCTTCCTGATTTTTGAGAACGACCACGTCCACATGCACGTGGCCGCCACGCAAATCTTCGAAGTCGGTCCCCTGCGCACTTCCTCGGGCGGTGTGGATATCGACTCCTTCAAGGACGGGATTCGGAACGTTCTTCACCGTGTTCCGCGTTATCGCCAGAAGCTGAAGTGGATTCCCCTGTGGAATCACCCGGTCTGGGTCGACGACCGCCAGTTCAACCTGGATTATCACATTCGCCACACCAGCCTGCCTCGCCCGGGCAGTGATTCCCAACTGAAGCACCTGGCAGCGCGGGTGATGAGCCAGCAACTCGATCGAGACCGGCCGCTTTGGGAGACCTGGGTCGTCGAGGGCCTCGAGGGCGATCGCTTTGCCGTGATCACCAAGATTCACCACTGCATGATCGACGGGGCTTCCGGCGTCGACCTCTCCTACATCTTGATGTCGACGAACCCGGAGTACGAGACGGCGGACGATGTCCCGGCCTTCATGCCTCGCCCGGAGCCGACGTCGACCCAGTTGATGCGCGACGAGTCCCTGCGTCGAGCGACGCTCCCGTTGGAGGCGGCCCGGGGGATCCAGAATTTCATCAACCAGGCCCAGGATGTTCGCGAGGAAATCGGTGTGCGATTGTCGGCTGTCGGCGAACTTCTCGGAGCCACTCTCAGCCCGGCCTCGTCGAGTCCCGTCAACGGCGACCTGGGGCCCCATCGGCGTTTCGACTGGCTGGATCTGCCCCTGGATGACATCCGCGCTGTCCGCCGAAAACTCGACTGCACGCTCAACGACGTGGTGCTGGCCATTGTCGCCGGCGCGGTGCGCGCTTTCTTTGAGCAACGGCAGGCGGATCCGGCGCTTCTCGATTTCCGGGTCTCCGCGCCGGTCAGCGTGAGGCGGCCCGAAGACGTTGGAAAGATGGGGAACAATGTCTCGTCGTGGATCGTTCCCCTGCCGATCGCGGAGCCGGACCCCATTGAACGGGTGCGGGCCATCCACGCCAAGACCCAGGAGTTGAAGGAGTCGCGTCAGGCTCTTGGGGTGGAGATGATGATGGGGGCCGCCGATTTCATGGGGACCCTGCTGCTCTCGTTGGGCGCGCGCGCGGCCTCGGGTCCGATCAATACGATCGTCACCAATGTCCCGGGTCCCCAGATGCCGCTCTACATGCTGGGCGCCAAGCTCGAGTCGATGTACCCGCAGGTTCCGCTGCTCGAGGACATGGGGCTCGGGATCGCCTTGATGAGCTACAACGGAAAGCTCTGCTGGGGCTTCAATTCGGATTATGAGTTGGTTCCGGATCTCAAGGATTTCGTTGCGAAAATCCGACTGGGCTTCGAAGAACTGCAGGAGGCCGTTGGCCTTCGCGTGGTGGCGTCGGCCGAGAAGGGTGCCCTCCAGGAGAAGGCCGAGCCTTCGCTCGAACACCGGGTGCAGGAGTCGCCGATTTCCGGCTGAGTCTTCTTCGTCTCCGAAAATTCGAGCCTTGACGACGGGGCACGGGAAGGGGAGAGTGATGGCTTGTCCGCACCGGGTGTCCGGTCGGCGTCAGCACCCACGGAAGAGCGCAGTCAACAGGAGAACGATGATGGGACGATTCAGCCGGGCCGAAATCGAAGACGCATTTGCCAACTACCAGAAGACGGCGCTCAAAGCAGGGACCTCGGGCGATTGGAATCCGTGGGCCGACATGTTTACCGAGGATGCCACCTACATCGAGCACCTCTTTGGAACGCTCGGCGGGCGCGAGGCAATTCGGAATTGGATCTCCAAGACGATGTCCACGTCCCCGAACGACCAGATGAAATATTTTCCCGTCGAGTGGTACATGATCGACGAGGAAAAGGGCTGGATCACGATGCAGGTCTGGAACCGCATGGTCGATCCGGGAGACGGCAGCCTTCACCAGGCCTACAACTACACCCTGCTCAAGTACGCGGGCGATGGCCTCTGGTCCTTCGAGGAAGACATCTACAACCCCGAGCACTTCAAGGTCATGGTGGTCGAGTGGTTGAAGGTGCGTAAGGAACTCGGGAACGACTGACGCGGCGGGGCGTCTCGGAAGCGCTTGCGGCGGGTGAGATCGAGGGGGGAGGGCTCCATGGCGGACGGATCGGGACGGAGTCCGAGTGCGGCGGCGATCGAGGAAAATCGCGTCGCGATCACGCCCGGATATTCGAACTACGTTCTGGGCGTTCTCTTCTTCGTCTATGTCCTGAATTTCATCGACCGGCAGGTTCTCTCGGTCTTTGTTGAGCCGATCAAGGAGGAGTTCGGGGCGTCGGATACCGAGATGGGGCTTCTGCTCGGTTTTGCCTTTGCTCTCTTCTATACCATCGCGGGAATTCCCATCGCGCGTTGGGCCGATCGAGGCAATCGCCGTTCGATCATTGCCCTTGGCCTGACGGTCTGGAGCGCCATGACCGTCGTGAGTGGACTCACGCGAAGTTTTGCCCAGTTGGCGATGGCCCGGGTCGGCGTCGGCGTGGGCGAAGCCGCCGGTTCTCCACCCGCGCACTCCCTGATCTCGGATTACTTTCCTCCCGAAAAGCGTGCCACCGCCATGGGGATCTATTCCTGGGGCATCTACGTCGGCTCCGCGTTGGCGTTTTTGGGCGGTGGGTACCTGCGCGAGTACTTCGATTGGCGCACGGCCTTCTTCGTGCTGGGGGCGCCCGGGCTTCTGTTTGCACTCGTTGTGCGCTTTACCGTAAAGGAGCCGCCGCGCGGACTTTCCGAGGCGTCGACCTCGAATGCAAAAGCGACGACCCTGGGCGAAACGCTCGGGTACCTGCTTTCCTGCCGCTCGTGGGTCTACCTCGTCGTGGCTTCCTGTTTCTTGTCGCTCACGGGTTACGGGATTCTCATGTGGGGCTACGCTTTTTTTGGGCGTGTTCACGCCATGCCGCCGGTGGAGATCGGGATCTGGCTGGCGGTGATCGTCGGCTTGGGGGGGAGCCTCGGGACCTACCTGGGGGGCACCCTGGCGGACCGTTTCGGGCAACGAGAGCCCAGCCGTTACATGACGATTCCGGCGGCGGCGACGCTGCTGAGCCTTCCCCTGGCGGCGGGTTTTCTTCTGTCGAACTCCAGCCAGGTGTCGATGGTCTGCTTCTTTTTCTTCTACATCCTGGCCAACATCTACGTCCCGTCGCTCCACACCATCAATCAGAATCTTGCGAAGTTGCGTATGCGGGCCACCGCGGCGGCCATCATCCTCTTCATTGTGAATCTCGTTGGAGCGGGAGCGGGCCCCTTCGTGGTGGGGTTTCTCAACGACCAGTTCGCGGCGACCTACGGCCAGGAAGCCATTCGCTACTCGCTCTTCACGCTGGCTTGCACGATGCTTCTCGGCGTTTTCTTCTTCATCCTCTCGAGCCGGTACCTGGAAGGGGACCTAGCGCGCCGCGAGCCGGACTGAGAGTGTCCCTGGCGATCTAGTCGCCGCGCTCGACGGCGCCGGACGCGACGTCGGCCGCGACCTCGTCCGCGGTCATTCCCAACCATTCGCCAAGGACCGCCTCGTTGTCCTGGCCGACGGCTTCCCCCGCCGACCGGCTGGATCCGGGCGGGTTGGTGAGGCCAACGGGGAGGCCCGCCGCGATGACGTTTCCCTTGGCGACGTGGGGAATGGTCTCGAAAAAACCCCGCTCGCGCAGGTGAGCATCCCGTTCGAACTCGTCTTCCACCGTCTGGACCACGCCGGACGCGATGCCGACCGCCTGGAGGGCGTCCATGACCTCGTAGGCATCGCGTTCGCGGGTCCAGGCGCTGATTTCCGCGTCCAGGAAGGCGGCATGGGTTTTGCGCGAGGGGGCGTCCTCGAAGCGCGGATCGGCGTCCCATTCGGGCCGCCCGAGAACCCCGCAAAGAAGCTTCCATGCGTCGTCGTCGGCCGCCTCGATGACACACCACCGATCCTCTCCCTGGCACGGATAGCAGCCCTGGGGAGCGCGGTCGGGACTCGCGTTGCCTGTCTTCGTGGGCTCGTCTCCGCGATCGAAGAATTCCATCAGGAGCGGCCCGATCGTGGTCGTGGTGAGTTCGTACTGGGAAACGCCGATGTGCTGTCCCTCTCCCGTGCGGTCGCGATGCCGTAGCGCCGCCATCACGGCGGATACGCAGTGGATGGCGCTCAATGCATCGGGATAGGCGTACTGCGTGATGGTGCAGTCGCGATCGGTGGGCCCGGAAAGCCGCGCGAGGCCGGAAACGGCTTCGACATTGGATCCCCAGGTGACGTAGCGGCAACGGGGGCCCTCGTGACCGAAGCCGGTCGTCGAAATCATGACCAGGGAGGCATTCTCCTGGCGCAAGACGTCGTAGTCGAGGCCGAGTTTTTCGAGAACACCCGTGCTGTAGTTGTCGACGACCACGTCAGCCTGCGCCGCGAGTTGCCGAGCGATTTCGACGGCCCGGGGTTGAGTCAGGTCGAGCCCGATAAAGCGTTTTCCGGCGTTCCAATCGGTAAACCAGGGCGAAAGTTGGGGTTGAATGCCCAGGTCGCGGTCCCAGGGCGGGGTGTAGAGACGGACGACGTCGGGCCGCTTCCTGGATTCGATCCTCACGCTATCGGCGCCGCAGTGCGCAAGAATGCGACCGATCCAGGGGCCGGCCATCGCAGCCGTGAATTCGAGCACGCGAAGCCCCTCGAGGGTGGGAGGGGTCGGTTCTTGGGGTTGCGACGGGAACTCCGCCGCTCGAGTGGGTTCGGTAGGGGCATCCTGGATGGCGGAGAGGATCTCCCGCCGGTGCTCGTCGAGTTGCGGGGCGGGTCTTCGCATCCGCCAGGGCGTCTTCTCGTGGCGGTAGGGCGCGCCGGGTTGCCGAAGCGGGCCCGCCACCGGGTGGTCGACGTCGACAAAGAATTCACGAGCGGCCAAATGGGTGTCCCCGGCGACGCCCGCGGCTCCGTGGACCGGGGTGACGGCCAGGTGGCGCTCCTGCGCCTCCCGGTAGAAATCCTCCACATCGAACTGGATCGCGAGGTCTCCGATGAAGATGTCGAGCAGATCCCGATACTCGATGCGGTTCGAGGAGGCACCCTCGAAGAGAGGGTCGAGCACCGCTTCGTGATCGGTGCGCTCGGCGATCCACTGGGCCAGGGCTTGCCAGTGGAGAGGGCGGTTGACCATCAGGTAGACGAGGCCGTCGCGGCAGCGGTAGCTCCCGGAAGGCACCGAGGCAAAAAGGCTGGAACCGTTGCGCACGGGGACGATGCCGTCGTCGAGCCACTTTCCGACGCCGCTGATGTGGCTGACGGAAGCGACGACTTCCTGGAGCGAGATGTCGACGTGTTGGCCCCGGCCGGTTCGTGCCGCGGCGTGCAGGGCGACCAGGCTGCTCGCGGCGGCCGCGGCACCCGCGCTGCAGAGCGCCTGGGAGCCCGCTAGCCGGATGGGAGGATCTTCGGGTTCCCCGGTGACGAACATGGCGCCTCCCATGGCGTTGGCCACGAGGTCGCCGCCCCGGTAGTGGCGATGGGGGCCGGTCTGCCCGAACGCCGTGATCGAGGCGAGCACGAGTTCGGGGCGCGAGGCGTGCAGGGCCTGCAGATCGAGGTCGCGCTCCGCGAGGTAGCCCGGTGCGAAGCCCTCGACCACCAGGTCGGTGTCGCCCAGGAGTTGTCGAAACCGGGTGCGATCCCCGGCGTCGTCGAGGTCGAGCGCGAGGCTGCGCTTGTTCGCCGCGGAGTAGAGGAATGCGAGGCTCCGATCCGGGCCCCGTCGCCCGCTGGCAAAGGGCGGGTGGAGACGGGCCGGGTCTCCCTTCGGTGGCTCCACGAGAACCACGTCGGCCCCGAGATCGGCGAGTAGCTTGCCGCACCAGGCGGTCTTCTCGTCGCTCAGTTCGAGGACACGCAGTCCTTCGAGGGCATCCCGGGAGCGTTCGTTCAAGGCATCTCCGTTTTCGTGGCGCACGGTTTCCGGATCGAGACTATGCTCTGGTCCTGCCGGGGGAGGGCGGCTATCGCATGGTACCGACGCGGGAGATCTTCTGGAACATCGTCGAGGGGTGGTGGATCTACCCCTTTGCCGGGCTCGCGGTCGCCGTGCTGGTGGTCGGGATGGTACGCCGGATTCGTCTCTGGCGGCTCGGCGAGTCCTCGGATCGCCTGGATCGCCCGGGAGAGCGCTTGACGGGCCTGCTCGCCGAGGTTTTTGGCCAGAAGCGTCAAATGCGCCACGGCTACGCCGGGCTCTCCCACGCTCTCATTTTCTACGGCTTTTTCGGTTGCCTGATTGCCACCACCATGATCTCGGTCCAGGAGTGGACGGGCATTCACTATCTCCAGGGCACGACCTACCTCTGGTTTTCGCTGGGCGCCGACATTGCGGGCATTCTCGGCATCGTCGGGATCGGTATGGCGATCTGGCGTCGCGCTGTGATTCGGCCCCCCTACCTGGAAACGTCCCTGGACGACTGGTTCGCGCTCGTCCTACTGCTGGTGATCTTCGTCCAGGGCTTCGTGATCGAGGGAGCTCGGCTCGCTGTCCCCGAGCCGTCGCCCATGACCTGGGCGATCTGGTCGCCGGGGGGCTACGCCGTCTCGCTGCTTTTGAAGGGGACGTCGGTGGACACCCTGAAAGAACTTCACCGGGTTCTCTGGTGGGTTCACGCGATGACCTCGTTCGTGTTCCTGGCCTACATCTCCTACGGCAAGCTGGCCCATATCTTTTACGGCCTTACGAATGTCTTCACGAGAACCCTCGAGCCCAGCGGTCGCCTCCAGTACGCGGATATCGAGGCGGCCCTCGAGACCGACCCCGACTCGCTCGACCACCTCGGCGTCGATCGAATTGACCGCTTCTCGTGGAAGTCGCTGCTCGATCTGGATGCCTGTACCAATTGCGGTCGCTGCGAGAGTGTCTGTCCGGCTCATGGCAGCGGGGTGGCTCTCAACCCCCGAAAGTTGATCCGAGACCTGAAGGACCACCTCGGAGAAGTCGGCCCGGTGCTGCTGAAGGAAAACGGCGGCGCAGGCGGGGCCGATCCCGAGCACGCTCCTCTCCTGGCGGCCGCCGGGGCAGACGGCCCGGCTCCGGGCATTTCCGACGAAGTTCTCTGGGGGTGCCGAACCTGCGGGGCGTGCCAGCAGGAATGCCCCGTTTACATCGAGCACGTTCCCAAGATTGTCGACATGCGCCAAAGCCTCGTAATGACCGAATCCCGGATGAGCGAGGAAGTGCAGCAGCTCCTGAAGAACATCGACGACCGCGGGCATCCCTGGGTCGGGGCCTCCCCAGATCGCGAGGCGTGGTTCGATGGGCTCGACCTCAAGGTTCTCGGTCGAGGAGACCGGGCCGAGTACCTGTTCTGGGTGGGTTGCACCGGATCCATGGTCGAGCGCAACATCGAGGTGACCCGCGCGGTGGCGAAGGTGCTCATGGCGGCCAACGTGGACTTCGCGGTGCTGGGCTCGGAAGAGACGTGTACGGGAGATCCGGCTCGTCGCGTCGGAGGGGAGTTGACGTACCAGGTCTGCGCCAAGACCAATATCGACACGCTCGACGGCTATGGCGTGAAGAAGATCATTGCCACGTGCCCCCACTGCTTCAACACGCTGCGCAACGAGTACCCCGATTTCGATGGCCGCTACGAGGTGATTCATCACACGCAGTTCATTGCCCAGTTGATTCGAGATGGGCGGCTCGATCTGAAGGGCGAAGGCGAGTCGTTGACGTACCACGACCCCTGCTACCTCGGGCGCCACAACGACGAGTACGATGCCCCTCGCGAGATCCTGGCGACGTTGGCGGCCGGGGGGCGCGTTGAGGAACTCGAGGCGAATCGTTCCAAGTCGTTGTGTTGCGGCGCCGGGGGCGGGTTTGCCTGGATGGACGATGATCCGTCCCAGCGGATCAACCACCGCCGCGTGGAGCAGGTGCAGGCGACGGGGGCTGAGACCGTGGCCGTGGGCTGTCCCTTCTGCATGCAGATGATGGAAGACGGACTCGCGGCTCGCGATCCGGGAAAGACGATTCGCGCGGTCGACGTGGCCGAACTCGTCGCCGAATCGCTGGATGGGCCCGATTCCGAAGGCACACCGGACGCTTGACCCCCGCGATCGGGCTGGCCTAACTTGATCGGTCCTGCGTCGCCCCCGGCGGGATCCGACGGGCGCGTGGGTCCACTTTCAGTCCGAGGAACCATGGGCGACGCTACGATCGAATCACGGATCCGGGAGCTCGAGGATCGCGAAGCGATTCGGGACCTCGCTCGGCGCTACGCCCATTGCGTCTGGCAGAAGGACGTCGAGGGGGCCATCGACCTGTTCACCGAAGACGGTGCGATGGACACGGGCGAGCGCGAAATCATCCGCGGGAAAAAGGCGCTGTTGGCGACCTACCGGGACATGGTGGGCGACGCCCAGTTTCAGCCCTTCGTTCACAATCACGTTGTCGAGATCGCTGGGAATGAGGCGACGGGCACCTGCTATCTCGATCTCCGCTCCACGAACGAGGGCCGAAGCATGATCGGCTCCGGCTATTACGAGGATCGCTATGCGCGGGAGGCGGGAGCCTGGAAGTTCCGTTCCCGCAAGCTGATCCTTTCCTACCTGGTTCCCCTCACCGAAGGATGGGCCGAAACGGCGGAAACGGAAAACTCATGAACTTGATGATGCTGCTCGAAATGGCCTCTTCTGGGTTTGGGGATCGCACGGCCTTCCAGAACGGGTCGGAATCGTTTACCTACCAGGAACTCTTCAATGCGGCGGGAGCCGCGGCGAACGCGATTTCGGAATCGGGTTGCGAACGGGTTGCGCTCCTCGACGTCAATAGCCTGGCGATTCCGCTTGGCGTCTTCGGCAGCGCGTGGGCGGGGATTCCCTTTTCGCCGCTGAATTACCGGCTGACGGGCCCCGAACTCGAAGCCCTGGCGGGGCGTATCGCCCCGTCGTATTTCGTGACCGACACCGAGCGCATGGGTGCGCTGGAAGGTCTCCCCGGTGCGCAGTTGGTCTCGCGGGACGATTTTCTTTCGCAAGCGCGCGCAGGGGCAGCACGCGAATCCGATTGGTCGATGGATGGCGACGAGATCGCAATTCTCCTGTTCACGAGCGGGACGACCGGCGCGCCGAAAGCGGCGGTGATCCGCCAGAAGCACCTCGTTTCCTACGTCCTGGGCTCGGTCGAGTTCATGGGAGCCGCGGAAGAGGATGCGGCGCTTGTCTGCGTGCCGCCGTACCACATCGCGGGGATGGCAGCGATTGCGAGTTCGGTTTATTCGGGGCGGCGCGTGGTCCAACTTTCGAGTTTTACCCCCGAGACGTGGATCGAGACGGTGCGCAAGGAAAACATCACGAACGCCTTCGTCGTTCCGACGATGCTGGTACGGATCATCGAGACGCTCGAAAGCCAGGGAAGTGCGGACTTTCCGTCGTTGCGCGCGATCTCCTACGGGGGCGGCAAGATGCCTCTCCCCGTGATCCAGAAGGCGATGGATTTCTTTCCCGAAACGTCTTTTACCAACGCCTACGGCCTCACCGAAACCAGTTCGACCATCGCCATTCTTGGGCCAGACGACCATCGCGAATCGGCGGCCAGTGACGACCCCGAGGTGCAACGTCGCTTGACCTCGGTCGGCGTTCCGCTCCCTACCCTCGAAGTCATGATCCGAGACGAGGATGGCAATGTCCTGGAACCCGGGGAGCGCGGAGAGATCTGCGTGCGGGGAGAGCAGGTGTCTGGCGAATACCTGGAGAAGGGATCGCTGCTCGACGAGGAGGGATGGTTTCCCACCCGGGACGGTGGGTTCATCGACAGTGGCGGATACCTGTTCATCGATGGCCGGGTGGATGATGTCATTGTCCGCGGCGGCGAGAACATGTCGCCGGGAGAGATCGAGGATGTCCTCCTGGATCACTCCGGCGTTCGCGACTGTGCCGTGGTGGGGATGCCCGACGAGCAGTGGGGCGAGACCGTCGTGGCCGTGGTGGTTCTCCATGAAGCGCATGAGACGTCCGAGGAGGCTATCCAGGAATGGGTCAGAGATCGCTTGCGGTCGTCGCGCACCCCGTCCCGGGTCGGGTTCTGGAGCGAGTTGCCGTACAACGAGACGGGCAAACTTTTGCGGCGAACCGTCAAGGAAAGACTGGCGGACGAATAAAATTTTCCGGCTCGGAATTTTGAGCCGGTGAGCGGGAGACAGGGAACAATGGCCGAAAGCGGAAGTGCGACCGGAAACTGGGACCACGAAGTGGATGTACTCGTTGTCGGTACTGGCGCGGGAGGAATGACGGCCGCGCTAAAAGTCCACGACGAGGGCGGCGATGTCCTGCTGATCGAGAAGACCGATCAGTACGGTGGCTCCTCCGCGATGTCTTCCTGCTTGCTCTGGGTTCCGAACAACCACCTGATGCCGGGTCTCGGGATCGAGGACAGCCCGGAAGAGGCCATGGATTACCTGCGCGGAACGACCGAGGGGGCCGTGTCCGATGCGCGACTGGAGTCCTTCCGCGAGAACGGGCCCCCGATGCTGCGTTATCTCACGGAGAAGACGCGCGTGAAGCTGGTGGGGCTTCCTGACTATCCCGATTACTACCCCGCGGTGAAGGGGAGCAAGCCCGGTGGCCGGTCGGTGGAGCCGGATCACTTCGACGCGCGGCTCCTTGGAGAGGATTTTCTCAATCTGCGCGCCCAGAACTTGCAGATGCAGGTCATCGGGCGGCTGGGGATGACGGCCGTCGAGGCGAGGATGGTGCTCACCGGACAGCCGGGCGGCATGATGCTGTTTGCAAAGCTGATTCTCAAATACCTGCTGGATATTCCCTGGCGCTTTCGTTCCCGGAGAGATCGCAACCCCTCCGGTGGCAACGCGCTGATCGGGATGCTCCGCCTGTCGCTCCGGGATCGCGACGTTCCGATCTGGCTGGAAACTCCCGCTCGGGACATCGTGATCGAGGACGGACGTGTTGTTGGCATGGAAGTCGAAAAGGACGGGCAGACCTTTCGGATCCGCGCACGGCGCGGCGTTATTTTCGCGGCGGGCGGATTTGAAGGCAACCAGGTGATGCGCGACAAGTATCTCCCGAACCCGACCCGCGCCGAATGGACGTGCGGAAATGCGGCGAATACCGGCGACGTCATCGAGATGGGAATCAAGGCGGGGGCCGCGGTGGACTTGATGGAAGAAGCCTGGTGGGGGCCGACTTCGGTCGTCCCCGGCGAGGAGCAGGCCCGCATGTTGGTGATCGAGAAGTCGCTGCCCGGAAGCATCCTGGTGAGCCAGAAGGGAAAGCGCTTCGTCAACGAAGCCGCCCCCTACATCGACATCGTCAACGGGATGTACCGGACGCACTCGGACGAGGAGCCCTGCGTTCCGGCCTACTTCATCTTCGATGCGAACTACCGGAAGAAATACATGTGCGGACCCGTGCTCCAGATGACGCCCGACTTCCTGATTCAGAAGCTCTTTCGGCAGGGCTACATGAAGAAGGGCGAGACCCTCGACGAGTTGGCCCAGGAGTTGGGCGTGGACGCCGCGGGGCTGAAGGAGTCGGTGGCGAAGAACAACGAGTACGCCGCAACCGGGGTGGATCCCGACTTCCACCGGGGAGAAAACATCTATGACCGCTACTACGGGGATGACGGCGTCGAGCCCAACCCGTGTCTGGGGCCGATCGGGAAGGCTCCCTACTACGCGATCGAGGCTTTTGCCGGCGAACTTGGGACGAAAGGCGGGCTGATGGTCGACGAGCGCGCCCGCGTCGTGACGACTGCCGGGGAACCCATCGAGGGCCTCTACGCCATCGGGAACTGTTCATCGGCCGTGATGGGCCGCAGCTACCCCGGAGCCGGGGCGACCATCGGTCCTGCGGCGACGTTCGGTTACATCGCCGCCCTCGATGTCATGGAAAACGGCTGACGCTACCGCGCGGAGCCGGTCGAACAGCATCAGGAGAGAGGAGTCTTTTCGTGGGATTTCGAGTGGACACGGTCATGTTGGGTCCCGATACGGAACAGTACGCGGGGGATGGCCAGGCGAAGACCGACATTCCCAGCATCGCGGCCCAGGCGCGCCGTCTCGAGGAGCTGGGATTTGATGGCCTGACCGCTCCCGAAGCGGGGCACGACCCGTTCTTGCCCCTGGTGATCGCGGCGGAGCACACGAAGACCATCGCGCTCGGGACCAACGTGGCGATCGCTTTTCCGCGTTCGCCGATGATCACGGCTCAGGTGGCCTGGGACCTCCAGCAACTCTCCGGCGGACGATTTCATCTCGGACTGGGAACCCAGGTCAAGGCCCACGTCGAACGACGCTACGCCGCGACCTGGACGGGGGCCCCGGGCCCGCGGCTGCGCGAGTACCTCGAGTGCTTGAATGCCATCTGGAAGACATTTCAGACCGGCGAACGTCCGGATTTCAAGGGCGAGCACTACCAGTTCACGCTCATGAACCCGTTCTTCAACCCAGGACCGATTGACCACTCGGCGATGCACGTGGATCTCGCCGCGGTGAATCCCTACATGGCTCGGCTGGCCGGAGAAATGGCCCAGGGGTTGCGTCTCCATCCCATCGCGACGTTTCGCTTTGCCCAGGAGGTTGTCCTGCCCGCCATTCGCTCGGGTGCCGAAAAAGCCGGTCGCGATCCTTCAGAGATCGAGATGATCGGGGCGCCGTTCCTGGCCATTGCCAAGGACGCGAGTGGGCTCGAGGCCGCGAAGTCCGCGTTGAAGCAGCACATCGCATTTTATGCCTCGACG
>JAZAOF010000050.1:0-7730 GCA_036228265.1 Myxococcota bacterium | reverse complement strand
CCCATGCCGATGCGCACCGCGCTCGCCCGATCGATCAACAACGCCACCGTCCACCTCTTCCGGGACGTCGGCGTGAAGAACGTAATCGATTACGCGCAACGACTCGGAATTCGCTCCCCGCTCAACCGCGACCTTTCCCTGGCCCTCGGTTCCAGCGACGTCGTACTCCTGGAACTCACGGCGGCCTACGCGGTTTTCCCCAACGGTGGTCGCCGGCTTCCCCCGCGTTTCATCGCGCGAGTCACCGACCACGCCGGCAACGTACTCTTCGAGGACATCGCTCTCGACACCCTGGAACCGATCGTACGGGAGGTCCTGGAAGAGGAGGGCGAAGAATCGACAGACCCCGAACAGGTGATCAGCCCGGAGAATGCTTTCCTGATGACCGACCTGCTCAAGGCGACCGTGTTCGATCCCCGGGGCACGGGCCGAAAAGTCAAGGAACTCCGACGCCCCGTCGCCGGAAAGACCGGGACCACGAACGACCAGGCCGACGCCTGGTTCATGGGATTCACGCCGGACATCGCGACCGGAGTCTGGGTCGGCCACGACGAAACACGGGTCCTCGGCCGAGGCGAGACCGGCGCACGCGCCGCCGCCCCGATCTGGATGGACTACATGCGCACGGCCCTTCGCCCCTATTCGCGCCGGGATTTCGAAGCCCCCGCCCAGATCGTCTTCCAGCGCGTGGACCTCGACACCGGGCTCCTCGCCGAGCCCGGCGCCGAACACGCCTACTTCCAGCCCTTCCTCGAAGGGACCGGTCCCGAGCAGACGACCGAGGGTGCCAATACCGCCAGCGACACCGCCCGGACCCTGCGCAACGATTCGTTCTGAGTTCTTCCGCTAATTCGGTGCGTGGAGCCACTGCGCCTTCAGGGCGACCGACGAATCCAATCGACGAGTTCCCGGGCTACCTCTTCACCGCAGTCCTCTTGCCAGAAGTGTCCCGCGCGTTCCAACGTGCGATGCGGTTGCCCCCGGGCCCCCGGCACCCGCTCCTGGAAGATCGCGTCCCAACCGCGGGTTGCCGGGTCCGAATCGCCGAACAGCGTGAGGAACGGGCGGTCGAATTTTCCGAGCGTGTCCCAGGTGGCCCGATTCAGGGCCGCACCGGGGTCCCCCGTCGTAACCGGGATCAGCGCAGGAAATTGCCGCATGCCCGCCTTGTGCCACTCGCCCGGGAAGGGCGCGTCGTAAGCCGCCGCGACTCCGGGCTCGAGACCCCGGGCCACCGCGTAGGTGACCGAGGCACTCGCGTCGAACCTCTCGGCGCGGTGACTCGCTACGCGCCATTCCAACAGTGAACCCTCCACGACCTGGATTCCATCGCCCAGCGAATGATTCGCCCAGGTGACGCGACCCTCCAGTTCGGGCTCGGCGGTGTGAAGCATCGTATTCGCAACCACCCCTCGAGCAAAGCGCGCCGTCTCCCGAGCCAACACGCCGAGCGCAATGGGACCGCCCCAGTCCTGGCCGATTAGCGTGATCTCGCTCAGATCGAGCGCGGTCACCAGTTCGCGCATCCACGCGATGTGCTGTTCGAAGCTGTAGTGCGCGGGGAGTGTCAACTTGTCCGAGCGACCGAAGCCCACGTGGTCGGGTGCGATGGCGCGCAGGCCCGCCGCGGCAAAGACCGGAACCATCTTGCGGTAGAGATACGACCACGTCGGCTCACCGTGGGCCATCAACACGACCGGCGCGTCTCGCGGGCCTTCGTCGAGGTAGTGCATGCGCAGGGGCGGCGAACCGAAGGGGTTCGAAACCTCCAGGTAATGGGGCGCAAAGTCGAAGCCCGGAAGACCGGAGAAGCGCTGGTCTTCGGTCCGGACGGCGAGGGGTCGAGGGGGACCCTCGAACGGGATCGTCACGACTCCTCCTCGGCGGACTCGAGCCATCGGCCGAGTTCGGCCGCGAGCTCTGGAAGTCCCGCGGTCGCGAAGAAATGGTCCGTTTCGGCCAGCGCGCAGAAGTAGGCCCGGGGCATCGGGGAAACCAGGGCTTCGAGTTCCCCGGGTTGGACGAGATCGTCGTTTTCTCCTACCGCCAGGAAGATCCGACCCTCGAATCTGCGCATCCTCTCGGCGTCGATCATCGACGCGGGCGGAGCCACCAGGATCAGCCGGTCTACCCCGGGGTCCGTTGCGGCAGCGCGGATCGCCGTGGCCCCTCCAAAGGAGTACCCACACGCCCAGCGCGGGGCATCGACCCGGTCCGCGAGAAAGGCCAACGCCGCGGCGTAGTCCCGCTCGGCTTCTCCCCCGTCACCACTTGGACGACCGGTACTCGCTCCCACTCCGCGCCAGTTGAAGGCCAACGACGCCGCACCCGCCGCAGCGACAGCGCGAACCACTTCGCCCACGACCGGCGAGTCCATCCGCCCCCCGTAGAGAGGATGCGGGGGGGCCACGACGGCAGCCGCCTGGGAGCCCGTTGCGAAGGAGGCCTCGAGAGAGAGCCCGTCCTCCACCTCGAGGGTCACTCGCGACGCGCTCGATCGATTCGGGGGGTTCGCCTGCACAACGGGCTAGCTTGCCGCTTCGAGACCGGTGTGGCTACCTTGCGCCCGCCAATGACTGAACGCGGATACCGGGGCCAATGGATCGAGGTGGTAACCGAAGACGTGGATCTTCCGGGAGGCCGCCGCGCCACCCTCGACACCGTCCGCCACCCGGGAGCCGCCGCCATCGTCCCCTTCCTGTCCGAGGACGAAGTGCTGCTCATCCGCCAGTACCGCCATGCAACCGGGGGAGAGATCTTCGAGATTCCGGCGGGGAAACTCGACCCCGGGGAAGACCCCCGGACGTGCGCAGCCCGCGAACTTGAAGAAGAAGCCGGGCAGCGGGCCGGCCGCCTGGAACTCCTCGGTTCCATCTGGACCGCACCGGGCTTCACCGACGAAAAGATCCACCTGTTTTCGGCGCACGACCTCGAGTGCGTCCCCCAACGGCTCGAGGACGACGAAGTCATCGAACTGGTTCCAACGCCGCTGGCCCAGGCGTTGGACATGGTGTGGCGGGGAGACCTGATCGACGCCAAGAGCGCCATCGCGCTGGTTCACGCCGCCCGAAACCGGGGATGCCTCGCCTGAAGACCGCGCCCGCGGGAGACGATTGACGGGAGGCCGGGGGCTCCGTAGCCTTCCGCCGCAGGCCCGGGCACTCGCCCGCCGAGCCAACGAATCCACGCTTCTCGGAACCTGAGGAAGAACGCCACGTGTACGGTCGCGGCAATGTGAGTATCGGCCCTCCGATTACCCCGCCGATTGTCAAGAACCTGATGATCGCCAACGCGGTGGTCTTCGTGGCCCAGGGGTTTCTCCCCTGGATCAATGACCTGGGCGCCGCCAGCCCGGCCGCATTCTGGCTCGGCAGCTACATCTGGCAACCGTTCACCTACATGTGGCTCCACGGCGGGCTGATGCACATCGGCTTCAACATGCTCGCGCTCTGGATGTTCGGCTCGCAACTCGCGATGACCTGGGGCGAAAAGCGCTTTCTCCGCTACTACCTGTTTTGCGGCGTCGGCGCCGGGTTCGTCATCGTGAGCCTGCCCTGGCTGCCGGTTCTCGGCGGTTGGTCTGTCCCCGGCGACAGCCTTACGATCCCAACGGTGGGCGCTTCGGGGGCGGTCATGGGGGTCCTGCTGGCCTTCGCCTTCACCTGGCCCGATCGCACCGTGATGCTGCTCTTCCCGCCCATCCCGCTGAAAGCCATCTGGCTGATCCCGCTGATCTTCGTGATGGATCTCATGGGTCCGCGGTCGGCCACCATCAGCCACATCGGCCACCTCGGGGGCGTCGTCGTCGGCTGGATCTACCTCGTGAGAGAAGGACGCACGCCGGGCGCGCCCACCCTCGACTCGTTGGTTCACAAGTTCAAGCGCTACCGCATGCGCCAGAAACTCCGCATGGTCCACAACAAGGAACGCCGCGACCAGAAGGAGCGCTGGCAGAAACGCAACGAGGAAGAGGACGACGATCGCCCGCGCTTCCACTAGGAGTGGCCGAGCGATCGGATCCCGCGGTCGCCCTACCCGACCTAGCGACCCACCCGGCGCTTGATCTCGACCCCGTCGCCCCCAAACAGGACACCGGCGGGCTGAATCTCGACGATCTCGAGAACACCCAGGTTCTCGCCCTCGCCAAACGCCTGGGCCGCGTCCTGGCCGGACCGGCGGATCATGGCCACGCGGCGACCCGCCTCGGGATGCCAGACGGTGCGCGTCACGACGAATTCCGGCATCGGCGGGCGCTCGATCGTTTGAATCGCCGGTGCTTCGGAGCGCCGCGCCTGGACCGCCGGAGTGGGCTCGGGCGACCGGGGCCGAGAGAGCGTCGGCGCCGTTTCGCGAGCCACCGGGGAATCGGGGGCTGCGGCGCCTGGCTTCGGGGGACGAGTGATGAGACCAATGTCCTCGGCGATGCCCGGCGAAGAGGCCGCGACCTCCACCGCCTCCGGCGACGACACCGGGACCGGGGCCGGGGCCGGGGGAGAAGCTGCTTCGGGCGGAGCGCTTCGCGCAGCCGGCGGCGGAGCCGAAACCGCGGGCAAGCCGATGGACGAAGCGACCTCCACGGGTTTTGCGACGGGGTCCTCTCGAAAGACCGGCGCTGTTTCCTCGACGAACCCACCCGCAGAATCCTGGGAGCCGCTGCCCGCCAGTACCCACCAGGTCACGGCGCCGGCCACGAGCAAGGCGAGCGCGCCGACACCACCAAGGACCGCAGCCGGGAAGTTCCCCCCCGCGGAGCGCTCCACCCCGGCGGGCTCGTTTGAAAGGATTCGATCCCGGAGGCTGCGTTCGTCCTCGCGCCGACGATCTTCTTCGAGTCGCCGCAGGGCTTTCAAGATCGTACTCATCCCGACGTGCTCCGCTCGCTCAAGCGGGGGATCGGGTAGCGGTCGAGCAGGTCGTAGAGCAGCATCTGGGTTCGGGGGCCGACCGCTCCGTCCGCCTCGATCGCGTGGTTGACCTGGAAGGCGCGCACACCCTCGAAGGTCGGCTCGTCGAAACTCCCCGAGGTTTCGCCCTGGTAGTAACCGAGTTCGGCCAACGCCGTCTGGAGCCAGGCGACACCACTTCCCCGTTCGCCTCGAACCATGACCGAGGGAATGGGCTCGAAGGACTGCCAGATCACCCAGGCCCGACCGTTCCAGTATTCGCCCAACTCTTCGAAGCTCACCCGAACGGGTCGCGACTCCATCGGGCCGTAGAGCGAAACTCCCTCGGGGTGGAGACGACCCAAGGTCGCGAGCCGAACCGAGCCATCGCCGGCCACGAGTTCCAGAAGAGCGGGATGATTGAGGTTCCCCAGGGTCGAAAGATTCGACTCCTGCATTTCGAGAACCGTCAGGCCCCGCTGGGACAACTGTGCCAGGGAGCGCCCCAGCGAAGCCGGGGCGCTGCGAAACGGAACCAGGCCGTAGAATTCCAGCGCCGAGTTGACGGCCTGCAGCCGCGCCCGGCCCTCGTCGCGAACGAGGAGCACGTTTCCGAGTGCGACCCCCGGCGGCTCCAGCGGCTCTGCGGGCGGTTCTGGAGGCGACACCTCGGCCGGCTCTTCGGCGCCCCCCGGTGACTCGAGATCCAGGGGAGCCGGTGAGATCCCCGCGAGCGCTGGCGGTGGGCTCGACACCGCGGGTAGCGGGGGGTGGACGTTCTCGGCAACGGACGAACCTGCCGGTTCACCAAACTCGAAGACGACCCACGCGGCGACACCCGCCACCAGGAAACCGCCCGATAGGCCCAGCAGCACCGAAACCGGCTGCAGAACCCGGGGCTGGGTATCGGGCACCTCGCGAGCCGCGCGACGCACAACGGACGGCGTGACCGTCCCCTTCTCGGCGGCGAACGCGGCGAGGAGACTGCGGTCACAGAGGACGTTGATCAGTCTTGGGACCCCCTGGGTTCGGCGATGGACGAGCCGAAGCGCGCTGTCGCTGAAGACGTGACGGCTGGAAACTCCCGCCACCCGCAAGCGGTGCCGGACGTAGTCGCGCGTCTCTCGCGACGACAACGAACCCAGGTTCCATCGCACGCCGATGCGCTGGCGAAGCTGGCGCAGCTCCGACGAATCGAGCTTGCGTGCAAGCTCCGGCTGGCCCAGAAGCAGGATCTGGATCAGCTTCGACGAAGAAGTCTCGAGATTCGAAAGCAGGCGAATCTCTTCCAGGGTCTCGGCCGACAGATCCTGGGCTTCATCGACGATGAGAAGAACACGCTGGCCACGGCTTTTCTTTTCGAGAAGAAACCGGTTGAGACGATCGTTGAGCTCCGCCCGTGTCGCATTCTCGGCGTCGAGCCCAAACTCCCGGGCAATGGCCTGAAGCAGTTCGAGCCCGGACCCGATCGGATTGAACAGGAAGGCGACCTCGGTCTCGCTCCCCAGGCGCTCGATCAGGGTCCGGCAGAGCGTGGTCTTGCCCGTGCCCACCTCGCCCGTAATGGCGATGAACCCCTCCCCCTCCTCGATCCCGTAGAGGAGATGGGCGAGCGCCTCCCGATGCGAACCCGAGAGAAAGAGGTAACGCGGGTCCGGACTGAGGGCGAACGGCTTTTCGCGAAGCCCGAAGAAGTCGGTATACATCGTGTGTCTCGACCCGGGGGCATAGTGTATCCCATCCTCGACAACCGGCTTGCTGGCACTTCCCGCAACGGGGACCTTCCTTGAGCAGGTCACCTGCAGGGGCCCTCGGCATCGATCTGGGCGCGAGCCGCACGAAGATTGCCTGGCGACCCGCGGGCGGGGCTCTTCGGCTCGAGGCCTTCGCTCGGGGCGAGGACTCCGCGGTCGAGGAGCGAGCGGGTACCGCGGCCGAGGGTCCAATTGGTGTCACCGGTGCTGGCGCCAGCGCCTTTGCCGGGACCTTCAAGGGGGGAGAGCCGCTCGAAATCGTTGGCGAATTCGAAGCCTGGGCCCGGGGAAGCCGGGTTCTCCTCGAACGGGCTGAGCTGGCGATTCCGGACCCCTTCCTGCTGGTCTCCCTGGGAACCGGAACTTCGATGCTTCGAGTGGAGGGCGGGACTACCACGCGAATCGGGGGCACGGCGCTCGGTGGAGGAACGCTCGTCGGACTGGCTTCTCGGCTCTGCGACTGCCGCGACTTCGATGAACTCTGCCGCATGGCAGTGCGCGGCGAACGCCACCGGGCCGACCTCGTAGTGGCCGACATCTACCCCGGCGAAGACCGCCCGCTACCGGGTGACGTTACGGCGGCGTCGCTCGAAAAACTCGGCCGCTTCGCCCTCAACGACGACGAAGCCCCGGGGTGCGACGACATCGCCGCAGCCCTGATGGGGCTGGTCGGCGAAAACGTTGCCCAATTGGCCAGTGCCCTGGCTGCCGCGGGTCAGCTCTCGACCATCGTCTACGGGGGGTCGGCACTCCGCGAAAATCCCGCGCTGACCAACCTTCTGGTCGCTATCCCCTCGCTCCAGGGGCGGCGTGCCACGATCCTGCCGTCGGGCGAATACGCGGGAGCCGTGGGTGCTCTCGAAGCCGCGACGGACTGACTCTCAGCCCTCGGAGGACCCGTCGTCGGCCCCCGATCCTTCCGACGCCATATCGGCTTCGACGGGTTGAGGACGGCTCATCTGGCGCACGGCCCGCTGGGTCCGGGCGATGGCCGCGCGCTGTACCCGCAGTTCCTCCGTCTGGGCCCCGATCTGTTTTTCGACGCGAGACTTCCACTCGACGAAATCGTCCAGTCGCCCCTCCAGGGCCGAGA
>JAZAOF010000049.1:0-10934 GCA_036228265.1 Myxococcota bacterium | reverse complement strand
AGGAGTTGCCGACGCATGCGGAAGGGTCCCCGACACCCGTCGCGGAGCAGGTCGCCTTCACGGAGCCATCGACATCCGTGGTGAAGAAACCGACTCCCACAGCCAGCGACGGCGTGACGCCGAAGAAGCTCGCTCGCCGGTCGGCCGGGGCCGAATCCGATGCCTTCGCGGAAGCCAGCGGGAGTCCGAGTGAGAGCCCCGCAACCAGAACCAACAGCGCCCTTCGCCTGCGCGGATCCCGCGAACCCTTCCGGCTCCCCGCGCGTCGCGGGCCGACACCCGTAGACGCAACCGCCCCGCGGTTCCCTGCGTGATGAGCGCGGGCGCACGCGGGTGCAGGGAGCCCGACCCCGAAAGGCGCGGGAGCCCCCAGCACCTGACGATCCGACGGATTCCGCATGGGGATGCCGGCCATGTTCCTCGCTCGCCGAATCGGGGCCACCGGACGTTAGTTAACGTGTTAAATTTAAGAGGGCGGCACGCACGGGTCAAGCCGGCCGCGCTGTGGGCGCCCGGCGCTGGAAAACCATAAACCCAGCCACCCGGACGCGCCGTGTCGAGCAACCAGCCGAAAAGCGGGACCGAGATACGCATCGTCGACGGATCCACGCAGCGCGAGCGGGTCGAAGCGGCCTCAAGGGCTCGGGCTGTCCAGCCCGCGTGATGGAGCACGATGCCGAAGGTCGACCTCGTCGAGCAGCACGATCGTTTGCGCTGAGCGCACACCTTCCACCTGCTGCAACTCCTTGAGGGCCACGTCGCGTAGGTGATCGAGCGAGTCGGCTCGAACGATGATCGCATAGTCGTACTGGCCAGCCGTGACTCCGACCCATTCGGTGCCGATCAGTTCCTGAAGCCGAGGCGTCAGGTCCTGCCAACGGCCTTGTTCGACGTTCACGAGCACGAGCGCAGCAACCGTCTGGCCAACGGCATGGTGATCGACTCGGGCCGAAAAGCCGGTGATCACGCCGTCATCGATCAGCCGGTCGAGACGGTTGTAAGCGGTTGCTCTGCCGATCCCGAGATCGATGGCGAGCTGCGGAGCGGTGCGTCTTCCGTCGTGGCGAAGGATGTCGATGATCTGGCGATCGATGTCATCCAGGCGTTCCATATATACGATCGTATCAAATTAATGTCATAATATCGATTAATATCTATTTTTTTAATAAAAATCTATTCTATAGGTCTCAATAAGCGATATTCTACGGATGTTGATCTCAGGCGGAGCGAGGATCGAACCCGATTCCTACACGCGCCGACGCGATGCGATCGCGTCTCGAGCAACGGGAATCGGCTCCCCGCCAGTCGCCATCGACTACCTGGACGAAGAACATGCCACCTGGAGCGACGCCATGGCGTTGCTCGGCCCGGTCTGGGAACGCAACGCGGCGCTCCCATTGCGGTCCGCTCGCTCCACCCTGGCGCTGCCCGAGGACCACATCCCCCAGCTCTCGTTGGTGTCCGAGCGACTCCAGCGTCTCACGGGATTCATTTACGCGTCCGTGCCTGGCATGGTTTCGCGAGCCGAATTCTTCGGGGCGCTCGCGCAGGACGTCTTTCCCTCGACCCAGTTCATCCGTTGGTCTGGCAACGGGCAGTACACGCCGGCGCCCGACGTGCTCCACGAGTTGGGGGGTCACGCGATAGCACTTGCCAACGAGCACCTGGCCGAACTTCACCGCGTCATCGGGCGCGCCGCCGCGACGACGAACGACCCGGAACTGCTTCGGGAGATCGCCGCCGTATTCTGGTACACGGTCGAGTTCGGTGTGGTCCGCGAGGGCAGCCACTGGAAGGCCTGCGGTGCCGGCTTGCTCAGCTCGCCAGGCGAATTGGCCTGGTTCGCGGACCACGCTGAGATCCGGCCATTCTCGATTCCGGAGATGATCGCGACCGAGTACGACATCAGTCGCTATCAGCCGCTGCTGTTTGGCGCAGACTCGCTCGAGGAGATGGTCGAACTCACGGGCCGGTTCTGTCGAAAACTCACCCATCACCGCGACGCTTCGGAGCCCTCGTCCGTCCGCTCATCAGCGTCCTCTCTCATCGACGAAGTCCGCGAGACGAAACCACCCAGGATGGAGGAATCCAGCATGTCCCACCTCAAGAAAGTCGACCACATCACCTATGCCTGCGAGCGGGGTCGAATCGAAAAGTGGGCCTGGTTCCACATCGAAATCGAAGGGGGCACGTTGATCAATCGCATCGACGACGTGCGGCCCGACGATCCCGATTCGTCGATGAAGATCTGGTGCATCGATTTCGGCGACTTCGGCATCGCCCTCATCGAGGGCATCGACCGGGCCAAGAAGTCACAAGTCACCAAATTCGTCGAACGCCACGGGGACCATTCGTGTCAACACGTGGCATACGATACGCACGATCTCGACAAGTTCATCACCCACCTACAGGCCAATGGCGGAACGCCTCGTGGCGAAGTCCTGATCCGCAACGACGGCTTCGGTCTCCTCAAGCAGGTCTTTGCTCGCGGCTACGCGGAAGGCGATGCCGCTGAGGCCAGCTTCCCCGAGTACTGCGAACGCCCGAGGGCGGGCGACGCCGAATCCGAAGTGACCATCACCTTTGCGGCCGAGACCGGAAAGGGCTTCTACGACCAGATCGAGGACGCGAGAGCGGGAGGAGACGAAGCCCCCTTCCTCGAGTTCGCGGCGATGCCCGAGGATTGGGAAGTTCCCGCACCCTCACCCCGCTCCCACTCCCCGTCCTAGCGGATTCGGTCTCCGCAAGCCCGCTGGCGAGCCGGACGCTCCCGGGAGCTGAAAGCCTCGGGAAAGGGCTCGGCGGGATGGGCTGACGAGGCTCATCCGACGCAAAAAGGGGCTCGAAAAGCCGGTGCGGGCGGTCGGCGAGCAGTTCCCGACTGGACGGGCACCTTCCGCCGACTGCGCATCGATGCCAATATTCCGCCGGGATCTCGAAACCAGCTGGCGGAAGAGGCCGACGAGCGTTGCGAAGCTTACGAGCACTCCTCACCGCGTTAGGCGTTCTCCTCCTTGCGTTCTTGCTCGTCGGATTGGGTTGGGCGGGAACGCGCGTCTGGCGAGCACTTGACTGGGAGCAACTGGAGGAGACGGCAGACCTCGCCCGCAAGGCCAACGAACTCGCATGGATGGGCCGGCAGGCGCTGTCGCAGGAAGCGCGCGCCCCCAACCTGGTTTTGATTCTCTTCGACGACCTCGGTCTGGGAGACCTCGGAAGCCATGGAAACCGGCTCGTCTCGACTCCCGCCATGGATCGACTGGCCGGCGAAGGGATGGTGTTCGACGCGTACTACGCGCCGGCACCCGTTTGCACGCCCTCTCGCGCCGGACTGCTGACGGGACGCTGGCCCGTGCGCACGACGCTCACCGAGGTGGTGTTTCCCACCGGTCACCCGGTCGACTGGCTCCAGCGCTCAGCCCATCAACCCGTACGCCTGCCCGCGGACGAGATCACCCTGGCCGAGGCACTACGGGCCGGTGGATATGCCACGGCAGCCATTGGAAAGTGGCATCTCGGCGACCACTCCCCCTCCCTGCCCCGGAACCTGGGATTCGAGGAGTACTTCGGGGTTCTCTACAGCAACGACATGTCCCCCTTCGCGCTTTGGCACGACGAGGCAATCATCGCCCCCGACCCCGTCGACCAGGCGACCCTGACGCCGCGCTACACCCGCCAGGCCGTTCGCTTCATCGAAGCCCACGCGAACGAGCCCTTCTTCCTCTATCTCGCGCACACCTTCCCCCACATCCCACTTCACGCCACAGCCGATCAGGCCGGGACAAGCCCCGCTGGACTCTACGGAGACGTCGTTTCCGACCTCGATCGCAGCGTGGGAATCGTGGTCGAGACGCTCGAGGCACTCGGACTCAGCGAACAGACGCTCGTCGTGGTGACCAGCGACAACGGGCCCTGGTTCCAGGGCAGTCCCAGCACGTTTCGCGGACGCAAGAGCGACACCTTCGAGGGAGGTATGCGGGTGCCCTTCATTGCGCGTTGGCCCGGGCGCGTACCGGCGGGGCTCCGAACCCGGACCGTAGCGGCTGGCGTCGACGTGTTTCCCACCTTCCTCGGGATCGCCGGTGTTCCGCTACCTCGGGACCGACTCATCGACGGCGTGGACTTGATGCCGGTCCTGTCTGGGAGTGCCAGCGAAGCCGAAACCCGTCCGATCTTCTACTACTCGGGTGACGAGTTGCAAGCGGTGCGACTCGGGCGCTTCAAATGGCAGGCAGCACGACGCCTCTCCTACGGCAAGGTCCCCGGTCTTCCCTTCTTCGGCAGCGTCGAGCGAGGACCCTGGCTGTTCGATCTCGAGGATGACGCCGGGGAAGCCTACGACGTCAGCGACTTCCATCCGGACGCCTTCGCCAGGCTCGCCGCAATCGCGCGCACTCACGAACGGGAAGTGGCCCGCGCCCCACGCGGCTGGAAGCCGAGGTGACGCGCGACTTCCGCTCCGCCCCACACGCCTCCGACGGCCCGTCCCCACCCTGCCCCCCTCTCGCCTGGCAGCTCTCACCGCAGAGCATCGGGAATCCGGCGGTAAATCCGGGGTTTCAATGGAGCTAAAGAGAAAATAATCGCGGGCGAACGGAAGCGATTGCCCCGGAAGGTCGCGTCGAAAAATGGGGATAGCTCCACTTGCGATGGGTTGCTAAGAAATAGAGAGCCTATTGAAAACCGGGATACACCATGCTCAAGCTGCACCTACCTCTGTTACGAACTCCGTCTCTGCTGCTGCTACTGCTCGGGGCCTTCGGTGCCAACGCGATCACTACCAGCGCAACGCAGCCCTACCTGTTGGTCGGAACTTCGATCAACGACTCCGTTCTGGCGAGCAATTTCGAGATCGGCGCCAACCAGTCCGCGATCCCCCAGTCGGGGCTCTCGCTCGCGGAATCCTTTCCCCCTCCCAATACCCTCCCGGTCTTCACGGGAATCTCCAGCGATGGCAACGTCGCAGTGGTGGATCCGAACGGGCAATTCAATTTCTCGGACCTCGACATCTACGCCGATGCGGGTATTGGCGTGCAATGTGCGGGGTCTACGGGCTCCTGCAACAACGGGGCGTCCAACACCAGTTTCAACGGCCTCTCCTTCCCCGCCAACGGACTGACCGGGGGCGTCGACTTCTCGGCGTTGACACTGGAACTCGACACCGTCCGCGGGCAGATCAACGGCCTCGCGGCAACCGACACCATCGACCTGACATCGAGTGGCGGAAAGATCTCCGGCGGGACCACGACCATCAACCTCCTGAGCGGCATCAACGTCATCGACATCCTCACCGATACCGGCGGCTCGACGGACTTCCTGCTCGAGAACGCGAACCTGGTGATCGACGGCGGCGCAGATTCCTCCGTGATCTTCCGGATCGAAGACGATGCCAACATGCTCGTCTCCCAATCCGCCATCGTCGTTGGCGATGGGGGAATCGGGCTCGACGACGTCATGTTCTTCTCCGACAAGAACGACAACGACACCCACTTCAACCTCAGCAACGTGGTCGTAAACGGCGTCTCCTTCTGGGACCTCTCGAATTTCGGCGACCCGAGCGAGATCAGCTTCAACAACGTCCAAGGCTGTACCCAGGCGGTGGGGAACAAGCTCAACACGGGCCAGAACGTGCGACTGACCCGCTGCAGCTTCGCGCCCGTACCCGAACCGGGTCCCGGACTCCTCGTCGCAGCGGGCCTGGTGGCCCTCGGGATCCAGCGGCGTTTCCGCTAGAGGCAGCACGGCACGCGCCAAGGTCGGATGCCCCTCGCGCTAGCTCCCCGCATGCGGGAGGGGGACAAGTCGGCTATCGACCGGGGAGTCGTGGTCGGGGAGGCTTCCCCTTCCAAGGCACTTTCGGCATACTTAACACGTTAAGTATATTCTTCGAGCCCGAATCCCATTCCGAGCGCTCATGCCCCACCTGATCCTCGAACATTCCTCCAATCTCGAAGATCGCCTCGATCTTCCGGCACTCTTGTCGCGCCTCCACCGGGCGGTCCTGCAAACGGGCACCTTTCCCGAAAAGGGTGTAAGGACGCGCTTCGCGCCCCGTCCTTCTTGTCGGATCGCGGACGGTCACCCGGACAACGCCTTCATCCATCTCGTCTTGCGTATCGGCGCCGGACGCGATCTCGAGACACGTAAGCGTGCGGGCGATTCGATCTTCGAGGTGCTGTGCGACGCCGTTGCCGAAGACCAGGATCAGAATCCCCTCGCGCTCTCCTTCGAGATCCAGGAAATCGATCCGGAGCTCAGCTGGAAGAAAAACAACCTGGCAGGATGGATGGACGAACGAAGTAGGGGGTCGGCGTGAGTCTGAAAGACAACCTCAAAAAGGCCGACGATTGCCTGTCGCGCTTTCGCTCGGAAACCCTCCCCCACTTCATCCATGGACGGCACGACCTCGGCGTCTCGGGCCGTACCCTGAGCAATGTCACGCCTCACAATGGGGAGCGCCTCGGCGATCTCGCCGCGGGCGGAGCCGAAGAGATCGACGCCGCCGCCGGCGCCGCCAACGAGGCCTTTGCGGCTTGGAGGACAGTCCCCGACTCGCAGAGGCGCAATCTCCTGCACCGCATCGCCGACCTGATCGTCGCCCACCAGGAAGAGATCGCCATCGTCGAAAGCATGGACAGCGGACAACCCATCCGGTTCATGAGCAAGGCGGCACTGCGCGGTGCCGAGAACTTCCGCTTCTTCGCCGACCGATGCGAGACGGCCCGAACCGGTCTCTCACTGCCGGCCGAAGAGCACGTGAACTACACCGTCCGACAACCCATCGGTCCGGTCGGGGTGATCACGCCCTGGAACACTCCCTTCATGCTCTCGACCTGGAAGATCGCTCCTGCCCTGGCGGCGGGATGCACCGTGGTCCACAAGCCCGCCGAGTGGAGTCCTTGCAGCGCGATCCTGCTGGCAGAGATCGCGAAGGAAGCAGGGCTTCCCGATGGCGTACTGAATACGGTTCTCGGCGCCGGCGAAGAGGCCGGTGTGGCACTCACCCAGCACCCCGCCATCCAGGCGATCGCATTCGTGGGCGCGAGCGAAACCGGGAGCGCGATCCAGACCCAGGGCGCGGCAACGCTGAAGCGCCTGCACTTCGAGCTCGGTGGCAAGAACCCCATCATCGTCTTCGACGACGCGGATCTCGAGCGCGCAATCGATGCAGTCGTCAGCATGAGCTTCAGCCTGAACGGAGAGCGCTGCACGGCTTCGAGCCGCCTCCTCGTCCAGCGCGGCATCGAGGACGAGTTCATCAACCGGCTGGCGGAACGAATCCAGCGGATTCGAGTCGGTCACCCCCTCGATCCCAAGACCGAGATCGGGCCACTCATCCATTCACACCATCTCGACAAGGTGAATCGCTACCTCGGCATCGCAACAGACGAGAGTCTGAACATTCACAGCTCAGAGCTTCCCGAGGACATCGACGGTCGAGGGCACTACGTGGCCCCGTCCCTGCTCTACGGAGCGACGTCCGCGAGCCGCCTGGCCCAGGAGGAGGTTTTCGGCCCCGTCCTGACAGCGATTCCCTTCGGCGACGAGGCCGAGGCCATCTCGATCGCGAACGACATCGAATACGGGCTTGCGGGTTACGTATGGACCCAGGACGTCGGCCGCGCACATCGGGTGGCTGGCGCGATGGACGCGGGCATGATCTGGGTCAACTCCGAGAACAACCGCCACCTGCCCACACCCTTTGGCGGCATGAAGCGCAGCGGCATCGGACGCGACGGCGGCGACTGGAGCTTCGACTTCTACACCGAAACGAAGAACATCAGCGTCGCCCTAGGGACCCACTCGATCCCCACGCTCGGAAAGTCATGACCCTTCTCTCTCTCGAAGAGGGCTACGCGGCCTTGGAGAAAAGAGAACGAGATTGGGTGGCAGAGGGTCGGGTCCCCAGTGGTTGGAAGGTCGGTCTCACGAGCAGCGAGGCACAGCGCCGGATCGGGACCGATCGGCCCTGTTTCGGGCGTCTCTTCTCCGACATGGCAGCGCCCAACGAATCTACCATCGAGTGGGGGCGCTTCGGGAAGCCCCGGGTGGAGGCCGAAATCGCATTTCGCCTCGCCAAGGGTGTGCAGCCGGGCGATGCGGCGAAAGACGTCATCGATGCAACCCTCCCCGCCATTGAAATCGTCGACTCGCGCTACCCCGAGGGCCCCGCCGGACCCGGCGAACTCGTGGCCGACAACGTCAGTGGAGCGGGCTTCGTACTCGGGGATCCGATGCCCTTCCAGTCGAACTTCGATTTCGAAGGCTGCCGCGCCGACGTGGCGCGAAACGGCAAGCTGGAGCGGAGTGGGCGCGGATCCGCCTGCCTGGGCAGCCCGCTCTCCTCTTTCGCCTGGCTCGTCGCGGAACTCGCCGATCGCGGCCGCCGCCTCGACGCCGGCGACGTCGTGCTCACGGGCAGCCTGATCGCTCCACTCGCCATCGAGCCAGGCGACGGCATTCACATCGACTTCCAGGGGCTCAGCAGCGTCGCCATCTCCTTCGCGGAGGCCCCATGAGCCTCTACCAGCTTCAGAAGCTCCTCTACCAGTTGAACCGGGATCCGCACATCCGCGGCCGTTTCGAGACGGACCGCGAGGGGGTGCTGGCCGACTACGAACTCGACGAAGAGGAACTCTCGGCCATTCGGGGGGACGACGTCGGGCTGCTCTACATCCTCGGCGTGAACGGCCAGATCCTCATGCACTACGCGGCGATGTGCGGCTACGAGTGGCAGGAGTACCTCCAGGCCATGCGCGATGGCCTGGAACACCATGGGCCCGTTCGCCGCGGCCTCTACTCGACGGTGTGGGAGTAGGCATGCCGCTCGTCTTCGCGGGCGTGTGCAGCCACGGACCCGGCATCACCGGCCGTTCCGAGCAGGCGGAACCCGGCGTTCGCGACGCCTTCTACGCGAACTTTCATCGCATGCGCGAAGCCATCGAAGCCTCCGGCGCAGAGGCACTCGTCATCGTAGCCGCCGAGCACTTCGCGAATTTCTTCATGGACAACATGCCCTCCCTGGCCGTGGGCATGGCCGACCACTACCAGGGCCCCATCGAGGACGAGGCCTGGCTGGGCATCGACCGCAGGCGCATCCCCGGCGACGCCGCGCTCTCCAAGCGGCTGATCGAAAAGGTCATGGAAAGGAGCGATGTCGCCTATTCCGAGGAGTGGCTCTTCGACCACGGAATCATGGTTCCGCTGCACTTTCTCACCCCGCGCTACGACCTTCCCATCGTCCCCATCAACATCAACTGCCAGGGGCCCCCGCTCATCCCCCTCGCACGCACATGGGAATTCGGCCGCGCATTGCGCGAGGCCATCGATCAGATACCCGAACGAATCGCCCTCGTAGGCACCGGCGGACTCTCCCACTGGCCCGCGACCCCGGACAGCGGCGTCATCAACGAAAGCTGGGATCGCGAATTCCTCGAGCACTGGTGCTCCACGGATCGCGACGCGCTCTGCGCCTTCAGCGATGAAGCCACCTACCTCGAGGCAGGACAGGGGGGCTTCGAGATCCGAACCCACATCGCGGTGGCGGCAGCCTGCCAGGGATCCAAGGGCGAGGTCTGGTTCTACGCACCCATTCCGATCTTCGCCGTAGGCTGTACGATCGCGGTCTTCGACCTCCCGAGAGAGGCTTCCTCCCCCACCCACGCCGAAGCGCCGGGTAATCCCGAATGATGCAGACGACGGAGACAGGAATTCCCATCCGGGAAGATTGGGATCCGCTGGGAGAAGCCTACCTCGCGGACCCCTACGAGATCTCCCGACGCCTGCGGGAAGAGACGCCCATCTTCTTCGCCCCCTCCATCGGCTACTACGTGGTCAATCGCATGAGCGACGTCATGCAGGTCTTCGACGATCACGAGACCTTTGCCTCGGTGCTCGTGCAGGATCCCGTCTTTCCCCTCGACGACCAGGTGAAAGCGGTGCTGTCCCGCGGCTTCGAGCCCCTGGCGGTGATGTCGAACCGGCCCGAACCGGATCACGCGCGAATCCGCGTCCATACCCGGAAGGGCTTCTCGAACCGACGGCTCAAGGCCCTCGCGCCCTACATCCGGAGCCGCTGTGACGAACTTCTGGACCAGATGCTCCAAAACCCGGGACCCGCCGAATTCGTCAAGGCCCTGGCGTTTCCCCTGCCCGGAGAGACCGTATTCCGCCTGATCGGCTTTCCCCCGGACGACGACGAGATGCTGAAGAGCTGGTGCGGGGATCGCAAGGCCTTCAGTTGGGGGCGGCCGAGTGTCAGCCAGCAGGTGGGCGTCGCCGAACACATGCTCGCCTACTGGGAGTATTGCCGGGAGTTCACCGCCCGAAAACGCGAAGAACGGGGAGACGACTTCGCCTCCGAACTCCTCGCGGCCTGGGAGAACGACCCGGAAGATCTCACCTATCACGAAGTCGAGAGCATCGTGTACGGCCTGAGCTTCGCAGGCCACGAGGCCGTCACCAACCTGATCTGCAACGCTCTCCTCTGCCTGCTTCCGCGCCGCGCCGCGTGGGGAGAGATCGTCGCCGACCCGAGCCTGATTCGAAACGCCGTGGAGGAGATCCTGCGCTTCGAATCCAGCCAGATCTCCTGGAGGCGCATCACCACCCGGCCCGCGGAAATCGGAGACTGGAAGCTGCCCGTCGATGCGAAGATCTTCCTGAATTTTGCAGCGGCGAATCGGGACACTTCGCTGTTCGATGACCCGGACGAGTTCGACATCCATCGATCGAACGCCAACCAACACATCTCCTTCGGCAAGGGTGTCCACTTCTGCCTGGGCCCGCACTTGGCTCGGCTCGAAGTCGCCATCGTGCTCGAGGCCCTTGCCGAACGGGTTCCCTCGATCCGCCTGGTCGGCGACCAGGATCTCCGCTTCTTTCCCAATATCACCTTCCGCGGCCCCGAAGAACTCCAGGTGGAGTGGGATCCA
>JAZAOF010000048.1:0-5414 GCA_036228265.1 Myxococcota bacterium | reverse complement strand
GTCGTTCGCCCCCCGAAGTACTGGTGGGCGAACGATTGCAGTTCGTTGGGCAGGGGATCGAGCTCGATGACGACGCGCTCCTCGGAGGTGTTCGCCTTGATCGTGACCGTTTTCTGGCGGTAGCCCTCTGCGAAGGCGCGGACGCGCAGCGCATCGCGCTTCCCACTCTCGGCGCGCGGCGGCAACATCACCCGAACCGGGCTTTCGGCTTGTTCGAAGCGCTTCTGGAAATTTGCACGAACGTAAAAGAGATCGAGAAAAGCCCCTTCGGGTACGGTTTCAACGAGAATCTCGTGGCTCGTGTAGTAGTGACCCGGTCCCTTGAAAAGCGCCCCGAACCCCGACGTCAAGTGGCTCACGCCCAGCTTGGGCGCTTCGTCCGGGGTCATATCAACGACCTCGATCTCCGAGTCGAGCGGCTCCTCCTCCGCTCGAGGGGGACCGGCCAAAAGAAGCCCGAACGCCGGTACTAGGATCGCCTGTACCGCGGCAACGATGATCTGTCGTCGCATTGCGCCCGATTTCCTCCATCCGCGTCAATCGGGTTCCCCACCGGGGGCCCAAGCGGAGTCGCAGGGTAACGGGAATGCGCCACCAACCACAACCTCCACCGCCAAGGCGAGGCGGCGCTACCGGAGGGTGGGCTCAGCGACGGCCGCCGAGCAGCGCGAAATCCTCGGCCAGCGCCACAGTGGAGGGCTCGGAGCTCCGCCGAAGAGCCTGCACGAGCGAATCGAACCGCTGGGTTTCGAGGGCCCTGCGGGCGAGATAGGTCACCCAGAGTTCGCGTTCGATCTCGCTCAGTCGTCCGTGTTCGTAGGCGAAACTCGAAGGACGAGCGATCAGGACCTCGATCCATTCATCGGCGCTCCGAAGTGCACCGTCTCCCCGGATCGGCATCCCGCGGCCTTCCGAAAGCGACGGACCCTGCGACCGACTCTCGGCCGTCACCTGGACCAAGCGGCCGCGCGGACCCGCGGCGAGTTGCATCGGAACCGGCATCCCCGGGCTGGAACGACGCGCCGAACCGTTTGAAACCATCCTCGACTCCGGAAACACGGGAGCGTCAGAAGGGGTCGGTGCCGTGGCCGCCGTTTGTAACCGCTGGGCGGAATCAGGTCCCGCCGGGAAAAACTGGAGATTGGGTGAAACCCCGACCAGGACGACCGCGACCAGGACGGCCGCAATCGGGAGGGCCAGCCGGGGAGACGAGAGGCTTTGCGAAATAGTCCCAAGCCAGCGAACCGGGAGAGGGCTCCAGGTCGGCTCGGCCTCGCCGGCGGCAATTCGCCGGAGGACGGCTTCGGTCAAGTCGGCCGGAGCATCGGGTTCAGGTAACTTGCGTAAGAGGGCCACGGTTTCGCGTAACTCCCGGACCTCGCTGGAGCACTCCGTGCAGTTGTCGAGATGCTCTTCGACTCGGCGACGCCGATTGGGGGACAAAGCCCCATCGAGGTAGTCGGCCAAGTGGCGTTGGGCGCTTCTATGGTTCACGATTCCACTCCGTTCTCTCGGCGGGTCAGGCGGTCGCGCAACTCGTTTCGAAGAGCCTGGCGAGCGCGGTGAATGCGGGACTTGACCGTTCCCTCGGCGATTCCGAGGATTCGTGCAATGTCTCCGTAGGAAAGGTCTTCCAGGTCGTAAAGAACGACCGGAACGCGAAGCGTTTCGGGCAGGCGGGCCAGCGCTTCGTGCACAATGACCCCGATTTCAGCTCCAGCAACAGCGTCCTCGGGGTTTCTCGGCGAAGACGGAAGGTCATCGCCCGCCTTCTGGCGAACTTCCAGTTTCTGGACGCGCTCGCGACTGCGCTTCTGCGTGCGGCGGCGATTGAGCGCCGCGTTGACCGCGACCCGGTACACGTAGGTCGAAAAGCGGGCTTCGCTGCGAAACCTCTGGCCGCTGCGATGAAGGCTCAGGAAGGTGTCCTGGGCCACGTCTTCGGCCTCCTCCCGGCTCCCGGTCATCCGCAGGAGCAGCCGGAAGACGCGTTTCTCATGACGCCGTACCAGGGTCGCAAACGCGACCGAATCGCCCTGCTTCCATCGCTCAACGAGTTCGCGGTCGGGGTCCTCTTCCCTCGGCCCCCGGCGCGAACGCTTCTCTCCCACGAAGCTCGAAGCCTGCTGCGGCCCTTCGGGGACGCCCAATCCGATGGTTGAGTCCGATCGCATATGGGCAGACGGACTCCGGCTATCAGCGTTAGGTTCCGTCTCGGCGGATTTTCCGCCCGAGTCGGCCCCGGATTCGTCCGGTTCCCCCTCGGGGCGATCTCGCTCGCCCGTCAACGCTCTCGTGCCTCGAGCGATTCCGGGCGGGTCCAGGTCCCGCTCTTCCCCCCGGACTTCTGGACCAATCCGATGTCGCCGATGAGCATTCCCCGGTCGATCGCCTTGCACATGTCGTAGACCGTTAGCGCCGCAGCCGAGACCGCCACCAGGGCCTCCATCTCCACGCCGGTTCGCCAATGGGCCTCGGCACGAGCACGAATGCACAGAATTCCGTCGCCTTCGCCGGTTTCGAAATCCACGTTGACTGCATCGAGCGGCAGGGGGTGCGCCAATGGAATCCAGTCGGCGGTTCGTTTCGATGCCTGGATCCCGGCCAAGCGGGCCGTCGCGAGAACGTCCCCCTTCTCGATCTCGCTCGCCATGATTTTCGCGAGCGTTTCCGGGCTCATCCGAACCTCGCCGGCGGCCACGCAGACACGGTGGGTCGACTCCTTCTCTCCCACGTTCACCATGCGAGCGCGGCCTTCCTCGTCGAGGTGCGTCAAGCGGTCTGTCACGAACGGTCCCTCCTCGCGTCAGTTCCCGCGAAAAGCCTGCCGCAGGCACTCCCCTGGTCCACGCCTGGAAAGGGCGGGACCCGCGCTGCGTTTACCCGCCCGCAGCATAGGTTCGGGCCGTTGGAGGGGCAATTACCCAGAATTCGCGCCCAGGAGTTCCCCTCGGGGAAATTTTATTCTCCGAATCGGCGTTTTATTTTCCGCAAATATTTCGTCTCTGGTAGGATTTGCGCGAAACAAAAAGCGGTTGAACCCCCACACCGTATGCTGAACAGCCCCGCCCCCCCCGCTGGCGAAAACGACGCCGAAACGCTCCTCTTCGAACTCGCCAGCCTGCACCCTTTCGCCCTCGCTATGGACGAGTTCGGGCGAATCTCGTGGATGACCCGGGCCCTTGAAGAGGCCACCTCAGCTTCCCGGGGCGCCCCGTGTGCCGAAGTGATTCCCGAACTCGGTGACCTCCCCAAGGGCACGAAACTCTGTCGCCTCGACCACGCCACGCTCCGGCTGTCCACCGGCCCCCCTCGTCCAATCTCCGCCACGTGGCTCCGCACGTCGCACGCCGCGGCCCCTCCGAGCCACTACGGCCTGGCCATTGTGCAACTGACCGAGGAAGGACCGCACCGCGACGGCGCGGCACAACCCGGAGCGGACCTTCTCACCGCCGTCCTCCACAACACACCGGACGCCGTTATCGCACTCGACCGGTGGGGCTTCATCACCTTCGCGAACTCGGCGGTCGAGCAACTGACTCGCTTCAACCGGGACGAACTGCTGCATCGGCCCGCGTTCCTGCTCGCGAGTCGCAACCCCGAGTTGCAACGGCTCGTATCCCACCTCGGATCGGGGACCGAGATCCACTCCGACCTGAAGTGCGAGGGGGGCGACGGCAGGCCGCGCTCGTTGCACTTCTCCTGTCAGCCCCTCGTCCTGCAGAACGGCGAACCCGATGGCCAGGTCGTGTTTCTCCGTGACGTCACCGAGCGCCAATCGATCCTCGATCAACTCGCCGAAAAAAACGCGGAGCTCGAAAGTTACGTCAACACGGTCTCCCACGACCTTCGCTCGCCGCTTGCCTCGCTGCTGGGTTTCAGCCACCTCCTTCGCCAGGACTACGACTCTGTTCTCGACGACGTCGGGCGCCATTTCCTCGATCGAATCGACCAGGCGGCTCGAACCATGGAGTCCTTGACCGATGACCTGCTCTCGCTCTCCAAGATCGGCCAGGTCCCGATCCAAAGAACCCTTCTCGACCTCGGTCCGGTGCTTTCCCAGCTTCGGGCAGAACTCAAACCGCGGCTGGAAGCGCGCGGGGTAGAGCTCATCCTCCCGAAATCCACCCACCGCGTCTACTCCGACCCAACACGGCTCTACCAGATCTTCTCGAACCTGATCGGGAACGCGATTCTCCACATGGGAGACCGCGCCGACGCGACGATTCGAGTCGAAGCCTTCCAGAACGATGAATTCGACCTTCTGTGCGTGCAGGACAACGGAATCGGGATTGCCGCAGCCGACCAGGAACGGATCTTCCACCCGTTTCAACGCCTCGAGAGGCCCGACCACGAACCCACCACGGGGATGGGTCTCGCCATCGTGCAGAAAATCGCTGCCGTCCACGGCGGGCGAGCCTGGGTCGACAGCGACCCGGGACACGGCTCCACGTTCTTCGTATCCCTCGGTCGACGCTAGTCGCAGCCGGTTGAAGCGAGGCAGCCCTTCGCGTAGCCTGCAGCGCGGGGGAAAACGATTTGTATCCGGAACTTTTTCGCATTCCGGGAATCGGGGTGACGATCACCTCCTTTGGCCCGATGCTCGCCCTGGCGTTCCTGGCCGGTCTCGCCATCACGGCACGCGGCATGAAGGAAAAGGGTTACGAAACCGACCCCGTCATCACCGCGTGGATGTACGCGGTGGTCGGCGGAGTTTTCGGTTCGAAGCTCTATTTCGCCCTCGACAACTGGATCCTTTACGGTCAACCCTTCTCCCAGTTGTTCTTCGCGCGGGGCGGAATCACGTGGTACGGGGGGCTGATCGGCGGCACTCTCGCGGGCGCCATCGGCGCTTACCGCCATGGGCTATCGGTCCGGGATCTCGCGAACTGTGCGGCACCCGCCGCAGCAGTCGGACAGGCACTCGGCCGGATCGGCTGTTTCCTCGTAGGAGACGACTACGGCCGGGCGAGCGATGTACCCTGGGCAATCGCCTTTCCGGAGGGCGCACCTCCGACCCTCGAGACGGTCCATCCGACGCAACTCTACGAGTGTGCGTGGCTTCTGCCGGTGGCCCTGCTCCTCTGGTCCCGCCGGAACCGGAGCCCTTTCCTCTTCGGCGAATACATCGCGCTCAACGGACTCGGGCGAATCGTCATCGAGAACTGGCGAGTCAACCCCGAGGTCGCCCTCGGACTCACGGAGCCCCAGTGGATCGGGGTCGCCCTGGTTTCTCTGGGAATCTCGAGTTGGCTCTATTTCCGGTTCAGCCCGCAGGCCGTCCAACGCTAAACGGCTCGAGGGGGCGATCCCGCGCCCCCAAAAGCGACCAGAAGCGAGTCGATTTCTTCCTCGAGCCGCCGACCGCGGGCGACGATCGGGGCATCGCCCTGGGTATCGGCGATGTTGGGAAG
>JAZAOF010000047.1:0-11841 GCA_036228265.1 Myxococcota bacterium | reverse complement strand
TTGTGAAACCGCGATGATCTTGTCCTTCGGCTCGAGGACGTCGAGTTCGTCGGCGGCCCCTCCAGGGATGATCTTCTCGACCACGGAGTAGCCGTCCCTGGAGGAAAGAGCGACGCCGATCCCTTCCAGGGAAAGTCCCATCTGGATCTGGAAATCCTCCATCGCTTCGGCGGACAGGTAGTTCGAATGGGGGTCCAGCGCATTGGCAAAGGAGTCAACGAAGCCGGACAAGATATCGACCTTGTCGCGGTCCCTTGCGCGCTTGCTGATCAACTCGTATCGGTGGATGAGTTTCTCCTTCGCCTCGGGGAGCTCGAGGTCGTTGGAGAGGTAATTGGTCATCTGGAAATGGAGCAGTTTCAGGACGAAGGCGTCCCGTTTCTTGGGCGTCGTGGGCCGGCTTCGCTTGTCGGGGTCGAGGATCAGCGTCACGCTGGTATCGACCTCGTAGTCATCGTCTTCGAGGACCTTCCGAACACGACCTTCCATGGCCTCGACCCGCTTGACGAGATCGGCGTGGACCTCGATCAGCGCGGTGCAATTTCCACTTTGTACATCGTGGAAGACCCCGCGAAGCTTTGTCTTCAGCGGTTGGATGTCCTCGGGCAGGTAGAGCGTCTTGGAGGGGTCGAGTCGCTTGATATAGGTTTCGATGCTGCGTTCCCGCAGTTCGTCGTTGAGGTGATTGAAGGTGATGTGCCGCTGGAGAAAGAGCTTGATCAGGCGCGGCAGGTAGTCGCAGTCGAGTTCGTCCGCGGATGCCGACGGGCTTCCCGCGGTCAGCCCGAGGAGCACCGCCGCGAGAATTCCGGCCGCGCGGAACGAGCGGATTCTCCTGCTGCGGCCATTGGAATTAAAATGGGTCGTTTCCACTACGATCCCCCGAAATTCACCGACAATAATAACAGCAGATCCGCCCGGAAGTAGTTCTCCCCATGGGGTGAGTCGTTTCCATGGTTCCGGGGGGCGATCGATGTTTTGATCCCTCGGGTGAGACACCGCCCGCGGCCGTGGCGGATCCCGCGAATTCGAGATTTTCACTCGGACGCGGATCCGGTTCAGGACCGGTGCTTCGTCTCGCTTGCCCGCCGTCCCGGGGACCGCGACACTCCGGCGTTCCGTGGCCTCGCTCCTCTTGGTGCGAGGCTTCATCGATAGCGCCCCCGGAGAGCCTTTCATGACCGAGTTTCACCACCAAGCCCTTTTCGAGTCGGCGGCCGACGAACCGGTCTATCGGCGGATTGAGGGCGACTACGTTTCGCTCGACCGTTTTCGTGGCGAGGAGATCGTGGTCATCGAGGGGCCGGCTCTCGCGGATCTGGCGGCGGCGGCGGTCCGTGACGTCTCCCATCTGTTCCGGTCGAGTCACCTTTCGCAGTTGCGCCATATCCTCGACGATGCCGAAGCGTCGGAGAACGACCATTTCGTGGCCCTCGAGATGTTGAAGAATGCGAACGTTTCTGCCGGCATGGTATTGCCCTCCTGCCAGGACACGGGCACCGCGATCGTGATGGGCAAAAAGGGGCAGCAGGTCTTTACGACGGGGAGCGATGAAGAGTGGCTTTCCCGGGGAATCCACCGGACCTACACGGAAACGAGCCTCCGTTACTCCCAGATGGCGCCGCTCGGCATGTACGACGAAAAGAACACCGGGACGAACCTGCCCGCCCAGGTCGATCTCTATGCCACGAGTGGCGATGAATACCGCTTCCTCTTCGTGACGAAGGGCGGGGGGTCCGCCAACAAGACATTCCTATTCCAGGAGACCCGTGCCCTTCTCAACCCCGAGCGGATGCTCGAGTTCATGGCCGAGAAGATTCGATTGTTGGGAACCGCCGCCTGCCCTCCCTACCACCTGGCGGTCGTTGTCGGGGGGACCTCGGCCGAGGCGAATCTGAAGACCGTGAAAATGGCCAGCTGCCACTATCTCGATGGTCTTCCCGGCGAGGGCAACGAGTACGGGCGCGCCTTTCGCGATCACGAACTCGAGGGGCAGATCCTGAAACTCACCCGGGAGACCGGCATCGGGGCGCAGTTCGGCGGGAAGTACTTCTGCCATGACGTGCGGGTCATCCGTTTGCCGCGTCACGGGGCTTCTTGCCCCGTCGGTATCGGGGTTTCGTGCTCGGCCGACCGCCAGATTCTCGGCAAGATCACCCGGGAAGGGGTCTTTCTTGAACAACTCGAGCGCGACCCGGCGCAGTATCTCCCCGAGCCCTCAGCGCAGGAACTCGAGAGCGAGGTGGTGTCGATTGATCTCGACCGGTCCATGGAGGAGATCCGCGCCGACCTTTCTCGCTACCCGATCAAGACGCGACTTTCCCTTTCGGGGACCATTGTCGTTGCGCGCGACATCGCCCACGCCAAGCTGAAGGAGCGTATCGACGCCGGGGAGGGACTCCCCCAGTACATGAAGGACCACATCGTTTACTACGCCGGTCCCGCCAAGACTCCCGAGGGTCATGCCTCGGGTTCTTTTGGTCCGACCACGGCGGGACGAATGGACTCGTATGTCGATCTCTTCATGCAAAATGGCGGGAGTTTCGTGACCCTGGCCAAGGGGAATCGATCGAAGCAGGTGACCACAGCCTGTGCCGAGCACGGGGGCTTCTATCTCGGTTCGATCGGGGGGCCGGCCGCCATCCTCGCGCAGAACTGTATTACGAACGTCGAGGTTCTCGAATATCCCGAACTGGGGATGGAAGCCATCTGGCGTATTGATGTGGAGAACTTTCCAGCCTTTGTCATCGTCGACGACAAGGGGAACGATTTTTTCGGCGACATCTGATCTTGCCGGGGGCTGGTCTTCGTGAAACCCCATCGCATCGAGACTCTCGATGACCCTCGGGTTGCGGTCTACCGCAACCTGCGCGATTTCGAACTGAGGAGAGGGCAGGGCCTGTTCCTGGCCGAGGGGCGCGCCAATGTTCGCTGCCTCATCGAGCGGTCGCCGCTGTGCCCGGATTCGGTTTTCGTGACCGACGCCGCCCTTGAGGGCTTGCGAGACACCCTCGAGGAACTCGCCCCGTCGGTGCCGGTCTTCGTGGCCGAACCGCGTGTCCTCGATGCGGTTGCGGGTTTCCACCTTCACCGGGGAGCGCTCGCCGCCGGCCGGGAAGGCGCGCCGCTTGCCTTCGAAGCGTTATTGCCCGCCGACCCGGAGCCTTCGCGGATCGTGGTCGTCGAACAGGTGGCCGACGCCACCAACCTCGGCGCGATCTTTCGCAACGCCCAGGCCTTCGGCGCCGATGCGGTGCTGCTTGGTCCCCGAAGTGCGGATCCGCTCTACCGCAAGGCCATCCGGGTCTCGATGGGGGCCACGCTTTGTCTGCCCCATGCGCGGATTGCACCGTGGCCCGGCGCCCTGGACCGGTTGCGCGATCTCGGCTACGCGATTCTCGCCCTGCACCCGGATCCCCGGGCGCCGGGCTCGCGGAGCCTGGAAGAGCTGGATCCCGCCGAGCTGCGTCGCTGCGCCCTGGTGTTGGGTGCCGAGGGCACCGGGATTTCCGAGCCGGCCCTGTGCCGGGTGGATACGACGGTGCGCATCGGGATGGCCCCGGGAGTCGACTCGATCAACGTGGCCGCCGCGTCCGCCATTGCGCTCCACGCCCTTGGGGTTTCCCGATGAGCGGCGAGGCGCGGTCCAGTTCCCGCCCCGTGCTGGTGGTCAAGACCGGTTCGACCTTTAAGTCACTCGGAGCGCGTCGGGGAGATTTCGACGCCTGGATCGTCGATGGGCTCGGATTGCCTTCCTCCCGTCCTGTCGATGTCGCAGCGATCCACGAGGGCGAGGTTCTTCCCGAGGCCGATTCTCTCGGCGGGGTCGTCATCACGGGGTCGCCCTCGATGGTGAGCGATCGCGAGCCGTGGAGCGAGAGCGCCATCGACTGGCTGCAAGGCGTGCTTGCGGCCGAAGTTCCGTGCCTGGGGATCTGTTACGGCCACCAGATGTTGGCGCGCGCCGCCGGGGCGGCGGTGGGGCCAAACCCGCACGGACGCGAAATCGGCACGCGCTGCGTTTCCATGCGAGGGCACGAGGACGACCCCCTGCTGTCGGTCATGCCCGAAGGAGCGTGGGTTCACACGACCCATGTCGAGTCGGTGCTCGAAGCACCGCCGGGAGCGGTGGTGCGCGGTACGACGGAGCTCGATCCCCATCATGCGTTTTCGCTCGGCGAAAGAGCCTGGGGGGTGCAGTTTCATCCTGAGTTCGACGAGTCGATCATGCGCTTCTACATCGAGGAACGCCGAGAACTCGTTCGCGCAGAAGGTCTCAACCCCGATGCATTGCTCGACGAAGTGCGGCCCGCGCCCACGGGCCGGTTGTTGCTGCAGCGGTTCGGCGAATTGGTCCGCCGGTTTAGTGCCAGCGGCTGAGTGTCGACCAGTGGTTCTGCCACTGGGCTTCGGCGGCCCGAGTGACCTCGATGAACGTTTCGCCGAAAGCGAGGATGACGTGATCGCCCGGGTCGGGTGTCGAACCCGGCGCTCTTACCACGGCCACCCACTTGTTTTCGGGGGTCTCTTCTTCGTTGTGAAAGACCTGGGCTTCGACTTGCTCAATCCAGCGAAATGCTTCTTCTGTCGTCACGGGGAGACCTTTCCTGCCGCTGCGGATGTTCAGACCACTCTTACCCTACCCAGAGTTTCCGTCTTTGGGTAGAAAAAAATGCAGACGTCGCAAAATGACCGTAGGGGCCACCGCAATCGAGAGAGCTTTTGCACGGCGGCGGCGAAAGAGTCGCCGGGAGCGCGCGGTTGTGTTGCGCGTGAAGGGCAACTTTCGAACGCGCCACGGACGTCTTCGCGCCACGAGTTGCGCACGCCTTGCGTGAGTTTCTTTGCGGACGCGACTCAGGCGAACCGCGGGGTACCTTCGCTTCCGGGTCGTTGCGCGTTGGCCCGCACCTGTTCCGCCGCGATGATTTCGCGTACTTGAGCGGAAAGCTCTTCGGCCGTTGCGGCACCGAAGTTCTCCGGGTCGATGCGGTCGAGCACGGTGACGGAGATTTCGTGCCGTCCTTGTAGGACGAAGCCGCGTTTCGGGAGTGCATCCCCGCTACCGCGGATGACGAGCGGTTGGACGGGTGCGTGGGCTTTGAGCGCGATTTCGAACGCGCCGGGTTTGAATTTTCGCATCGCATTGGTTGTCGAGCGCGTGCCCTCGGGAAACATCATGATCGAGTTTCCGCCGGCCAGGGCGTCTTCGCATTCCTGCATCATGCGGACGACGCTCTGCTTCTGGCCGCGAACCAGTCGGATGTAGCGGTTCATGGACATGTTCCATCCAATAAACGGAACCCGGAAATTTTCGGCTTTCGAGACCCACTTGAAGTGGGTAAAAAGCCGGAACATCACGAGGATGTCCACCAGGGAGAGGTGGTTCGCCACCAGGACCACCGCCCGGTGCGGATCAATTTTTTCTCGGCCGTGGATCGTCACGCGCCAGGCCGGGTTCAACCAGGTGTAGAGCGCGGCCCAGAAGCAGGTGAAGCGGTGAAGCGCGACCTTGCGCCGGTCGAAAGGCGCCGTCAGCGCCCAGATCGCGACGGCGATCGGGAAGAGCACCGCGGAACTCACGGTCATGAAGACCCAGAAGAAGAGCGAAAAGAATCGGCGCATGGGGGCACAATTCTATCCCGGGCGGCCCGTCGCGTCTGCCGCCGCGGCGACGAGGGCCCGGAAGAGGGCATCGGAAGCGGGAGCCTCGAGTTTCTCGGGGTGCCACTGCACGCCCAGGCAGAAGCCCGGGCCCAGGCTCTCCAGGGCCTCGATGACGCCGTCCGGCGCGTGGGCGCTTCCCCGCATGCCGCGTCCCGGGTCGGCGATGGCCTGGTGGTGGAGGCTGTTCACGGCGCCCGGTGCCTCGCCCACCAGGGCGGCCAGCTGGCTTCCGGGCTCGATCGTCACGGCGTGGCGGCCGTCGGCTTCGCCCAGTTGGTGCGAATTCGCGCCGGGCAGGTCGGTGGCGATGTCGTGGTAGAGGCTGCCGCCGTGGTGCAGGGCGAGAAGTTGCGCGCCGTAACAGATTCCCAGCACCGGAAGCCCGCGCTGGAGCGCCGCGGCGAGCAGCGCGGCGTCAAATCGGTGCTGCGCTTCGGGCACCACGTCGAAGCGAACGGTGTCCGGGTAGGGCTTGCCGGGCGGGGGAGGGAAATCGTCGCCGCCGGGGAGCAGCAGCGCGTCGATGCGTTCAAGTGCCGCCGCGGCGTCTCCCTGGGGTGGTAGCACCACGGGCACGCCACCGGCCTTCTCGACCGCGCGCGCCGTGGCGAGGTCGGCGTAGAGATACTCGCGCCCCGCTCGCCAGCGTCCGCGCTCGTCGAGGCACACCGGAATTCCCACCCAGGGTCTCACACCGCGAAGTATACGCTGCAGGGAAGGGAGGGACGGTTCCGAAAAACGCGCTCGCCGACCCTGGGCGCCCCGGAGGGACACGGCTGAAAGCGCCCCGGCGCCCGTGGCCGCCGGCGACGCGGGGGCAACTCAGCCGCGAAAACAATGCCAGGGTCCCCACTTTCCGGTGTTTATCGGAGTCGGGTACCTATAAAATAGGAAGGTAGGGTCCGGTTCGACCCCTCGCGCCCACCGGCGAGTTCCCCCGTCTCTCATCGTGGTGCGTCCATGCCGTTGTTGCGGAAGTCGTTTTTCATCGTTGCGCTTTTTTTTGCCGTCGGCTGCGGGGACGCCTTCCTCGAGTCCTGGCGGGTCGAACTCGAGAACTACCGCGTCGTCGCCGAAACCCGCATCGGGCGCACGCTCTTCGAGTACCGCCTTCGCGCGGATTGCCGCAACGACGGGCCCTACATTCTCGACCAGGCTTTCCTGGTCCACAGCCAGAGCGCCGCGACCGAGGTCGTCTCGGGCAACCTTCGCTGCGGCCCGATGCTGGCGGGCGGGGTCAAGGAGGCGCTGGGCGAGATCGTCCTGCGACAGGATCGCCGCGTTCCCTTCGATCCCACCAGCCTGCGCTGGATCGCCGCGGGCTACGGCCCCGCGACCAAGCGAAGCGAGACGCGCACCGGTCGGACCACCGCGCGTTTCGGCTACGAGATCGTGTGGACGAGTTCCGAAGACGCCGCTCTCTCGGCCATCGCCCACGTCTCGAGCGAATCGGCGGCGACGCTGGTGGAGGTCGACCGCGTAACCGGCGAGCCCACGCCCGTGGAGGCGACGATGGGCGACCCCGACTTCGCCTTCGAGCAGGAGCGCACCGTTCCTTTCGACCCGCTGTCGCTGCAGTGGAGCCTCGAGCGGGTGGAGGCGCTGCCCTTTGCCCTGGGGCTGACGCAGACGCTCGACGCCAACGGCCATCCCCTGGGCGGGGTCAGCATCGAGGACGCACCCGCACCCGCCGCCAGTTCGTTCAAGGCGGGCGCCCAACCCGCGACCGCGCGGGCCTTCGCCGAGACGCCCACCAGCGACGCCGAAAGCGGCGCAGCCACGCTCGGCGGCGAGGCCGGTGTCTTCACGCGGCGCTTTTCGAAGCAGGGCTACCTGCCGGTGTGGCGGCGCTTCGCGTTGCAGGAGGGCGAGGTCGAGCGCGTCCCGGGGCCGTGGTTGACCCGCCAGAGCGACTCGCCCGCATCGCTCACGGTGCTCAACGGGGGCCGCGTGGAGGGCGGCGGGCTCGAACTCGATTTTGCCGGCGGCAGCCTCACCGCGCCCACCCAGGCCTGGCTGACCCCGCTGAGCGCCCAGGCGCTGCCCGCGCCCTTGCCCCTGGGTTGGAGCCCGCTCCAGGCCTTCTGGCTCGAACTCGAAGGCGACGCCCAGGCGCAGGCCGCGGCGAGCGCCGCGCTCTGGGCACCGGTGGGCGCGGGCGAGAGCGTGGTGGTCGCGCGTTTCGTGCCCGCGGCCATGGCCTGGCAGCGGGAGTCGATCGTCGCGGGCCAGGGAAGCTCCGCGTTGGCGTTCGAGGTGCCGGGCCCCGGGCCCTACGCGCTGGTGGTGGCCGACACGGGCGAAGGCGCGCCGCCGCTTCCCACCGAGGAGGAGCCGGAACTGCAGCCGAGTTCGCTGGGGGTGGCCGACCCGGCGACGCTCAGCGCCAGCGGCGAAGCCGATCCGCCGATGCGCACCGCCAGCCTCGATCCCGACCGCGTCGTTTCCACCGCCCACGTGACGATCGCGGGCGAAGCCCACCTCCCGAGCGGCACGCCGGTGCGCACCGAGATCTTCGACGCCTACCTGCTGCGCGGCGGCCAGGAGATCCACCCGCCCGGTCACCTGGCCTTCCTCTCCACCTACCGGCGCCCGGCGGCCCCGGGCAGCAGCGTGGCGCCCGACCGCGTGCACGCCCGTTTCCCGCTGCGCCCCCAGCGGTTGCTCGATGCCTCGCAACTGGTCGAGGCGTCGGTCGGTGTCGACATTCTCGCGGTCGAGAATTTCGAGGTCGGCGCGCTCACCGAGCAGGGGGGGCGCGTGGTGGCCCCGGGCATCGAGATCGCGGCGCTTTCGGGCGATCTCGAAGAGGCGAGCCCCGTCGAACTGCGAAGCCTCGATCCCGAGCGCTTCGCGTCGCTGTTGGACGCGGGCAGCGAGGCGGTGAGGGGCTTCGACCTGGGGGTGCGGGGTGTCGCGGTCGGCCGTAGCCTGCGCGCCGTCTTCGGGGGCGTGGCCGCCAACGCGCACTTCGTGTTGGCGCGCGTCATCGAGGGCCACGGCCGCAACGGGCTCGAGCCCGTCGAGCGTTTCGAGAGCGACGGCGTGGGCAACCTGGCGAGCGTCGAACCCGCGGCGGGCGATCGCCTGCCGGGCATCACGCGCGCCGGCCGCTTCGTGCTCGTGCGCGTGGCCGTGCCCCAGGCGCTGGTCGTGGGCACGGCCCGGGACGCCCAGGGCAATCCCGCGGCGGGCCTGGCGGTTCGCATCGAGGGGCGGCCCTGGCTCACCTTCTCGAAGGCCGAGGGCGCTTTCGTCCTGGTGGCGCCGGTGGGCGACGCGCAACTCGTCATCGACGACCCGGCGACGGGCAACCGCGCCGCGTTGGCTCTCCAGGCGGGAAGCGCTGGGAGCGTCGTGCGTCCCGAAGTCACCCTGGTTCCCACCCCGCCGTGTGTCACCGCCGTCACGCCCGTGGTCGAAATCGTTCCGGCCGATTCGTGCCTCACGAGCGTCGGCTTCGAAGACAACGATCCCCCGCTCCCCCCGAAGGCCGATACCGTGACGCCCATCGCGGTGCAGTTCTCCGAGCCCCTGGATCCGCAGCATGTCGGCGAAGACGCGTTGACGTTGGGGCAGGTCGATTCCGAGGGAACGCCCGTCGAGGGAACCGCCGTCGCGGGAACGCTCCACCTGAACCTGGCCGGCGATCGGTTGTCGTTTCTCCCCGACGAGCCGCTGGAGGCCGAAAAAGACTACCGGATCACGCTGAACGAGAATCTCCTCGATCGCTCGGATCTCGCCCTCGCAGGCCAGCGCGCGTTCGACTTCACCACCGAGCCCCGGGCCAGCCGCGGCCTGGGTGCCAAACTCGTGATCTGCGAGCCGGGCTCCCAGAAGGGCATCGACGCCTGCATTCTGTGCAAGGATCCGGAGACGGGTGAGGACGTCCCCGACTGCCAGGGCGTTCCGGGTGCGGAACTGGAACTGTCGCTCGGCACCTCGATCTGCGTCGTCTCCAGCCAGGGGGCCGCCGATTCGGGGGTGCCGGTCATCCTGGTAAACGACACCACCGGCATGACGTCCACGGTGCTCTCGAACCCCGACGGTTCCTTCATGGGAAGCCTGCTGGCCGGCGAGGAAGATTTCGTCTCGGCCACTTTCGTCAACGCCAACGACACCCGCATCCGCATCCCGGTGCAGCGCCAGCTCTACGACGACGGCAGCGTCGGCCTCTACCCGGGCGGCGGCATCCTCGAAGCCAGCAACGAGGAGGCGGGCGAGGTGAAGGTCTTCATCGCGCCCGAAGCCGTCGAGAGCCGCACCAAGTTCAAGATCACCCCGCTCTCGCTCGACTTGATCGATCAGCTCATGGGCGAAGACGAGAACGGGGTTTCCCGCAGTCCCGCGAATGGTGGGAAGATCGTGGGCGGCTTCCAACTCGAGCTCAGCGGCGGCCCGGTGGACGGGGGTTCCGAAGTCGAGGTGGCGTTCACTCCCGAAGAGAGCGACGAGCCGGAAAACCAGACCTTCCAGCTCGCCATCGCGCGCGAGATCGACGGCCAGACAGTCTACGAGGTGGCGGACAAGATGCGCTACGAGGACGGCCCGCCCGGACGCCCAGGCCGGCTCAAGACCAACACCTTCCCGTTCATGGGCTTCATCGGCGCGCTCTTCGGGCCCTACAACCCGGCGGCGGCCGGCGACACCAACGAGTTCAATCTCGCGGTCATTCAATTGAACGGCGGGTCGATCGCGTTAGCGGGGCAGGTCTGCGAGAGCAACGCGGAGACGGGCACCCTCGTGTCGCAGAGTTGCAGTTCCACGCAAGGCCGCGTCGTCCCCGGTGCCTTCGTGCGTTTCGAGCCCGCCAGCGCCAACTTTTCGGCCACCGGCCGCATCCAGGCCGGCATGGTCTACGCCACCAGCGAGCTCACCGGCGACTACGCGCTCTCCGTCTCGGACCAAGCGGGCGAGGGCGTGCTGTTCGCCACGCATCCGCGTTTCTCGCGGCCCGCGTCGACGGTTGCCGAGGGGTTTTTGTCGCCGGCTGCGGTGTTCAATCCCTCTGGAAATTTCTCCGACGGGTTCAACAACGACCTCGTCTTCCGCCGCACGGCCAACGAGAGCGGGGTCGGGGCGCGCCGACCCGAAATGGCGCTGACCCACTCCCCGGTCTATCCGTCGGCCGGCGAAACGGTCGAAGTCCGGGGGCTCCTCTCCCACAGCAAGGCGGATCAGTGGGAGTGTTTCGTGGAACTGGCGGGCGTGGCGCCGCTTTCGGGCACCGCCGTCGAAGAGAGCGCTATCGAGGTTGGCGCGCCTTCGCAGGAATCCCTCGGCGACGGACGCAAGCTCTCGTGCACCGCCGCCGTCCAAATCCCCTTGGAGATTCCGGCCGTGGTTTCCGTCGAGGTTCGCTTTGAGTTTGAGCCAACTTTCCCCGAGCCGGCGCTTTCGCCGATCTCGCGCGTCACCCGCATCGCCTTCGACGGCACGAAACCGACCGGAAGCGGCGTGCTCGCAGCGGCCGACCCCGAGGACGGCGTGGGCCCGGTTGTCGAATCGAGTTTCCCGGCCTCGGGCTGGCAGGGGTTCTCGCCGGGCGATGCCATCGTGCTCCATTTCAACGAACCCGTCGACGACGCCCTGGTCGACGACATCTCGGCCGTCACCCTGAGCCCGTCGGTTTCGGTGGCCGCGACCGCGGCGCCGCCCGGGTTCTCGCTCACCTTGAGCGGCGACCAGCGCACCCTGACGGTGGTTCCCAGCAAGCTGCAGCCCGCGACCGGATACGCGCTGAGCGTGGGGACCGGAGTCGTGGACCTGGCGGGAAACGCCTTCGACCAGGATCCCGCGACCGACGGGCCGCAACCCTTCGCCCTCGAGTTCGAAACCCAGGAGGACCGGAGCACCCCCCTGCCCGGGCTCTCCTACGGCCGCGGCGTCGCCGTGCGCGGCGGCTACGCGTTCGCGCTCGACGCCGCCGGCACGGGTTCGCTCAAGATCTACGACGTGTCGGTTCCGAGCGATCCATTCCTGGTTTCCGAGACGCTCTTTCCCTCGCCACCGAGAGATCTCGCGCTGATCCCCGACTATTCCTTCAAGCTGCGGCCGGAAGACGAGCCCCGGCGCGCCGACCTGCTGGTCGCGGTGGGGGGCGATCTCGAGATCACCACCGACCCCGACAACTTCAACACTTACATCGCGGGTCAATACCTCCGCGTTTTCGAC